>DASPMW010000001.1:0-6918 GCA_035626855.1 Patescibacteria group bacterium
GAAACTTCTGCGCCGGGGCGCGTCGCTGGAATACCGCCAGAGCGAAACGGGCGACACGCCGCTGATCTACGCAGCGCGGCGCGACAAGCGCTCGACCGGATCGCGGCTGGTGCAGCTGGGCGCGGATACGCGCGCCGCGAACAACAAGGGCGAGACGGCGCTGATGCTGGCCGCGCAATCGGGCATGCTGAAGCTGACCCGCGACATCCTGGCGACGCGGCCCGAGATCAATGCCCGCAACCAGAAACAGGAAACCGCGCTGATGATCGCGGCCACCAAGGGCCAGTCGGAGATCGCGACAGCGCTGATCAAGGCGGGCGCCGACCTTTTGCTGACCGACGCCTTCAACAAGACCGCATCCGCGCGCGCCGCCGATTCCACCAACTATTCCCTGCGCTGGTCGCTGGAAGAGGCGGAAAAGCTGGCGCTGCAAAAACAGTTCGAGAATTCGTACAAGAAGCTCAGACCCGGAGGTTGACCCCGCATGGCGCAGCGCAAGAAACCGCATCACAAAAAACCGTCCCCGCAGGGAAAGAACCCTGATAACGCGAATGACGATGTGAAAGCGGCGCCCCGCTCCGCCCCCAAATCGGTCAAGCCGAGCTTCAAGAATACCTTCATCCGCGAGCCGGACAAGATCGCCGATCCCGCCACCAACAAGACGGTGCTGGTCGAGGCGATCCAGGCGAACAACCTTGAAAAAGTCGCGCAGCTGCTCGATGCCGGAGCCTCGCCGAACAAGGCGACAAAAGACGGCCGCAGCCCGCTGCACCACGCGGTTTCCGTCGCCAGTCCCGAGATCTGCGTCCTGCTGATGGAATACGGCGCGCAAGTGAACCCGCGCGACAAGGAATTGAAGACGCCGCTGTTCGAGGCGCTGAAGACGCCCGAGTCCCAGAAACTCATTCCCTTCCTGCTCGAATCCGGCATGGATGCCGACATCCCCGACGCGGACGGCCAGCTGCCGCTGCATGTCGCGGCGGCATCGGCGCCGGTCGCGACCTTGCGCGCGCTGCTCGATTACACCGACAACCCGAACCGGCCCGACAATCGCGGCTACCAGGCGCTGCATCGCGCGGCGCAGTCGAACACGGTCGAGGCCGTGCAGACGCTGCTGTTCGAGCGCGTCGCGATGTTTTCGAGCAATAACGAAGGCGATACCGCGCTGCATCTGGCGACGGCGCGCACCGATTCAACAGCCGTCGCCGAATACCTGTTGAAGACGGAGGGCTGCGGCCTCGTCAACGCGGTCGCGATGAACGGCCGCTCGCCGCTGCATCTGGCGATCATCCACAAGCATGACAAGCTCGCGGCGCAGATGATCGCGAAAGGCGCGAATGTCAACCTGCCCGACCATCAGGGCGCGACGCCGCTGCATGAAGCGGCGGAGGCGGACAACATCAAGCTTGCGAAAATGCTGATCGAAAGCGGCGCGGATGTCGCGAAATCGGAAACGCAGCCGCGCGTGACGCCGCTCATCCTCGCCATCAAGTCGGGATCGAAGCGCATGCTGAACCTGCTGCTGCAATTCGGCGCGGACCCGTCCAAGCCCGATTCCGACGGCCAGACGCCGCTGATGGCCGCCGTCTATCGCAGCCAGGACGATACCGTCAATATTTTGCTGGGATCGGGCGCGGATGCGCGCGTGAAGGACAAAATGGGCCGCAACGTGCTGCAGCATGTCTCCGCCCATGTGAAACCGGAAACGATCGGCAAGCTGGTCGCGGCCGGCGCCGATCTCGACAACCGCGACACCTGGCAGCGCACGCCGCTTCTTTCCGCGATCATGGACCACAACATCACGCTCGCGAAGGAATTGCTGGAGCGCGGCGCGGATGCGAAGGCGGTCGACGACCAGGGCAATTCCGCCCTCGTGCTCGCGATTTCGCGGCGCAAGACCGAACTGGTCGACAAGCTCATCGAGAAAAAGGCCGATCTGGAAGCGAAGGAACGCTGGAGCCAGCAGACGCCGCTGCACCTCGCCGCCGCGAACGGCATGGATAACGAGGTCGCGAAACTCATCAAGGCGGGTGCGAATGTCCACGCCAAGGACCATCAGGGCCGCACGCCGCTGCACCTTGCCGTGCTCAACAATTACGGCGGCACGGCTTCCGTGCGCGCGCTGCTGACCGCCGGCGCCGACCCGCTCGCCGAAGACAACCAGAAATTCAGCGCCTGGGACATGGCGAGCGGCCTCGACCGCCGCACCGCCTCCGACGCGATCAAGCAGTACCTGCAAAAAAAGGGCAACGTGCCCACCGCCAAGCGCTATAACCCCTATGGCGGGTATTATGGGGGCGGGTTCTAACTCCCCCTGTCATCCTGAGCGCAGCGAAGGATCTCCCTTTCTATCCGCCAGAAGGGAGATCCTTCGCTGTGCTCAGGATGACCGGACAACTTGCCGCGTCGCAGCAAAATTCCCGCCGAAACAATCCCTTAAGCTTATGTATAAATCACGCCATTTATAAGGTCGCGGGTTGACCCTTTGGCGCTATTCTGTCAAGAATCTATACGGTCGAAAATTGCTGGAATCGAAGGAGCCAAGCGTCATGGCGGAGAAGAACCTGAGCGATATTTTCCCCCGCATGAGCGTGGTCGAAAAACAGGGCCGTCTTTTGCGCGCGCTGATCCCGCAGATCGCGGGGCTGGTGGCGTCGCTGGACCTGCCGGCCAGGAAATCAACCGTTCCCTTCCTCCCCCCTGAGAGCGAGGCGTAAGTGATGCCCCCCATGCCCCGCAAAAACCCCGGCTTCAACGCAGCCGCGAAGAAAGAGGGCAGCGGCATCAACGCGGCCGTGGACGCCAAGGGCAACACCGCCCTGCACCTGGCCGTCGAGAAAAATGACCGCGCGCTGGTCGAGCGCCTGACGCGCATCGGCGCGGACCCGAACCAGGGCGACAAATCGGGGCAGACGCCGCTTTACGTCGCTATCACCGCGCGCAACATCGAAATGGCGGCGCTGCTGGTTGACCGCGGCGCGTCGCTCGAGCTGCGCGACGACAAGAAACGCACGCCGCTCGACTGGGCGATCGAAAACGAAGCGCCGGTCGCGTTCATCGCGAGCCTGCGCGATCTGGGCGCGGACCCTGAAATCTCCGGCAATGCCGACACCAAACGCAGCGCGCTGCATCTGGCGGCCGAGAAGAACCGCCCCGACATCATCGAATACCTTTATGCGACCGGGCTGTCGCTCGATCAGCGCGACGCGACTGGCGCGACCGCGCTGCATGTCGCTGTCACGAACAAAAGCAATGAAGCGCTGCAAAAACTGCTGGAGCACGGCGCGAATGCGGTGATCCGCAACAACCAGATCGAGACGCCGCTGCATCTCGCCGCGAAGCAAGGCAACGAAGCGGCAGCCGACGCGCTGCTGGCAGTGCAGGACGTGCGCCGGGGCGTCAACGACCATAAAACCTACAGCTACGGCCATACGCCCCTGATGGCGGCGGTCGAGGCGAACAAGCCCGCGCTGATCGCAAAAATCGTGGCGGTCGGCGGCGACGTCAACCAGACCGACAACCAGAACCGCAACAGCCTGTTCATCGCCGTCGAAAACGGCCATGTGGAGGCGGCGAAGCTGCTGATCGCACTCGGCGCGGATTGCAAGACGGCATCGCCCAGCGGCTATAACAAATCGACGATGGTCCATGCCGTCAGCGACAAGAATTACGCCGCCATGCTGCTGCTGCTGTTCAACGGCGGATTTGACCTGAACGCGAAGGACGGCTCGGGCAACACGGCGCTCAACAAGGCGGCGGAAAGCCAGAGCAAGGAGCGGGTCCGCTCGCTGCTCGCGCTCGGCGCCGATCCCAATATCGCGAATGATTACGGCCGCCGCCCGCTTGATACCATCATGGATCATTACAGCTTTTCCTATAACGACCATTCCGAAATCATCGGCATGCTGGTCAGCCATGGCGCGGACGTCAATATCTCGAACTCGGCGGCCATGCAGCAGTCGCCGCTGCATATCGCGGCGCGCAATGGAAACCTGACCGTCCTGAAGATGATCGCGTCACATAACGCGAGCATCGACCAGCCGGCCAAAAACGCCGACGGCATGACGCCGTTTTTGCTGGCGCTCGAATCCGGCAAGACCGCCTGCGCCGATTTCCTGCGGGAGCGCGGCGCGAATGTTTCCAAGACCGACAACTGGAAGCGCGGCGCGCTGCATTTTGCGGCGCGCGGCGGCGATGAAAAATCGCTCGAATCGCTGCTCGCGCTGCCCGGCATGGAAGACCGCATCAACGACCGCGACAGCCGCGGCCGCACGCCGATGCACCATGCCTTCCGCAAATACCATTCCGATTTCGGCGTCGCGCTGATCAAGAAAGGCGCGCGCACCGATATTCATGATGAAGCCGGCCTGACCCCGCTGCACCAGGCGATCGAGACGAATTACACCGCCGACTGGCTCGACGACGTAAAAGACGCGCTCGGCGACAAGGGCGACTGGAACCTGGCGGCCACAGACGGCGACACGCTGCTGCACAGCGCGGCGCGCCATAACCAAGGGCCGGTCGTTGAAAAGCTGTTGGAATTCGGCGCGAACCCCGCGCTGCCGGGCCGCCACGGACAATATGCGCTGCATGCCGCGATCATTTCCGACAACGAAGGCATCGCGCAGACGCTGGTGAAGGCGATGACGGAAGGGGGCCACGACCTCGACGCCGCAACCGACAAGAACGGCTGGACCGCGCTGCATTACGCCGCGTCGCGCGACAACGCGCAATTCGCGCGCATGGTGCTGGAGGCGGGTGCGAATGTGAACGCCACCGCAGACCATGGCGAAACGCCGCTGCACGTCGCAGCCCGCACCGGCAAGTTGTTCGCGATGCAGGCGCTTCTCAACCACGGCGCGGATATGATGATGCAGAATGAGAAGGGGCAGACGCCGCTCGATATCGCCGTCGAATTCAAGCGCAATGATTTCGTGCAGGCACTGATGATGGCGGCGGCGCAGCGCGCGGCGGCCGAAGCAAAAGCGGCCGACGAGGAAGCTGCGAAACAGGCGGCGGCGAACGAAAATGAAAAGCCGGAGCCGCTGATCGACCCGAACCCGAAAAAACCGGCCGCGCCCAAAGGACCCAAGCCTTGAAATACCTTTTGCTGATAACGGCCCTACTGGCGGCGGTGCCGGCGGCGGCGCAGGTACAGTATTTCAGCGCCGGCAAGAAAGCGCCGATCGACGGGGCCGAGATGCAGCAGCCGGCAGACGCCGCGGCAGACCCGAGCGCCGTACCCCCGCCGCAGACGCGCATCGTGACGTCCTTGCAGAAATGCCTCAACCAGCTGGAGCCGGAAGAGCAGGCGATCGTGCGCAGCAATTACGAAAAGCAGTACCAGACCTGCAACGCCATGCTCGCCGAAAAGGGCCGCAAGGCGAAGAGTGCCCGGAAGAAAAAGGAAGCGGCCGAGGCGGAAGAGCCGGAAGCGGAGAATGCCCGCAACTATGTCCGCGTGCGCGAAAGCACGGCGGAGGAGGACGAGGCGGCAGAGCCGGATTCCCCCGCGGAATCGGACGAACCCGCGCCGCGCAAGCGCCGGAAAAAAGAAAAGGGCAGCTGGCTGCCGGAAATTAAGCCAAGCAAATCAAGGGCTAGCTTTAACGACTAGGCCGCGGCTTTAACGAAGCTCTTATCAATCCGTGATAAAATACTATTATTAATCAAGGCTGCCGGGCCGGGCATGCCGTTTCTTCATTGGGGAATGTCATGAAAACTCTGTCCACGCTCGCGCTTCTCTCCGCCCTTGCCCTCCTGCCGCTGTCGGCCGAGGCGCAGACCCGTAATTACGGCACCTATCAGGGCTCGTCCACCCAATCGGGCAATGCGCCGAATGTCGGCACCGTTCCCGCGACCCCCGCAACCGCGCCCGCTCCCGCAACCGGCGTCGCCGTGCCTGCCGCCACGGCCCCGGGAACGCTGGTGCCCACGACCGTGCCGGGCCAGACCCCGGCCGCGGCCGCCCCCGTCAACACCGCGCCGACAGGCACGAACCCGGCGGCCGCCCAGGCCGTGCCCCCCGTTTTCAATGACGCGTCGGCCGCAGGTACCGCCGCCCCCGCGACGGCAGCCGCCCCCGCCGCCCCGCCCGATGAATGCGCCGCTTATATGAGCTCCTACGAAGCCTATCAGCAGTGCAAGGACATGATGCAGAAAATCGCGCGCATGAAGGCGCAGTCGGCGAACCGCAGCAAGTCCTTCCAGTCGCCGGCCCCTGCCCCCGCTGCGGCGCCGGCCGCCGCGCCTGCGGCCGCCCCCGCGAATGCTCCTGCGACTGCCCCGGCGGCCGCTCCGGCGACGACGGGCGCCGCAACCGGTACGCCGGCGGCTGCGACGACGACAGCGACGGGCGCAGGACAATCGGGCCCGGCGAGCGGCGCGGGCGTTCCGGGCCGCTGATTTGCGGCTTGATTCGCCGATTCCAAAAATAACATCAAGATTTTTTTTGTGACGCGCGTGACGTTCGGCTGAACACCCGACCCTGTTTTCAAAAAATTTTAGGCGACTCATCCGCTTCGAAAATAACGGCAAAGCGGTGTTCGTCACGCAATGTCACAACTAATAACCTTGAAAACTGAGGTCAAAGTTGAGACGATCTAATCAGGCTCAGGAAGTGTGAGCGGGGGAGTTGAGCTCCCCGAATCAAGAAAAACCCGAACATATATCCGGACATGAAAAAACCAAGCGGACGACCGTTGCGCGAGCAAATTGCCGCGCGCGACATTATCGCGGCGCTTGAGCAGCATATCCTGGGACAGAAGAAAATGAGCGCGACGCAGGTGACTGCGGCGCTCGCCCTGCTGCGCAAGCGCATGCCTGATCTGATGAGGAAAACCCTGGTGCCGCGCAAGGCGCTGGCAAGACGAAAAGCCGAGCCGACAGCGCATGAAGACGCGCTGAAGGAGCTGGAAT
>DASPMW010000002.1:0-2609 GCA_035626855.1 Patescibacteria group bacterium
GCTGCCGTCACCGGCGTCCAGCCACTCGCGTTAGCAATATCGGGTTTCATTCCCGCCTCGACTGCCTGACGCAACTGCTCTTCGATCTCATCGTCGCGCGACCACTTCGCCATATATTGCGCGAGGGTCGAGCCGTGCGAACCGGAGCGATCGTTCACCCCCTTCCCCCGCTTCATCAACGCCTGCTCGAGCCAGTGATTGGTCATCAGCCGCCCGGCGACCGGCGCATTCGCCGCCGCGATATTGAACGGCGTGTCGCCAGCTTCATTTACCTGATGCGGATCGGCGCCGGTCTGCAGCAGCATGTTCACGACGTCATCAACATCATGCCCCGCGCTTTCGGCGGCCGCAGCGTAATGCAGAACCGTCCAGCCCTGCTCGTCCGCTGCATTCACGTCCTGCGAAGAAGTGGCGAGCCAGTCTCCGACGTCGAGAAACTGAAACGCCGCCGCGTCCGCGAGAATATCTTGGGTCGTCACTGTTACACGTTCAGCAACAGGTTCTCCCGCTCCCAAGACGAAATAACGGTGTTATAGGCCTTGTATTCGGCTTCCTTGATCGCGACATAGGTTTTGACGAAACGCTCGCCGAGGAGGTTGGAGAGTGGCTTGCAGGATTTGAATTTCTTCAGCGCGTCGGTGAGCGAACTCGGGAGCGTATGGCCCTTTTTATAGGCGCTGCCCTTGATCTGCTCCGACGGCTCGATTTCTTCGATCATACCCAGCAAGCCGCAGGCGAGCGTCGAGGCGATGGTGAGGTACGGGTTGCCATCTGCGCCCGGCAGGCGGTTTTCGATGCGGCGGTTTTCGGGTTTTGAGACCGGAATGCGCAGGCCGGCCGTGCGGTTATCGACGCCCCATTCGACGTTGATCGGGCTGTCGGTTTCCTTGTGCCCGAAACGGCGATAAGAATTCACGTTCGGCGCGAACAGCGGGATCGCATAAGGCAGGTAACGCTGCAACCCCCCGACGTAATGGCGCAGCAGCTGGCTGTCATGGCCCGCATCGGTTGCGAAAATATTCTTGCCGGTTTTCTTGCTGACCACCGACTGGTGGATGTGCATTGCGGAGCCGGGTTCTGTCTGCATCGGCTGCGCCATGAAGGTTGCGTAAACACCGTGACGGATCGCGACCTCGCGCGAGGTCCGTTTGAACAGGAAAGCCTGGTCGGCGAGCTCGACAGGGTCGCCATGGTTGAAGTTGACCTCGATCTGCGCGGCGCCCGCTTCGTGCGATAGGGTGTCGATATCAATGTTCTGCTTTTCGCAGTAATCATAAACGTCTTCAAACACCGGGTCGAATTCGTTGACCGCATCAATGCCATAGGCTTGGCGGCCGATTTCCTGGCGGCCGGTGCGGCCGACCGGGGGCTGCAGCGGAATATCGGGATCGGTATTGACCGCGACAAGGTAGAATTCAAGTTCGGGCGCCACGACCGGCGTCCAGCCGCGCTTGTCGTATTCCTTGACGATCATCTTGAGCAGCTGGCGGGAGGACAGCGGCACGGGGGTGTCGTCAGAATAGAAGGCGTCGCAGATAATCTGCGCGGTCGGTTCCTGGTACCAAGGCACGAAACGCACGGTCGCCTCGTCTGGCGTCAGGTAAACGTCGCCATAGGTCGGGCTGATATGCTCGTCCAGCTCGTCCGGATAATTCCCCGTAACCGTCTGCGCAAAGACGGATTCCGGCAGCGGCATGCCGCGTTCGCGCAGGATGCGGAGCAGCTTGTCAGCCGGGATAATCTTCCCGCGCGCGATGCCCGCCATGTCCGGGACAAGGCATTCCACCTCGGTAATCTTGTGTTCCCGGATGAATTCTTCTAGCTTGTCCATGAAAGGCTCCTGCAGGTTACATAATTTTGAGCAACATTGCCGATGATTTTGCCCGTTTTCGTACGCCGTGGTACCAAATCTCGGCCAATGTGCATGCCGGGACTCTAGGTTCTCTGTCAGAGGCCGTCAACTGCGACATTTGTGTAATTGGTGGCGGTTTTTCGGGTCTCTCAGCCGCTTTTGAGCTCAGTTTGCGCGGATTTTCCGTGATTATTCTGGAAAAGGGCAAAATAGCCTCAGCCGCCTCTGGCAAAAATGGCGGACAGATGCAGCGGGGCTTCACCAAATCGCCCCGCTACCTCATCGACAAATATGGCCGCGACGACGCGAAGCTCATGTGTGATGTCTCGGTCGAGGGCATCAAGCTAATTCAGCAGCGCATTGCTGATTTCAATATCGACTGCGGTTTCAAGCCCGGCGTACTGGTCGCAGCTTTCAAGCCCAGCCAGCTCGCCGACCTCCAGGCGGATACCGATGGCTGGACGGAGCTCGGCTATCACGATATGCATATGCTGGATGCGGCAGGCACGCAAAACCTCGTCCATGTGTCACAATATATAGGGTCGCAGCTCGACGAGGTCGGCGGCCATTTCCATCCTTATAATTATGCCCAGGGCCTCGCCCATGCGGCGATTTCCAAAGGCTGCCGCATTTACGACCTGACCCGCGTCACCGCGATCGAGCATTGGGACAATCCCCGCGTTATCACCGACAAGGGTGAAGTGCGCGCGAAATACGTGATCCTGGGCGGCGCAATCCGCGCAAAAGGCGTCGAGGA
>DASPMW010000003.1:0-6648 GCA_035626855.1 Patescibacteria group bacterium
CTGAACATGGTCTTCGGGCTGTTCGCGATGGGGCGCAACCTCATCACGGCCTGGGGCCTGCGCATCGATGCCAATGCCCGTGACGCCTATGGCATGCAAAAGGGCGGGCATTTCCGCGGCGATTTCGACCAGATTTCGGCGCTCGGTGAATGGCCTATTGAATCCGTCGCGACTTTCACCCTCGTCCTCGTCGCCCTCGCGCTGCTGACGGCGATCGGTCTTGCCATCTTTTTGCCGAAACGCGAGCGGCTCGGACGGCTCTAGCAAAAAGAAAGGCCCGCATCGCTGCGGGCCCTTCCCACGGATTTTATTTCTCTAGGCGGCTTTCTTTGGCAGCTGCTTGTGGTTGGTGATGATGCTCTCGACCACGCTCGGGTCTGCCAGCGTCGAGGTATCGCCAAGCTGGTCGAAGGCGTCTTCGGCGACCTTGCGCAGGATGCGGCGCATGATTTTGCCGGAGCGCGTCTTGGGCAGGCCGGGCGCGAACAGCAGCACATCCGGCGTCGCAATCGGGCCAATCACTTTGCGCACATGCGCGACGATATCCTTGCGCAGCTCCTCGCTCACCTGTTCGCCCCCCATGAGGATGACATATGCATAAATCCCCTGTCCCTTGATGTCGTGCGGGAAGCCGACGACCGCGCTTTCGGCGATCTTGGGATGGGAATTGAGCGCGTCCTCGATCTCCGCCGTGCCGAGCCGATGGCCGGAGACGTTAATCACGTCATCGACGCGGCCCGTGATGCGGTAATAACCCTTCGCGTCACGTTTCGCGCCATCGCCCGTGAAATAACGGCCGGGATAGGCGGAGAAGTAAGTCTGCACGAAGCGCGCATGGTCTTTGTAAACCGTGCGCATCTGCCCCGGCCAGCTGTCGGTCAGCACGAGGTTTCCTTCATTCTCGCCCTCGAGTACCGCGCCATTGGCATCGACCAGCGCCGGCTGCACGCCGAAGAACGGCATGGAGGCGTGGGCCGGTTTCAGCGCATGGGCGCCCGGCAGCGCGGTAATGAGGATGCCGCCTGTTTCCGTCTGCCACCAGGTATCGACGACCGGGCAGCGCTTGTCGCCGACGGTTTCGTAATACCAGAGCCAGGCTTCCTCGTTGATCGGCTCGCCGACCGAGCCGAGGATGCGCAAGGACGCGCGGCTGTGCTTCTTCACCCATTCGTCGCCCTCCTTGATCAGCGAGCGGATAGCGGTCGGGGCGGTGTAGAAAATATTGACCTTGTGCTTGTCAATCACTGACCAGAAGCGGCCCCAGTCGGGGTAGTTCGGCACGCCTTCGAACACCAGCGTGGTCGCGCCATTGGCGAGGGGACCGTAAACAATATAGCTATGGCCCGTGACCCAGCCCACATCCGCCGTGCACCAGTAGATATCACCCTTGTGGTAATCAAACACATATTCATGCGTCATCGCGGCGAAGACAAGGTAGCCGCCGGTCGTGTGCAGCACGCCCTTGGGTTTGCCGGTCGAGCCGGAGGTGTAGAGAATAAACAGCGGGTCTTCCGCGTTCATCGGCTCGCAGGGGCAGTCGGCCGATTGCCTGCCGACGATGTCGTGATACCAGACATCGCGCGTTTCGTTCCAGTTCACAGCGCCGCCCGTGCGTTTATAAACGATGACGGTATCGACGTTCGGGCAGTCTTTCAGCGCTTCATCAGCATTGGCCTTCAGCGGCACTTTTTTCGAGCCGCGCAACCCTTCATCGGCCGTGATCAGCACGTTTGACTCGCAATCGAGGATGCGGTCGCGCAGGGAGGAGGGCGAGAACCCGCCAAAAACAACCGAATGCACCGCGCCGATGCGCGCGCAGGCGAGCATGGCATAGGTCGCTTCCGGAATCATCGGCATGTAGATCGTGACGCGGTCGCCCTTTTTCACCCCGCGCTCCTTCAGCGCATTGGCGAGCTTCGAGACTTCGTCCTTCAGCTGCGCATAGGTAATGGTGGAGCTGTCATTCGCCGCATCGCCTTCCCGGATGATGGCGACCTGGTTCGCGCGTTTCGGCAGGTGGCGATCGATGCAGTTATGCGCGACATTGAGCGTGCCGTCGTAATACCAGCGGATGCGCGCATTATCGGCGAAATCGACATCCTTCACTTGCGTATACGGCTTGAACCAGTCGAGGCGCTTGCCCTGCTCGCCCCAAAACGCGACGGGGTCTTCGACCGACTGCTTGTACATGGCCTCATATTTTGCCGCGGTGATTTTCGCGTGCTTGGCGACTTCGGCGGGGACCGGAAAATATTCGGGATGCGCCGGATGGACCTTGTGCTCGGTCATGGAAATGCTCCTTCAAAAAACGTCTCGGAAATTCGCGGAGTTCAAGAATAACAGCGATTATTTGCGCGTCCATTGCCATTTCGCCCGTGCTGCGGCGCAAAATGCCATAAGCCTGAAATTTTTTCGCTCGCGGCGGAGGTTGGATTACGTCACCTCGTCGCAGGGTCCCCATTGGGGCAGGTTGTGCCGCTTCACGCGGCAATGCGCATGGCTGCGCCAGAAGGCGGGGCAGCCGGCCTTCGGCGCCCCCGCTTCGCCGAGGAACACGGATTCGGGCGGCAGGCGGAAATCCGCCGCCACCTTTTCCGGCAGCACGCGATAAAGCGCGCGGTCGTCATCGAGGGTCAGCGCAGCGCAGGCGGCGTCGCGGTGGGTGCGCACGGCTGCACGAATGCGGGCAAGTTCTGCCTGCAGCGCCGCGTCATCCATCGCTTCCAGATCCTTGTCCCATTGCTGCGGATCGGTCACCGCATCGGGGCTTTGCTCATCCGCCGTGTCGGCACGGCGGCGCTTGTAAAACCCCCGGCACATATCCATGGCTTCTTCCATCGGTGGCACGGCTGTCGGCACCGCGAAAGATCCGGGAATAAGCGCCCAGACGAAGTAATCGTCGAGCCAGCAGCGGTCGTCGCCCTTCGCATCGCGATGGCGGCGGATGGCGTGGCGCACGGTGATAATGTCGGTAAAGCTGTCGCTCAAGCAACCCCGCCCAGCTTGCAGATGATCTTCCATTCCTCCGCCGTGACGGGCGAGACGGAAAGGCGCGACTGTCGCACCAGCGCCATGTTTTTCAGCTTCTCGTGGGCCTTGATGTCGGCGAGGGTGACCGGTTTTTTCAGTGCTGCGGCCGCCTTCACTTCGACCATGCCGAATTTCTGAGTTTCGTCGGTAGGGTCGGGGTGGTAGAGCTTCGACACGGTCATGGTGCCGACGATTTCCTTGCCCTGGTTCGAATGATAGAAAAAGCATTCGTCGCCGAGCTTCATCGCCTTCATGTTGGCGGCGGCCTGGTAATTGCGCACGCCGGTCCAGCCGGATTTTTTGTCCTTTACGAACTGCTGCCAGCTATAGGCATCGGGTTCGGATTTCATCAGCCAGTAAGCCATTTCGCCCTCCAATTTTCTTTTTTCTAGCATGCCAGCCGCGAAAAACATGGCGGTTTTGGCCCGTTTGCATAATCCGCGGAATCGGGTTATAAAATGGCATGACCGAAATCATCATCTGTCGCGCGAATGAAGTGCTGAAACGCGTCGAGGCGCAAGCCCTCGCTGGCGAGCCTGTCGCGGCCGTGCTGTCGATCGAGCATCCGGGCGCGGCGCTCGATAAAAACGGCTCCGCCCCGCGTCTGCCCGCGCATGGCCATAAGGACATTGCGCAGAAGATCCTCGTTTTCTGGGATTCGGAGCAGGTGGTGAAAGACGGCCCCGATCTGGCGCAGGTGAAGGAAGGCCTCGAATTCATTCTCGAGCATGCCCATACCGGCCCCGTCATCATCCATTGCCATGCCGGCAAGGCGCGCTCGACGGCCATGGCGCTTGGCGCTTTTGCCGTGCTGCATTCCGAGAAGCCGGAAAATGAACTGATCGATATGCTGCTGGCCATCCGCCCGCAGGCGGCGCCGAATATTCTGGTCGTGGAAATGGTCGACCAGTTGGCGGGGCGGGGCGGCAGGCTGCTGCAGGCAGTGCTCGACCACCCTGTCCTCTCGGCCCAGCGCGCGCAGGCCGAAAGCAACCGCCGCGACATGATGCGCGAGCGTCCCGAATGGTTCGCGCGCATGTCCCCCGAAAAAGCCGTGCCGCCGGAAACGCCGCCGAAGCCTTAATGATTCTCGTTTTTGAGGTCGCGGGAAAGAAGCCCCTGCACGATCTCATCCACATTCGCGCCGTTGTGCAGCACATGCCGCACCGCAAGGCAGATCGGCATATCGACGCCGTGCTGTTCGGCATAATCCGCGACCGCCCATGAGGTCGTGACGCCTTCCGACACCGATTTGCGCTCGGCCAGGATTTGCTGCAATGGCTTGCCCTGCCCCAATTCGAAGCCGAGCGAATAGTTGCGCGAGGTCATGGAGGAGCAGGTCAGCGTGAGGTCGCCCAAGCCTGCGAGCCCGAGGAAAGTTTCCGGCTTCGCGCCGCGCTTGACACCGAGGCGGCGTATTTCGGCGATGCCGCGCGTCATCACGGCGGCCTTGGCGTTCTGGCCGAGGCCGCGCCCCTCGACGATGCCGCAGGCAATCGCGATGACGTTTTTGAGCGCACCCGCGATTTCAACCCCGATCACGTCATCGGAGAGATAGGGACGGAAAGTGCGGCCGCGCAAGGCATTCGCCCAGCCCTGCGCGGTTTTTTCATCGGCCGATGTGGCGAGCGTGATGGCGGTCGGCAGCCCGCGCACGGCTTCCGTGGCGAAAGTGGGGCCGGAGAAGGCGGCATAGGGATGACCGGGCAGCAGTTCCGCCGCGACTTCCGAGAGCAAATAGCCCGTCGTCATCTCGATGCCCTTTGACGCATTGACAAGCGGAATGCCGGCCGGCAGGTGCGGTTGCAGCTTTTTGAGCGTTTCGCGCAGGTATTGCGTGGGGGTGACGAGCAGGCAGAGCTGCGCCTTTTGCAGCGCGGTCTCGAGACTGGCCGTCGCCCTCAGCCTGTCATGCAGTTTCGCGCCGGCGAGATAAACGGGGTTTTCATGGGTGTTGTTGATCTTGTCGGCGAGCCCCGCGTCGCGGGCATAGAGCGTTACGTCGCGCCCCGCCTGCGAAAGGATATGTGCCAGCGCCGTGCCCCAGCTGCCGCCGCCGATGACCGCGATGTTTTGAATGCCGGACATTTTAAACCCTCTGCGATTTGACTTGCACGACGGGCGCATCGGGGTCGAGCGGCCATCTTGCATGCACCTTGAAATCCGGTGCGTCGGTCATTCCCAATTGAAGCCGCTCCATTCCCGCCCAGGCAATCATCGCCGCGTTATCGGTGCAGAGCTTCATTGGCGGCGCGATGAACCGCAAGCCCCTGTCGGCCGATATTTTTTCGAGCATGGCGCGGAGCGCCTTGTTCGCGGCAACCCCGCCCGCGACGACAACGGCATGCGCGTCGGGGCACTGGTCCTTATAAATCGCGATAGCGTTTTTCATGCGGTCGGCCAGGATATCGGCAACGACATCCTGAAAGGCGAAGCAGATATCCACCAGGTCTTCTTGCGGAATTTCCTCGGGCAGCGCGTCGGCCATGCGGCGCACGGCAGTTTTGAGGCCGGAAAACGAAAAATCGCAGCCCGGCTTGCCGACCATGGGCTTCGGCAGCGGAAATTTTTTGCGCGCGCGATCATGCGTGCCGCATGACGCAGCCATTTTTTCGACCGCCGGCCCGCCGGGGTAGCCGAGGCCGAGCAGTTTTGAGGTTTTATCGAATGCTTCCCCGGCCGCATCGTCGATGGTGGTGCCGATGCGCTTATATTTGCCAACGCCCTCGACAATCAAAATCTGGCAATGCCCGCCGGAAACGAGCAGCAGCAAATAGGGGAATTTCACATCGTCGGTCAGGCGCACGGTCAGCGCATGGCCCTCAAGGTGATTGACGCCGATCAGGGGCGTGCCGTGGACAGCCGCAATTGCCTTTGCGGTCATCACGCCGACCAGCACGCCGCCGATCAGCCCGGGGCCGGCGGTGACGGCAATACCGTCGAGATCGCTAAACCCGACGCCCGCCGTTTGCATCGCTTCCGCGACCAGCGTGTCGATATGGTTGAGATGCGCGCGCGCCGCGATTTCGGGCACGACGCCGCCGAATTTCTCGTGCTCCAGCTGGCTTAGGACCAGATTGGCGAGGATGCGTTTTTCTGAATCGACCACCGCGACGGCGGTTTCGTCGCAGCTGGTCTCGATGCCCAGCGCTTTCATGGTCATTTATATAGCATGCCCCCCGGCCAAAAAGCAAAGCGGCCCCGGATTGTCCGGGGCCGCCCTGATTTCAACTATTATGGCTGCTTAGCCCTGTTTCGGAGGCTTGATCGCGCCCGGCACCGCGGTCGCATTGTCGTTATGCGGGGTAACGGGTTTCGCCAGCGTCTTGCCGAGCGTCTGCATCTGCGCCAGCAGGTCGCTCGCGCTCGTAGTGCTGAGGATCATGTTGCCCTTTTCGGCGGCGTCGCGCGTGGTGTCGAGCGCCATGGCGAGCGTGATGACCTCATGCGCCATTTCGGGCGACATGCCCTTTTTGGCGAGGTTGTTGAACTGCTCGGCATAGTTGGCGAAGATCGCCGCGCGCTGTTCTGCGATGCCTTCGCCATGCAGCCGGAGCGCTTCCTTGCGGGCTTCGGCTTCAGCAATGATGCGCATCTTGATGGCGGCGGAATCGTTCT
>DASPMW010000004.1:0-8509 GCA_035626855.1 Patescibacteria group bacterium
GGCCGGTAATGTTGGCAAGCCGGGTCAGGCCAAAAACAGGAAAAAACTTTGTCATACGTGCGACCGTTTCTCGCGGCGCGCAGGCGCGGCTTGTCCCGTCAAAGCTGATCTTGGTGGTGCCCGCGCGCTCGAGGCTGGCGATAAGCGGCTGCATGCAGGAAATTCCTGAAGGAAGTGGCCGCCCCGCGAGTTTTTTCGGGGGCGGCCCTTATGCCTGATTTAGGGTAGTTCAAACATGGACCCGGCGCTTTCCTGGTCCGGTGAACTGCGGAGGATCGGCCCCGTGCGGCTTGAGGCCAGAGGGGCGGGTCTTTCGGCAATTGCCTGAAGGCCTTGGTCATCGACTCGGTAGCGTCGTCCATCCACTCCAGTAAGTATGCTCATTTGCTACTCCCATTTGTTACCCACAAGACCATTATCCCATCATTATGTTAAAAAGCATTAAAGCTCTGTGACGTACACCACAGAGCCGTATGTCAAACAAGCTATTGGATTGATTACGTTTTCAAATGTTCAAAATAATGTACGCGCGCCAGTGCCGCTATTCCGTCACGAGTATGATGTACGTCACAGATTTTGGGCTGTAACGGAGGCAAAAAGGACGTGCGAAGGGATGGATGTGAATGGAACGACCAGACCAGCAAGGCAGCGAGTCGGAGGTGCGCCTCGCGCGAAAGATGGTTGCCAATATTTTGTGGCGGTCATCCGGGCGCTGTCTGCGTCAGGAGGACGGCCGCTCACTGATCACGCCCGATCATCTTTACCTGGAGTTCACGACCACTTATCCGGATGTGAGTCGCCCGGTTTTCGAGTCAGGTCTCGCCGAACTTGCGCGCCTCGGCAAGGTCGATCTCACCCATAAAGAGGGGATACTTGTTGATTTTACGACGCTCGAGTGAGCTTTTTATAAAGTCATTTAGATAAAGAAACTTTTGCAGAAAAGCCTTAAGGCGCTGTCACCCGTTCTCGGTGGTAAGCCTCGCGGTAGCCGGCATCGCCCATGCCGGCTACCGTTCGTTCCAGGCACTCTGAAATTCCCAGCCCCCATGAAGTTTACAATCCAAATGGATTTGATGTTTTGGAAAGTAGGGGGATTGTCCAAATGCTTCCATCCGAACTAACATGGTGAGGCTGGAGCCCCAAAAGAGGGAAACAACTGTGACATGCGCTCAACCGTTTCGCTTGGCCAGCAGCTCGGCCGTCCGCCAAAGCTAACCTTGGCGAATGAGGGATCCGGGCGTACATACGAAAGATTGGTGGAGCTGATCGGGATCGAACCGACGACCTCCTGCATGCCATGCAGGCGCTCTCCCAGCTGAGCTACAGCCCCACGATCGGAAGATAGGGCTGACCATAAATCCAGCTGCGGGGCAATTCAAGGGGAATCTGGCCGCAGGCCGCGCGGCGGCCCGCAAGCCCTTGCTGCGGCAACAAAAAACCCCGCCGGTGAGGGCGGGGTTTTTGCAGTCGTATCAGGCTCATCAGTCGCGCTGGCCGGTGAAGGCGAGCAGGAACTGGAAGAGGTTGACGAAACCCATATAGAGGCTGAGCGCGCCGATAATGGCGAGCTTGCTGTTGGTTTCGCGGCCATGGCCGGCGGCATAGGTTTCCTTGATCACTTGCGTTTCCCAGGCGGTGATGCCGGTGAAGACGACCACGCCGATCGCCGAGACGACGAAATGCACCATCGCCGATTCCAGGAACATGTTGACGATCATCGCGATGAACAGGCCCATCATGCCCATGATCATGAAATGCCCCATGCCCGACAGGTCACGCTTGGTGGTGTAGCCCCACAGGCTCATCCCGGCGAAGGTGGCCGAGGTGATGAAGAAGGTGCGGGCGATGCTGGCGCCGCTATAGACGGCGAAAACGGTCGAGAAAGAAATGCCCATCAGCACGCAGAACAGCATGAACATGCCGAACGCCTTGCCGGAATCCATGCGCATCATGCGGCTGGGCGACATGCCGAACCACAGGAAGGCAAGGGGCGCGAAGGCAAAGACAATGTGCATGGGCCCGGTCGCCATCGCGTAAAGCGCGGGAATGTTGGCCACACCAAAGGCGGTCGCGCCGGTGAGGGCGAGGCCCCAGATCATGTTGTTGTAGACACTCCGCATATGGGACTGGAGGCCGGCGTCGACAACGCGGTCCGCAGTAGCGGTCATAGCGGGCTGGTTGATCGGATCATAAGTCATCTGCATTTCCTTTCGAGAAAACTCTATGGCTTATACGTTCTATTATACTACGTAGATCACCGCAAGTGGATGTCAAATAATATAACCCTTTGACTTGCAGGAACTTTTCAGGGGTTTCGCAGCCACGGCGCGGGCTTGTGCCGGAGGGCCTGCCAGGTGCCGAAAAACCCTGCCCCCAGCGTCAGCGCAAGGCAGGCGGCGGCGACGTAAAGCAGCGATAACAAGCTGAATTTCCAAGGTAAATGCATAATGAAGCGCAGCACTGCCCAAGCAGCGCCCGTGCCGATGACCGCGGCGATCGAGACTGTCACAAACCCGAGAATCCCGTATTCGAGGACAAACGTCTTCGCAATGCGCGCGCGGGTGGCGCCCAGCACCTTCAGCACCACCGCGTCATAGACATGCCGGCGGCGCGACGCCGCCATCCCGCCTGCCAGCACTAGCGCGCCCGCCGCCAGGGTTACGGCCGCCGCAATACGCACGGCCTGCGCGATGCCGGTGATGACCGTGCCGGCGGTATCGAGCGCTTCGCGCACGCGGATTGCGGTCACGTTCGGGAATTCCTTCGCCAGCTGCGCCTGCAGCGGCTCCTCGTCCCTCTCATCCACCACCACCGTCGACACGGCGGAGGCCGGCATTTCGTCGAGCGCGCCGGGCGCGAATGTGACCGCGAAGTTCATCGTGAAGCTCGCCCATTCGATATCGCGGACATTCGCGACCTCGGCGGTGATTTCCTCCCCCATGATATCGACGGACAGCTTGTCCCCGACACCGATCGCGAAAGCCTCCGCCACGTCCGTCGAGATCGAAATCAGCGGCGGGCCTTTGTAGTCGGCAGGCCACCATTTGCCCTTGATGATCGTGCTGTGCCCCGGCTGCGCCGCCGCATAGGTGAAGCCACGGTCGGAGTTCACGACCCAGTCATGCGTCTTGTCCTTCAGCGCCTTCACCGCGTCCACCCCATTCACCAGCGTAATGCGTCCACGCAAGGATGGCGTAATCTGCAGGTGCTGGTCGCCCGGGAAGGCATCCATCGCGCGCCGGAAATCCGCGACCTGGTCCGGCTGGATATCGAGGAAGAAGAACGACGGCGCATCGGCAGCAAGGTCTTCCCGCAGCAGGCGGGAGAAGTTGTATTCTACCAGCGCGACCGCCACCAGCACGGTCAGGCCGAGGCCGAGCGACAGCACCGCCCCCGTCGTCACGTTGCCGGGCCGGTAAAGATTGGCCAGCGCCATGCGCGCCTCCGGCCGTGCCGGCAGCTTTATTTTCTTCAGCCCGGATTTCACACCGCCCGCGCAGGACAGGAAGACGAGGAAGGTCAGGATCGTGCCGCCCGCGAACCACAGCGCCATGCGGTGGTCAGGCGCGCTCATCACGCCGAGCGCGGCCAGCGCCAGCGCCGACAGCGCAATGCCGGCCATCACGCCGGCGGCCGGACGGCCGGTTTTATGGGCGATCGCGTCGCGGAACAGGTCGTTCGGCGTCACCTTCACCGCGCGGCCGATGGGCCAGAGGCTGAAGGCAAGCGTCGCGAGCAGCCCGAACAGCGCCGACAGCGCGATTGCATCCGGGTAAAAACCCACCGCATCGCTGAAGGACAGTTTTGCGGTGAGCAGCGCGCCCGCAATGCGCGCGCCCAAGGTGCCAAGCGCTGCGCCCGCCGTGATCCCGATCAGCGACAGCGCGATCACCTGCAGCAGGTAGACGCGGAAGATGAACTGCGCGGGCGCGCCCAGGCATTTCAGCGTCGCGATATTGGCAAGCTTGGTGTCGAGATAGGCGCGCACCGCGTTCGATATGCCCGTGCCGCCGACCAGCAGCGTCGTCAGTCCGATCAGCGTCAGGAAGAAGGTCAGCCGCTCGATATACCGCTCGAGGCGCGGTGAGGCATGGTAAAAGTTGCGGATGCGCCATTTCTCCGCGCTGAACTGCTTCTCCAGCCGTTCTTCCAGCCGGTCGAAATGCCCCTCGCTGCCGCCTTCGCGCGTGGCGACGCGGTGGCGGAAGGTGAGCGAGCTGCCCGCCCCGCCGAGGCCCGTCTCGGCGAAGGCTTCGCGGCTGAAGACGATCCGCGGCGCAATCGTGAACAGCGCGCCGCCGACCGTATCGGGCAGGGTATCGATCACGCCGCGCACCACGACGGTGAGCCCGCCGATCTTCAGGTTGTCGCCGATCTTCACGTCAAGCCGCGACAGCGCCTCCTTCTCCGCGATTGCGCCGAAAATGTCGCCGTCGCGCGCCAGCAGTTCCTGCAATGGCGTCGTGAGCGACTGTCCCGCCGCATCCAGCAGTTTCGGCTGGCCGTAGAGCGGATAGGCCTTGTCCACCGCCTTGATCTCCGCCAGCACGGATTTTCCTTCGTCGCCGCGCCGCGCCATGCCGCGCGTTTCCAGCACGGTCGAAACGGGGCCGAGGTTCTCCTCCAGCCAGCGCAGCGCGTCATCGCCTGCCGGCTTGTACAGCGTGCGGATTTCGATATCGCCGCCCAGGATCGAGCGGCCGTCATGCATCAGGCTGTCGGCCAGCCCGCGCGAGAGCGACTGGATCGCAGCGATCGCGCCGACGCCCAGCACAAGGCAGAGCAGGAAGACGTAAAACCCCGAAAGCCCCGCGCGCAGTTCCCGCCGCGCATATAAAAACGCCAGTTTCCAGCTCATGCCTGCAGCCGCCCGTCGCGGATATGGATGATCCGGTCGCAATGCGCGGCCAGCGCGGCGTCATGCGTCACCAGCACCAGCGTCGCGTGATTGTCGCGCGTCATCTTGAACATCATCTCCATGACCGCCTTGCCGGTATCGGCGTCGAGGTTGCCGGTTGGCTCGTCCGCCAGCACCAGGCGCGGCTTGGGGGCGAAGGCGCGGGCAACGGCCACGCGCTGCTGTTCTCCCCCCGACAGCTGCCCCGGATAATGCGTCAGGCGATGGCCGAGCCCGACGGCGACGAGCGCCTGTTCGGCGATCCTGAAGGCGTCCTTGTTGCCCGCGAATTCCAGCGGCACCGCGACGTTTTCAAGCGCGGTCATTGTCGGAATCAGGTGAAAATTCTGGAAGACAATGCCGATATTATCGCGACGGAAGGTAGCCAGCCGGTCTTCGTCAAGCTGGTTCAGGTCCTGCCCCGCCACCTGCACGCTGCCGGCTGTCGCCCGCTCCAGCCCCCCCAGCACCATTAAAAGGGTCGTCTTGCCGGAACCCGAGGGACCCATAATGCCGGCCGTCGTGGCAGGCGCGAGATCAAGCGAGATATCTTTCAGGATATGCACGGTGCCCGCCTCGCTCGGCAGGTTCAGCGCGACGTTTTGCACGGAGAGGATGGAAGTCATGGGACGGGCCGCCTTTCAGGGCATTAAACTAGCCGCAATTATGGCGGTTTCCACTGAATCCGTAAACAATCGCCAATATTTTCAATGCCGGTACTGGCAGCGGGGGCAGCCGCGCCCTAAAATAGACTCTATGTGGCATCTCATCCGGACGGCGATCATCACCATGGCAATGACGGCACTCTTCGCAGGCGCGGCCTCGGCCGACGCGGCCCCCAAAACCATTCTCGCCTTTGGCGACAGCCTGACGGCGGGCTATGGCCTTGCGCGCAGCGAATCCTTCGCAAGCCAGCTGGAAGCCCGGCTGAAAAAGGAGGGGCTTCCGATCACCGTCATCAATGGCGGCGTATCGGGCGACACGACGGCAGGGGGCCTGCGCCGGCTGGATTACGCGCTCAGGAAAAACCCGGACGTCGTGATTCTGGAACTGGGCGCAAACGACATGCTGCGCGCGACCCATCCCGATGTCACCCGCGCCAATCTCGAAAAAATGCTCGATACGCTGAAGGCGCGGAAAATTCCGGTATTGCTGGCCGGGATGCGCGCCTTTTCCAATCTGCCGCAGCTTGATGCGGCCTATGTCGCCATGTATCGCGACCTCGCCAGAAAATATGACGCCATTCTTTATCCCTTCTTCCTCGAGGGCGTGGCGGGCAACGCCGCGCTCAACCTCGAAGACGGCGTGCACCCGACCGCGGACGGCATCGCGGTGATCGTCGAAAAAATCCTGCCTTCCGTCGCGCAGCTCCTCACGAAAACGAAAAGCGAATAACAATGGAATACCGCAAACTCGGCCGCACTGACCTCAAGGTCAGCGTCATCTGCCTCGGCACCATGACCTGGGGGCAGCAGAATACGCTGGAGGAAGGGGCGGCGCAGATGGATTACGCCGTCGGGGAAGGCGTCAATTTCTTCGACACAGCCGAAATGTACGCCGTGCCGCCGACCGAGAAAAGCTACGGCAAGACCGAGGAAATCATCGGTGCATGGTTTAAAAAATCCGGCCGCCGCAATGATGTGATTTTGGCGACCAAGCTCGCAGGCCCCGCGCCCGGCATGCCCTGGGTGCGCGGCGGCAAGGTTGCGCTCGATAAATCCGCGGTCGATGAGGCGGTCGAGAAAAGCCTGAAACGGCTGCAGACGGATTATATCGACCTCTACCAGATCCATTGGCCGCAGCGTCCCGTCAACAGCTTTGGCAAGCTTGGCTATGACCAGGAAAATGTGACCGGCCGCGAAAGCGACGAGATACTGGAAACACTGACGGCGCTCGGGGCACAGGTAAAGGCCGGCAAAATCCGCCATATCGGCCTGTCGAACGAAACGCCCTGGGGCGTGATGACCTGGCTGAAGCACCATGCGGCGAATGACCTGCCGCGCGTCGCCTCCATCCAGAACCCCTATAACTTCCTCAACCGCTCGTTTGAAGTGGGACTGGCCGAAATCGCGCTGCAGGAACAGGTCGGCCTGCTGGCCTATGCGCCGCTCGGCGCGGGCACGCTCAGCGGCAAGTATCTGGATGGCCAGGTGCCGAAAGGCTCGCGCTGGGATATCGATGCGCGCGTGTCGCGTTACAAGCGCCCGAAGCTCGACGAAGCCGTGCGCGCCTATCACGCGGTCGCCGCGAAACATAATTTATCGCCAACCCAGATGGCGATTGCCTTCTGCAACCGCCAGCCCTTCCTCACCTCCACCATCATCGGCGCGACCTCGATGGAACAGCTGAAATCCAACATCGCGGCGAAGGATATTGCGCTCAACGATGATGTGGTGGCCGATATAAACGCCGTCCACGCGGTCATCTCGAACCCCTGTCCCTGAGAAAACATGATAAGGCTGTTCACCGGCATTTCGCTGCCCGTCCTCCTGCGCCAGCGCCTCGCGCTGCTGCAGGGCGGGCTCGACGGCGCGAAATGGACGGAGCGCGATAACCTGCACCTCACGCTCAATTTCATTGGCGATGTCAGCGAACAGCTGGCGGAAGACGTCGATGAAGCGCTCTCCGGCATCCGCATGGAAAGCTTCCCGCTCGAGCTGAAAGGCACGGGCAGCTTTTCCTCGGGCCGCGATATCAAGGTGCTCTGGGTGGGCGTCGCGCCGTCAGAGCCGCTGCACCGCCTCAAGGAAAAAATCGACCGCGCGCTGGAGAAATACGCGATCCCGTTCGAAAAGCGCAAATACCACCCGCATGTCACCCTCGCTCGCTTCCGCTTCGGCGCCGAAGAAGCCAAGGTCGCGCAGTTCATGGCCGAGCATAACCTGTTCTCCGGCGACGCCTTCGAGGTCGATCACTTCATCCTGTTCCGTACGCATCAGACAAAACATGGCTCGCAATACGAGGCGGTTGCGGAGTATCCTTTGGGGTATGGTTGATTTAAGAAAGATTTCGAGACGCGCTTATGTCGGTGCTTGCATAGCATTGCTTACCGCTGCGATTTTGTACCTTCTGAAAGTATTCGCACCTGAAACTTTCGACTCTCCTGAAATGGGAGAAGCAAAAAGAATTGTCCGACAGAAAATGGCCGAGGGAAAAACCGAAATTCCTGTTTCTGAAATATTTCCGGATTTATCAGCGACCACGAAGACAATATGCCTGTATGTAAACGATCATGTGTTATCGGAAGATTACGATTTTTATTTCTTTAGCGAGGCCGTCGATTCCAAGCGGCCACCGCTGGAGGAAGCTACTAAACATATCCATACCGATTCGTGGTATTTGGGCAGCACAAACCCACTGTATGCACTCGGCTTCGGCCTAAACCACTGCTATGACTTTTCGACAGCGGTCTTAGGATTCGGCCCCCGACCTATGTCGCAATACATGCAATTTTGGCTGGCGGAAAAACCTAAGCAATAACCCCGCAGATTTCCTTCACGATATCATCCAGCGTCTTGCCTTCCGCGCGGGCGGAGAAGTGCAGCGCCATGCGATGCTGGAGGATCGAGGGGGCGAGGGCAAGTCCTACACGGCCGGCGTCCTCGTCGAGGA
>DASPMW010000005.1:0-2162 GCA_035626855.1 Patescibacteria group bacterium
TTGAGCCTCATTATGACGATGATCTTCGCCTTCGGTTTCTGTTTCCAGATGCCGGTGCTGCTGACCCTGCTCGGCCGCGTCGGGATCGTGTCATCCGCCTGGCTCGCCGACAAGCGGCGCTACATGATCGTCGCGATCTTCGCGGTCGCCGCCGTGCTGACCCCGCCCGATATCCTGAGCCAGTTTTTGCTGGCGGTGCCGATGATGGGGCTTTATGAAATTTCGGTGATCATCGTGCGCATGAGCGAACGAAAGAAAATCGCCGCAGCCGATGCGATTAAAGCCCCCTGATTTCCCTCTCCTCCGCTGACAACAACTGCCAGATCAAAGGCTTAACAAGTATTAATTGCGTTTTACGCAGTTATGTGTTAGGGTAATAGTTGATCGGTTATTGAACATTGTGAACAAGTTGAGGAAAAACCGAACGGGCCTATTACCATTCCGGCCCGGGCGTGGTGAGGCGCAGCCACACAGGACAGCGAAGCGCGGTGGTGCAAGCGGTGAGTTGCGGATTCTAAGCTGTTGTTATGCTGGCATATCCGCCTTCATGTGATACTTGAACAGCAATTTGACGCGGCGAGTCAAATGCTTAGCGAGCGAGCAGACTGGACGGGATTCAAAAAAAATCATAGAATCAAAGGGAACTGGGGTTTGGGGAAATTCCAAAAATACATGAGAGAGCAGAATGTTCGACTTGAAACTCATTCGGGAAAACCCCGAGACGTTTGATTCCGGCTGGTCGCGTCGCGGCCTGGCGGCGCAGACGCCGAAGATCCTGGAAATGGACGAGAAGCGCCGCGCCGCGATGACTGAATCGCAGGCCCTGCTGGCGAAACGCAACGAGGCTTCGTCCAAGATCGGCGCCATGAAGGCGAAGGGCGAAGATACCGCCGCGATCATGAAAGAGGTCGCCGGCTACAAGGACCAGATCGCAAAGCTGGAAGAGGCCGACAAGGCCGCGCAAAGTGAGCTCGATAAGGTGCTCGCGATTTTGCCGAATATTCCCGACAAGAGCGTGCCCGAGGGCAAGAGCGCCGATGACAATGTCGAAGTGCGCCGCATCGGCCAGCCGAAGGGGCTGAACAACCCGAAGGACCATGTCGACCTCGGCGCGCAGCTGGGCGGCATGGATTTCGAGGCGGCGGCCAAGATGTCGGGCGCGCGCTTTGTGCTGCTGCGCTCGGGCGTCGCACGGCTGGAACGCGCGCTCGCGCAGTTCATGCTCGATACGCATACGCAGGAACATGGCTACACCGAATTGTCGGTGCCGCTGCTGGTGAAGGACGAGGCGCTCTACGGCACCGGCCAGCTGCCGAAATTCGCCGATGACTTATTCAAGACCGGCAATGGCTTGTGGATGATACCTACGTCAGAGGTTTCGCTTACCAATACCGTGCTCGATACGATTTTGAACGCGGATGAACTTCCGCTTCGGCTTACGGCGCTAACGCCTTGTTTTCGCTCGGAAGCGGGCGCCGCAGGCAAGGATACCCGCGGCATGATCCGCCAGCACCAGTTCTACAAGGTCGAGCTCGTCAGCATCACCGACGAGGAAAGCTCGATGGCGGAGCTGGAGCGCATGACGGGCTGCGCGGAAGCGATCCTGAAAAAGCTCGACCTGCCGTTTCGTACGCTCGCGCTCTGCACGGGCGATATGGGCTTCTCGGCAAAAAAGACTTTCGATATCGAGGTGTTCCTGCCGGGGCAGAACGCCTATCGCGAGATTTCCAGCTGCTCCAACTGCGGTGACTTCCAGGCGCGGCGCATGATGACGCGCTACAAGCGGGAAGGGGACAAGGCGACCAAATACGTTCATACGCTGAACGGCTCGGGCGTGGCGGTCGGCCGCTGCCTCGTCGCGGTGCTTGAGAATTACCAGCAGCCCGATGGCAGCGTCGTGATCCCCGACGCGCTGCTCCCCTATATGGGCGGCATCAAGAAGCTGGAGCCTGTTGCGAAATTAAAACAAGGAAAAGTCGCAAATGCTTGAGTTCCCGAAGAACCTGTCCGAGGCGCGGGTCATGATCTCGAATGACGACAGCATCCATGCCGAAGGCATCAAGGTGCTCGAGGAAATCATGCTGACGATCACGCCGCATGTCTGGGTGGTGGCGCCGGAAACGCAGCAGTCGGCCGCGGGCCATTCGCTCACCATCCACAGC
>DASPMW010000006.1:0-2681 GCA_035626855.1 Patescibacteria group bacterium
CGCTGCGCCTTCAGGTGGTTACCGCCCGATTTTTCCAGCGCGTCCTTGACGCGCGACATCGCATATTCACGGCTCATGATGGCCTCCCCTGTTCTGGCTCCAGCATGGCATACCATCCGGCAAAACTCAAACGAGCGCGGCCAGTTCCTTCATGATCTTATGGACACCCCGGACGCGGACGGGCAGATCGTCCCAGGCGCGCATAAAGACCAGTTTCTGGTCCTCCGGGCGGATTTTGGCAGTGCCGGTCTGTTTCTGGATATATTGCACCAGTTTCGGCAGGTCGATGCGGCAGGTGCGGTGGAACGATAGCACGGCCCCCTTCGGTCCCGCATCCACGCGCTCGACGCAGGCCGCCTTGCATAGCTGCTTGATTTCGACGAGATCGAGCAGGTTTTCAACGTCCTTCGGCAGCGGGCCGAAACGGTCGATCAGCTCGGCCGCGAAGCTTTCAATTTCCTGCCGGTCGCCGAGCGAGGCAATGCGGCGGTAGATCGACAGGCGCAGGTTGAGGTCGGCGATATAGCCCTCCGGAATGACGACCGGCATGCCAAGGTTGATCGTCGGCGCCCAGTGATCGCTCATCGGGATTTCGCTCAGGCCCTCGCGGGCGGCCGCGACCGCCTCCTCCAGCATCTGCTGGTACAGCTCGACGCCGATCTCGCGAATATGGCCGGACTGTTCCTCGCCGAGCAGGTTGCCGGCGCCGCGGATGTCGAGATCATGCGAGGCCAACTGGAAGCCGGCGCCAAGGCTGTCCAACTGCTCGATCGCGTGCAGGCGCTGTTCCGCCGATTTGGTGAGCTTTTTGTCCTGCGCAAAGGTCAGGTAGGCATAGGCGCGCTGCTTGGCGCGCCCGATGCGCCCGCGCAACTGATAAAGCTGGGCGAGGCCGAACATTTCTGCGCGGTGGATGACCATCGTGTTCGCGTTCGGAATATCGAGGCCCGATTCCACAATGGTGGTGGACAGCAGGACGTCATAAGCGCCTTCGTAAAACGCCGTCATTTTGTCTTCGAGATCTTCGGGCGTCATCTGGCCGTGCGCGACGACGATCTTCAGCTCCGGCACCAGCCGTTTCAGCCGGTCCTCCACTTCCTCGAGGTCGGAAATGCGCGGGCAAACATAGAAACTCTGGCCGCCGCGGTAGTGCTCGCGCATCAACGCGTCGCGGATGACGACGGGGTCGAACGGCAGGACAAATGTTTTGACGGCGAGACGGTCTATGGGGGCGGTGGTGATCAGGCTCAGCTCCCTCACGCCGGACAGCGCCATCTGCAGCGTGCGCGGAATGGGCGTCGCGGTCAGTGTCAGCACATGCAGGTTTTCCTTCATGTGCTTGATCTTTTCCTTCTGCTTCACGCCGAATTTTTGTTCTTCATCGACGACCAGCAGCGCAAGGTTCGAATACTTGATCTTCTCGGAAAGCAGAGCGTGGGTGCCAACGAGGATCTGTATATCGCCCTTTTCAACGCCCGTTTTGACCTGCTCCGCTTCGCGCCCTGTCACGAAGCGCGAGAGCAGCCCGACGCGAATGGGAAATCCGTGGAAACGCTTCGTGAACCCCTGGTAATGCTGGCGCGCGAGCAACGTCGTCGGCGCGATGACGGCGACCTGGTAACCGGCGAGGGCCGCGACCGCCGCCGCCCGCATGGCCACTTCCGTCTTGCCGAAGCCGACATCGCCGCAGACAAGGCGGTCCATCGCCATATCCTTGGCGAGGTCTTCCAGCACGTCGCCAATGGCTTTTTGCTGGTCTTCGGTTTCGGGGTAGGGAAAGCCGGCGGAGAATTTCTCGTAACTGCCGTCATGCACGGTGATCGGGTCGGTCTTGCGCAGGATGCGCAGCGCCGCGATCTTGAGCAATTCGTTCGCCAGCGCCAGCAGGTCGCGCTTGACGCGGGCTTTCCGCGCCTGCCAGGCCGACCCGCCGAGGCGGTCGAGCACCGCCCCTGCCTCTGCTGAACCATAGCGCGACAGCACGTCAAGGTTTTCGACCGGAACGAACAGCTTGTCGCCGCCCGCGTAGATCAGTTTCAGGCAGTCATGCGGCACGCCGTCGACGACGACGGTTTCCAGCTTCTCGTACTGGCCGACGCCGTGGTCCTCGTGGACGACGTAATCGCCTTCGTGAAGCTGGCTGATTTCAAAGACGAAGGCGTCGCTTTTCTTTCTCTTCTTCGTCGTGCGGCTCAGGCGGTCGCCGAGCATATCCTGCTCGGTCAGTACCGCCATGTCTTCCGTCTCGAAGCCGCGCTCGAGGCCGAGCACCGTAATCGCCGGTGTTTTGGGCGTAACCTCTGCAAGCGTTTCAACGGCTTCGGTCTTCAGCCCGTTCTCGCCGAGAATTGCCTGCAGCCGGTCAGCGGCCCCGGTGCTGTATGCCGCCAGCAGCACTTTTTTGCCGCCCCGATGCAGCTTTTCAACATGGTCGCGCACCGCGCCATAGATATCTGCGTTCGGCAGCGCGCGGATATCGCCGAAATCGCGGCCCTTGCGCGCGCCCCCATCCTTTTGGCCCGGTGCTGGCTGGAACGGCGAGAGGTCGAACACGTCATGCCCGTGCAAACGCCGCTCCCATTCGGAATGCGGCAGGTACAGGCTATCCATGGGGACCGGTCGATATGCGGCGGCAAGATTGTCATTTTTCTTGCGACTGCCCGCTTCGGATTCCTGCATGG
>DASPMW010000007.1:0-7683 GCA_035626855.1 Patescibacteria group bacterium
AACCTCATTGCGGGCGAAGTGGTGTTCGTTCCTTGCGCCAATCCTGCCGCATGGGAGCAACGCGCCTATTTTTATACCTTCGGCAAGTTCGACTTGTATGACGGCAAAGATCCCAACACCCATTTCCCCGGGAAACCTGACGGCTCCCTGCACCAGCGCATCGCCCATGCGCTGCAGGGCCTCGCGAAAGACTGCGATCTCGGCCTCGACCTGCATACCGCCCGCAAAAGCCTGCCCTATGTGATATTCACGAAGGAATCCTACGCGCCGATCGTGAAGGAGGTGGGCCTGCCCTACAACTACCTCGATGACGCGGACCCGTCCGGCTCCTTCGATGCCGGCATGGACCCGCTCGGCATCGACAATCTTTGCATCGAATGCGGCAGCCACGACGAATACGACGCGGCGAAGACCGAGCAAGTCTTCCAGGGCATTCTGCGGCTGCTCGCCAATTGCGGCATGATCAAAAAAGACCATGCGACCCCCGCCGCAGGCGAGAGCCACTGGTTCCGCAAGGACAAGAAGATACTGACGCGCGAAGCCGGCTTCGTCCGTTATGACGTTTCGCTCGGCACGCCGTTTAAAAAGGGCGATACGCTGTTTACACTGCACCCGTCATCGGAGCTCGGCCGGGAAATGCCGGAAACGGCAGCGGAAGACGGCATCATGTACAAGCACGCGCCGACGCATATCTACCGCCCCGGCGACGAGACGCTGCATTATATTCCCATCGACGCCCTTGTGAAAATCTAGCGCTTCGGCGCTGCGGCCGCGACGTTGTTGTTGCCTGTGCCGGGCTTCACCGAATGCGCGCGGTATTGCGGGTTTTTCTCGATATACCCTTCCCCGAACGCATCCTTGTAAAGCTGCTCCAGCATCTGGCGCCAGACGGGGTTGAGGGTCGAGACGCCGTTTTCGATGATGAAAGGCGCATCGGCGCCGCTCGCGGTGCCGGTGATGCGGAACAGCTCCGCGCCTGAGGGCGGCGTGTCGCCCTTGGTCAGGCTGCCGCTGCTGATCTTGACCGAGACGGCGCCGGAGGCAAGATCGACCGGCTTGACGGGTGCGGATTCACCGGCATATTTCCATTCGAAGCCGCCATTCGCCTTGCGGTTGACCGAATAAACGCCGGCCGCGAGATCGCGCAGCGCGGGCGTCTTGCCGTCAAAGCTCGCGTCATGCGTCGCAAAGGCCTTGATGTAGAACGAACCCGGCGATTTCATGTATTGCTGGTGGATCGCCTCCGCATTGTCGCGGAGCGCGGCGAGCAGGTTGATGTTCTCCGGCTTGGAGAAATCGGCATAATGGGCGAACCAGGCCATGCGGCTCAGGCCCGGCAGGCCGGCGGCTTCCGCATCTGCGCTCATCTGGTCGGTCGGGCCCTGCTGGCGGTCGTTGATCTCGTTGATCCAGATCTTGCCGTTGCGGTCGATGATCAGGTCTGCGCCGGCATGGCCGACTTTGCCGGACAGCGCCATTTTCTTGCCCAGCTTGTCGCCGATTTCGGTGATCTGGCGGGCGATGTGCTCTTCATAGATGTGGCCGATATTGTTGCCGACGCTGTCGCCGGGCTCGTTCGCGAGCAGGCGGTCGCCCACGACCTTCAGGGTCGCGCGGCCCGTGACGGAGAACACGTTGCTGGCGTCGATGCCGGCTGCCGCCGCATGCGCCTCGATCAGCGCGAGGCTGTCGGGGTTGCCGCGGTCGATGCCGTCCGGCAGGTTGCATTTGGTCACGCCACGGCCCTGTTCCGCCGGCAGGGTGTTGCCGACGAAGAAGGACAGGTTCGCCTCGTTGCCCTCGACGAAGCGCACGACCTTGAAGGGGATCTTCGATTTCGAGATATGGGCGACGAATTCATCAGCGCTGCCGATGAAGCGGGTCGGCTCGTAATTCTCGACGGTCGGCTGCACGACGACCTTGCCGCTCTCGCTCTTCATGCGCTCGTAGATTGCGCGCAGTTCTTTTTCGGGCAGCTTGGCGGAAACCACTTCCGTCGGGATGACATAGGCCTGCAGTCCTGCCTCTTTCAGGATGTGCATCAGGTTGCCCTTGTTCTCGAAGAACAGGCGGGTGTTCTGCTCGTTGGTCGCGACGATCTCGGTGTTCAGCTTGCGGTCGGCGATATGCTTCGCCCAGCTTGCGGGCGGGGTGATGAAGGCGAAGATCGCGACCTTCTTGTCTTTCAGCAGCGAGGGCGGGATAACGCCGGTGATCTGCTCCGACATGCCGGCCGGGAACATGTTGATGTAAGCGGTGGTGTCGAAATCGAGGCCGAACTGCGGCACGTTCTTGAACGAATTGCTGCCGATCTTGCCGCCCGCGATCACGGCCTTGCCGCCGACGCGGTTGAATTCCGACAGCAGGCGGCCCTGCGAGGGCGAGTAAGTCGGCATCAGCACGGTCACGCCGTCGGCCGCGAATTCCTTGGAAATACGCTCGAATGCCGCATCAAGGGCGGGTTTCAGTTTGTCGAGTTGCTGCAGGAAAGACATGCGCGGTCTCCTTCAATCGGCGGTTCAAACAAAAGCAAAACTCTTCGCAGTAAAACCTGGCCGCTTGCGCGAACAGGCGTAGAGCATAAAAGTTCGCCGTTACTTAACCTGCCTGTCAGGTGTTCACCTGGAAGGGCGCCCCCACTGGTCGGGAGCCGCGGGCCATTGGCACGTACGATGAAATACTCTTAAGCGATTCGGCTTTGGAAATGCAAGAAAAAATCATTGCCATATCTAAATGAGGCCGAGCGCCGCCAGCTCCAGCCGCAATGCTTCCGGCAGGTCATCGAGCCCGGCCACCTCGCGATCGGGCGGCGCGTCCTTCGGATCGAGGTAGCGCCAGCCCTGAAAAGCGCGGCGCTGGCGCCACTGTACAGGGATCATTTTGCGGTCATGAACGAGGCCGCAATGCGGCACGCCTTGCTTTTTCATGGGGCGCAGCTCGACCAGCCGCTGGCGCGCGACGATCCAGCCCTTGATGACCCAATAGATCGAGCCGCCGTCGAGCACATCTTCGGCGCGTTTCGGCATCTGGCGCGTGATGTGGATGAGTTCGGGCGTTTTACCCTTCGCCTTCATGTCCTTCAGGCGGGATTTCTGCCAGGCGGCAAGATCCTCCATGCTTTCGGAGCCGACGGACAGCTTGATGATATGCAGCGGCACCCCGGCCTCCCTGCCCTAGACAATTTCCTGAAGAACTTTATAGTCCGCCCCGGTGTGATACACAGCCCTTTTTGGCAAAATAACGGTATTTTGCAGGGCGCGGACGCCGATGGAACCTGAAAAATGAGCGACCTGCCCCATTGCCCAAAATGCCAGTCTGTTTTCACCTATGAAGACCGGGGCCTGTTCAACTGCCCGGAATGCGGCAATGAATGGTCGGCGAACCAGCCTACCGCGGAGGGCGCGGAGGCTGGCCTCGTGGTGCAGGACGCAAACGGCACGATCCTGCAGGACGGGGACACCGTCACCATCATCAAGGACCTGAAGGCGCGCAATTCCTCCGACGTCGTCAAGGTCGGTACGAAGGTCAAGAATATCCGTCTGGTCGAGGGCGATCACAATATCGACTGCAAGGTGCCCGGCATCGGCCCGATGGGGCTGAAATCGGAATATGTGCGCAAGGTGACCGAGTAACGGTTACGACGAAACCCCGTCATCCGGAATATGCGGCTCGACCAGATTTTTCAGGTTGAGCAGCGATTCCTGCCAGCCGAGATAGCATGCAGCGGCGGGAATGGCATCCGGAATGCCGGCCTGGACGACTGTCAGCTCGGCGCCGACCAGCGCTTGCTCGATCGTTACTGTCACCTCGATTTCGCCCGGCATGTTCGGATCGTCGAATTTGTCGGTGTAGCGGAGCAGCTTGTTGGGCACCAGTTCCTTGTATTCACCGCCGAAGGAATGGCTTTTGCCGGTCGTGAAGTTGGTGAACGACATTTTATAAGTGCCGCCGACTTTCGCCTCGGCGTGATGGACGGTGCAGGTAAAGCCGTTCGGCGGCAACCATTTCGCCATCGCATCGCGGTCGAGAAAGGCGCGATAGAGTTTTTCCGGCGTTGTGGTCAGGACACGATGCAATTTGACGGTGCTCGGCATTTTGGGCTCCCCTATTAGGCCTTTCACTATATCATCGGTCATGCCCAAATTCACGGCTTTTAAGTCATTGTTATTAAATGAAAATAATGCATTGTATTATTATTGAAATTAACCCAGGAATCCTGTATTAAGTAAAATACATAAAAACAAGCAATTTGAGGTGTGGTCATGAAGGACAATAAGCGGGCTAGGAAAGATTTTACCTCGGCCAAGGAAAAGACGGCTGCAAACGTCCCTGCCCCTCTCGTCTACACCATCTCGGACGAAAAGAAGGCGAAGGCCCTCAACCCGCCCGTCGATAACAGCGTCGTCGAGGAAAAGCACGGCTACAAAATTTCCGACCCGTTCCGCCCGCTGGAACATCTCGACTCTGCCGAAACCAATGCCTGGGTCGATGCGCAGAACCTCAACTTCGCGACTTATATATCGGCGCAAAAGGAAACGATCGCGCAGACAACCGCGTTTCTTGAAGACGCGATGAATTACGCGCGCGAAAGCCTGCCGAGCCGCCACGGCGCGAAATATTTCAGCACGCTGCAGGACGGCCTCGCGCCGCAGCCGGTCTACCAGGTGCGCGACAGCGCGGATGGACCCGCCCGCACGCTGTTCGACCCGAATACGCTGTCTGCGGACGGCACCGCCTCCCTCTCCGGCACCTTCCCGAGCCCAGACGGCAAGCTGGTCGCCTATCTTATTTCGCAGGCGGGCAGCGACATGCAGGTCATGCGCATCCGCGATGTCGATACCGGCCAGGACCTGCCTGACGTTATCGAGGGCGCGCGCTTTGCCGAAGTATTGTGGGACAAGGACAGCAATGCCGGCTTTCAATATACCTACCCCGTGACACCCGGCGCCTGGGGCCGCAAGGCGATGCATCATACGCTGGGCGAACCGGCCGAGAACGACAAGCTCGTCTTCGAGAAAAAAGGCGACGCGCCCTGGGCGGAGCCGTTCCGCATGCGCGAGGGGATCCATGACTGGATTTCAACCGGTCTTGGTTTCGACCGCAATAATGGCATCCATTACCGCCCGCGCGGCAGCGACGGGCCGTTCACCACGCTGCAGGAATCCGGGCAGTACCAGCTTCACCCGGTCGCGGAATTCGAAAATGGCGACATTCTCGCCCTCACCAGCAAGGACGCGTCGCGCGGCCGCCTCGTACGCTTTAACCTCGCCGACCCCGCGCCGGAAAAATGGCAGGACGTTATCCCTGAGCATAAACAGGACCGCCTGAACGACGTCTTTTGGCATCAGGGAAAACTGTTCGGCTTTTACAACCACGATACCGCCGACCAGATCAGCGTATTCGACGTGACCGGACAGCACCTGCACGACGTTCCCCTGCCGCCGCAGAGCGTCGCCGGCTTCGCGCGCGTCAACCCGGAAGACACCGCCTTCCTCCTGAAAATTTCCAGCTTCACGACGCCAGGCGATACCTATAACTACGACATCGCCGCCAATACACTGACGCGCGTGAAGAAGAGCGACGCGAAATACGACCTCGACGGCTGTATCGTGGAACGCATGTCCGCCGTTTCGAAAGACGGCACGGTAATCCCGATGACCGTCATCCGCCAGCCGGGCACGCAGCTCGACGGCACGGCGGCGCTGAAACTGTATGGCTACGGCGCGTCGAATTCCTCGCTTGGCCCCGGCTTCAGCACGACGGTGATGGACTGGGTCCGCAAGGGCGGCATCTATGTGCAGGCCAATATCCGGGGCGGCGGCGAATATGGCGCCGACTGGTACGACAACGGCCGCCAGCTGAACAAGAAAAACGTCTTCGATGATTTCATCGCGCTTGCCGAAAAGCTCATTGAAAAGAAATACACCTCGCCTGAGCGCCTCGTGATCGAGGGTGGCAGCGCGGGCGGGCTGCTGACCGCAACCGTCATGACCATGCGCCCTGAACTGTTCGGCGCCGTGATCAGCGCGGTGCCGGTAACCGATGTTATCCGCCTGCACAAGACGCGCGGCGGCCAGGCAATCCCAGAATACGGCGACCCCGAGATCAAGCAGGATTTCGAGGCGATCCGCGCCTATTCGCCCTATCACAATGTGAAGCCCGGAACGAAGTACCCGCCGCATGTCTTCAAGACCGGCGATCACGACAACCGCGTGCCGCCGCTGCATGCCTACAAGATGGCGGCGCTGTTGCAGGCGCAATCGTCGCCCGATACTGTGTCGCTGCTGCGCGTGAACCGCAAGGCAGGCCACGGCGGCGGCAAGCCCACGAAAATGGTCATCCAGGAATATGCCGAAACCTCGGCCTTTGTTGAAAGCGCGATCGGCCCGATCAACCAGCAATCCTATAAGGCGACGCTGGCAGCGGAACAGGCGCGCGAACAGGGCCGGAAAAAGCCGCCAGCGCCCGGGGCATAACCGTCACCACCAATGCGGCTGGCGTGGCATCGCGCCGCGCGCAAGGTATTCCCGCAGCAGCTTGCGGTAACGCGCAGGGGAGGATTTCAGCTTCTTGTGCTTGAGCTTGATCAGGTACTTCTCGGCTTTCCAGACGTTTTTCGGGCTAGCGCGCCAGTCCGCGCCGGTGTCATCGAGATGCGCGATCTGGTATCCCGTGATCTTTCCCGATTTGTCGACGTAAGGATCGTAATAGCTCCAAGCAAGATCGCGCGGCGAGCGGTAGCGCGGCGGGCGGCCATGCAGCCCCTCATCCCGCGACAGCGCGATCGACCCCCACCGCCCTTTTTGCTGGAACACATAAATAACGTGGTCGAGATTGTCCTTGCTCTCTAGGCTCATAACGAGCGGCGGATAGCCGTGATGTTCAAGGATCGCTGCCGCCGCAAAGGCGGCCTCGAAACAATGCAGGCTGCCGCGCTTCAGTCCCGCTTCGGCGGACCGCAGCGTTTCCCCCTTTTTCTCGCGGTTATAGGGCAGCGACCGCAGGTATTGCTGGACCTGCTTAGGGGTTTTCAGTTTCGCCGCGAGTTTGTGTATGGGGTTCATCCTGTTGCCAAACATAGCATGACACGCGCTCGCGCAAAGCACCGTCCCGCAGAGGAGATTATGTTTATTTGCGCGAGCGATGCTTTGCGGAACGGGAGTGATATACTCGGCCAGCAGTCACGAGGATGCCATGCTTGTCCGCTCCGGTTCGGCCCGAAATGAAACGATCGACCTCCGCCTCGCGGGCGTCCTGTCTGGCGTCGCGGGCGCGCTGAACGCATCGGCATTCTATGCGGCCGGGTTTTTCTCCGCCAACATGACCGGCAACGTCTCGCTGCTCTCGGATGGGCTTGCGCTCGGTCGATTTGGCGAGGCGGGCTTTTTCCTGCTCCTGGTCACGGTCTTTATCGCAGGGTCCTTTACCGCTACCCGCATCATTAGCGGGGGTCTGCGCCGGGGTAACACCCGAATTTACGCGGTGACAATCCTGATCGAGGCGTTCCTGCTGGCGCTGCTGGGCGGCACAGTGCTTCTCGCGCCACTGCCTTGGAACACGCGGCTGATGGTGATGGGGCTCGCCTTCATCCTCGGCCTGCAAAACGCGGTCGGCACGCGCATATCGGATGCCCGCCTCCGCACCACGCATGTCTCGGGCATTGTAACTGATATCGGCATTGAA
>DASPMW010000008.1:0-2271 GCA_035626855.1 Patescibacteria group bacterium
CAGGTAGTCGAACAGCGTGTCGAGCGTGCCGTAATAAAGCGGCAGCCAGTGCTCCATCCCCGCGTATTTTCGCCCTGCGCTGACCGCTTCGTAGAGTGGATCATCATCGCGCACCGCGCCGAACATCTCGCGGTAGGCCGCGCGGAAACGGGCGATGGTTTCTTCAGTCAGCAGTGCTTCCGATACCGGATAAAGCGTCAGCTCCTTGCGCTCCTCCGTCGTGCGCTGGCTGAGCGCGTCGAAGGCGCGGATATTTTCGATCTCGTCGCCGAAGGTATCGATGCGTAGGGGCTCGGGCGAGCCGGAGGGGAAAATATCAATCAGGCTGCCGCGGATCGCAAATTCACCCGCCTCGCGCACCGTTTCGGTGCGGTTATAGCCGTTCGCCGCCATAAAAGCCTGCATCGCCGCCATGTCGAGCTCTTCATTCACGCGTGCGCTGAATACCGCGTTCTTCAGCGTATCCCGCGGCGGGACCCGCTGGCCGAGCGCGGAAACGGTGGTCAGCACGATCAGCGGCTTGCCGGCCGGGCGGTGCATGAGGCGCGACAGGGTGCGCAGCCGCTCCCCCACGACGTCACTCGTCGGCGAGATGCGGTCGTAGGGCAGGCAGTCCCAGGCCGGAAAACGCAAAACCTCGATATCCGCTGCGAAGAATTTCAGCGCCTCGCAGATTTCCTCGAACCGCATATCATCCGAGCAGACATGCAAAATCGTCCCGCTGCGTTCCCGCGCGAGTTTCGCCAGCAAAACGGAATCATAGCCCTCCGGTACGCCAAAAAGGGGGTACCGTTCGGGCCTGTCCTTCGGTTTGGGACTTGTGGTGGTCATGGTCGTCCCTGTTCGTTCAGGGGCGTTTTCTATCACTTTCCGGCGTAGAACGCCAATAAAAGCCGGACGACCCTGTTATCCTCGGCCGGCGGCACCGGCTCCTGCCCCGTGACCCAGTTATATATGTCGGGGTCACTGTTATTGAGGAAACGGTCATAAAGGCCGAGCTGTTCCGCATCGAAATCCGCGAGATGGCCATCGGCGAAGCGGCCCAGCAGCAAATCGATCTCCCGCGTGCCACGGTGCCAGCTGCGGAATCCGAGCCGCTTCCGCTTTATGGATATATTGTTCTCTGCAGCATCTTCGTGCATAGTTGACCTCTCAAACCGCCGGGGAGTTCAACCATATGGCCGAGAAAAATTTCTTCAAGGACAATTTCGCGCTCATTCTGGGCCTGGCGCTGCCTGTCGTGCTGATGGTTGGTTTCATGATCGTGGCAAGCCTGCCGCAGAAAATCGGCGATCCGCCAAAATACGACATGCTGTTCTGGACGCAGGACTACCGCTACAACCAGGCCGTTCCAGTCAACGTCAATCTCGTCGTCAAGGACGGGCTGCTGCGCGCGCAGTACACAAAACCGAACGAAAACCAGACGAGCGGCATGTGGCCGAAGCTTTACCTGTTCGACGCGAAGACGCAGAAGGTCCGGGAGCTTTCCTTCGGCTATCCCGACAATCTTGAAACCATCGCGCCGATGCGCGAGGACATTGTTGATGCGACCAAGAACATGCAGCTCGATACCTCCCAAAAATCTCCCGACGGCTTCGAGCTGACCAATGAAAACTACCGTCATTACGGGCTGGTCAACGAGCTGTTCGGCAGCTGGCGCAATGACTACACCATGAAGCTGCGCAACGGCATGACCTCGGTGCGCCTGACGACCGGCGACGGTACCTACCCCTTTTACAGCGGCAGCGTGAATTTCATCGCCTGGGTGAAACAGCCATGACCGCGCGCCAGGACGCCCTTGTCGAGGTGACGGATATTATCAAGCGCCACGGCCTCACGCTCGAAGAAGTCTATGCGGCGCTGCAGGGCACGCCGGAATTCAAGGCGCAGAAATCATCCAGCATGCTGATGCGTGCCTTTGGCTATCTCGGCGGGCTCTTTGTCGTGTCGGGCGTCGCGGCGTTTGTCGGCATGGCCTGGAACGATATGGGCACGATCGGCCATATCATAGCGACGCTCGGCATCGGTTTTTGCCTCTTCATCATGGCGCTGACCTGTTCCTCGAACGAGAAGCTGGAGGTCGCCGCGACCCCGCTCTTCCTGCTCGCGGCGCTGCTCGAGGCTTCCGGCCTCGGCGTGCTGCTCGATGCCTTCTCGCGGGGCGGCAACCCCGCGCATGGCGTGCTGTTCATCACGGCGCTGATGACCATCCAGCAGGGCGGCGCATTCATCGCGCGCGACCGCACGGTGCTCGCATTCACCACCCTGGTT
>DASPMW010000009.1:0-8694 GCA_035626855.1 Patescibacteria group bacterium
GCCTCGACGACATCAACGTACAAAGCGAGGAGTCCGGAGATACCACCGTCGGTGCCGGAAAATACCTGAGCGACAAAGTCTATTTCGAGGTCGAATCCGGTACCGGGCAGAAAAGCGGCGCGGCCAAGGTTCAGATCGAAGTCACGCCCAAGATAAAACTCGAGAGCAAAGTCGGGCAGGATTCACAAGCCGGGGGCGGCATTACTTTCGGCTGGGATTATTGAGGGGCTTTTCGCTAAACGAGGATACCGCCGCCCGGAAGTATCAGGTCGAATTCATCCGTTGCGCCGAGTCCGCAGGCAGTCAACGTCGCCACCTGCACATAGCGCAAGCCTCCCACGGCGCCATCGGTATCGACCTTGATAATCGTATTCGCTCCTTGCTGCGATACTTGAAGGTAGTTGTGGATGTCGCCACCCCATCCCGTCAGCAACTCCTGCAGGTCAAGCACGTCGCCTTCACTCAGGTTGAAATCGGTGATGGTATCCTTGCCCTCCGCGGCCGAGGTGAAGATGAAACGGTCTGCCCCTCCTCCCCCGGAGAGTTTGTCGGTGCCAAGCCCGCCCGCGAGGATATCATCCCCAAGTCCGCCCGAGATGGTGTCATTTCCGGCAAACCCCGTCAGTGAATTGGCGCCATCGTTGCCGAACATGATATTATTTCCGGCATTGCCTTGGCCGTGGAGGCCCAGCGAACCGGTAAAAACGAGCAATTCGAGGCCTACGCCGAGCACGACGTCGAAGGCTGCTGTGTGGATCGTGTCGGTGCCGGTCGCGTCGATGACGATATCCCCTGCGTTGTCGAGAATGTAGAGGTCATTGCCCGTCCCGCCGTTTAGGTAGTCCGCCCCAGCCCCGCCGTCGAGCGTGTCATTCCCGCTACTCCCCACAAGGCTGTCCGACCCGGCAAACCCGTTCAGAAGGTTCGCCTTGCCGTTGCCATTGAGCGTATTATCCAGCCCGTTGCCGCCGCCAAATGCCGCGGTTCCAGTCAATGTGAGGTTTTCCAATTCCGCGCCGAGTGTGTAGCCGACGGCTGATAAGACATGGTCTGTGCCTGCACCGCCGATGACCACATCTGTGATATCATCAACAACGAAGGTGTCATTGCCGCCATTGCCAATCAAGGTATCCGCGCCCTGCAGGCCGCTCAGGGTATTGTCGCCCTGATTTCCCGTCAGCACGTTGATCCCTGTGCCACCGGTTCCGTCTATATTGGCGATGCCGGTAAGGAGCAGGTTCTCTACCCCGGTAACGAGCTTGAAGGTTACTGACGCCTGAATGATGTCGATACCGGAACCTGCCTGCGTTGTTTCCGTGATCTTGTCGCGCGCGTTGTCCACGATATAGGTATCGTTTCCCTGCCCGCCCTTCATCGTATCCGCCTCGCCCCCGCCATCGAGCGTATCCGCGCCGTCAAGTCCGGACAGGGCGTTTTTTCCGCTGTTGCCGGTGATAAAATTGTCCGCCGCATTGCCCGTTCCAGCGAATGCCCCGCTGCCCATTAAGGAAAGATTCTCCACATTGACAGCCAGCGTATAGCTGAGTGCGGCACGAGCCTCGTCCGTTCCCTCATTTAAACTTTCGACGATAACGTCGGTGACACTGTCGACAATGAAAATATCGTCGCCCTCGCCACCCGACATGGTATCCGCGCCGCTGCCGCCATCGAGCGTGTCATCGCCGCCAAGTCCATTGAGCGTGTCATTCCCGGCAAACCCGCTAATTGCATTGGCGTCCGCCGTGCCGGTCAGCATGTCATTGCCGGGCGTCGCCAGACCTGTTGTCACGCTTTGCACAATGTATGCGGTGTTGTGCACAGTTGCATTGTCCGTGAAGCGCACTTCCTCAATCGAGTCCGTCGCGGCTGCGAAGAATCCCGCTGCGGTAATTTCGTCGCCGGCCCCGTATGCAATAATCAAATCGACCCCGGTGCCGTTCACTGAGCGCGAATAGTGGAGATCTTCCGGATCAAAGCCCGGACCGAATGTAATGACATCGAGCGAACCGGCAGTATCGATGACCAGGTCGGCGCCGCCATTTGCCGTGACGATGTAAAAATCAGATTCCGCTCCGCCCGCCAGCGTGTTGTTACCGTCATTTCCTGCTAAAGTATTTTTGAGGCCATTGCCTGTTGCCGAAAGGTTACCAGCGCCCGTGAGCACAAGGTTCTCGACATCAGCGCCGAGAATGAAGCTGGCGGCGGCGCGGACAGTATCTATTCCTGCGCCCCCCGTGACCAAATCACCGGCCGCATCGACGATATAGGTATCATTACCGCCGCCGCCCGTCATGACGTCAGCTCCGCCGCCACCATCGAGCGTGTTGTCTCCGGAATTGCCAATGATCGTGTTATCGGGCATTTCCGGTGCCGTTTACGGGCGCGCTGCCCGTCAGCAGAAGGTTTTCCTGGTTCGCGCCGAGGGTATAAGAGTAACCGGCCTTTACAGTATCTATGCCGGCGCCCGCCGAAACGACGTCACTTGCGCTGTCGACAATGTAGGTATCGTTGCCGCCACCGCCGATCAGCACATCGACACCGGCGCCACCATCCAGCGTGTTGCTGCCGCCATTACCGATCAGAGTATTGGCGCCGCTGTTTCCCGTTCCGGTCAGGTCGGCCGCGCCGGTGAGCACAAGGTTGTCGAGTCCGGACGCCAGGACATAATCGATGCTCGACCGGACGGTTTCAAAATCATCTCCTGCCGCAACGACGTCCCCGACATTATCGACGATATAGGTATCGTTTCCGCCGCCCCCGGTGAGCGTATCCGCGCCAGCGCCGCCATCAAGCGTATTGCTTCCGCTGTCCCCGGTTATTACGTCATTGCCTGCGAAACCGAACCAAGTGGTCGGCCCTGAAACATTTAGCGTATCGTTGCCGGAGAACAGGAGCGTACTGTCTGCAGGACTAGCCTGAAAAAGCCAGCCGAGGTAAACTGCGTCTGCTACGGCCGCGCTGAGGTTCGGCGCATCGTAAAGGCCGGTCGCAGTGACACTGTTTACGCCCCCCGCGAGCCTTAGCGTCGTGTAGTCCCCCGCGCCCGAAGAAGCGTCAACGACCCCGGTCAGCGTAAGGGAAAAAATACCCACCGACACCTTTTCGCTTGTGATCGTCCCTGCAGAAAAGGAAAGGCCGCTATCCCCGCCATCAATATCGAGTCCCGTGCCTGTAATCGCCTGTGTGCCCAGATTGGTCATGACCTCGACATAGGTCAGGGATTCAGGGCCCGTAAAATCCGACCCATCGAAGGGCATCGCGCCCTGAAGCGTAAGGTGGTCTGTGCGGTCGGTGATTGTCAAAGAGGAGATGCCCCAATCCCCTGCGCCAGTCTTGTTGCCAAGATTGGTGCCGCTCAGCGTCACGACGGCACCCGAAGCCAGCACGGCAGAGGCGGCGGTCGCCGACCCCGTGAGCGTCAGCCCTGGAAGTTCGCGTAAAAGTGCCTGGTAGTGTTCAGTGAAAAACAGGCTGGCACCTTCTTTTGCAAAACCCAAATTCTCAGAGGCAAAGGAGAATGCCAATGAAAGGTCGCCCGTGCTGGTGACGGTCGTCATCCTTGTTGCTCCATCAATCATCTACCGGCTCTCGCGCATAAACCGCCGGTATGGATTCGTACTTGCCTTACCGTCAGATTCGCGCGGCGGCAGAATACCACCGTATGCGCAGCTGCTCAAAAAAAGAGAGCAGCATTTACATAATTATGATTAATCAGCCTTTTACACAGAGGATCTGCTTCAGGGTGGCGACGATTTCGACAAGATCCTCCTGGGAGCGCATAACGTCGTCGATGTTTTTATATGCCTGAGGAGATTCATCGATCACGCCGGCGTCTTTACGGCATTCGACGCCTGATGTGTCTTCGATATGCTGCGAGAGGCTGATGCGGCGCTTCGCCTCGTTGCGCGACATCACGCGGCCCGCGCCATGACTGCAGGAGCAGAAGCTTTCGGCGTTGCCTTTGCCACGAACGATGAAAGACTTTGCCCCCATGCTTCCCGGGATAATGCCAAGATCTGTTGTCCGCGCGCGTACGGCACCCTTGCGGGTGACGATCACGTTTTGCCCGAAATGTTCTTCACGTGAGATGTAATTGTGATGGCAATTTACGGCTGTCTCGGTGACTTCCATTTGCGGAATATGCTTGCGGATGGCGCCAAGCGTGTTGTGCATCATGATGGCGCGGTTAAGATAGGCAAACTCCTGCGCCATCTCGACCGCTTTCACATAATCATCGAAGAGATCGGTCCCCTCGACGAGATAGGCGAGGTCCCGATCGGGCAAATCAAGGGATTGCTTTTCGCACTCGCGCTGCGCGCGCTCGATGAAATAGGTGCCGATCCTGTTGCCCATGCCTCGGCTGCCGGAATGGAGCATCACCCACACATTTTGTTCGGTATCGAGGCAAAGCTCGATGAAGTGATTGCCGCCGCCGAGCGTGCCGAGATGATTAACGGTATTCGCTGCCCGCGCGCCTGGATGCTTGCGGATAATCCTGTCATAGCGCGCCTGGAACAACTCCTTCCAGCGCGCCCCCATGTATTCGGGCACGTCACGCCAGCTTCCGCGATCCCCTTTTCCGCCTTGATTGGTGCGCCCGTGCGGAACGGCTTTTTCAATCTCCGTCCTGATGTCGCGAAGATTCTCCGGCAGGTGCGACGCCGTAATATTCGTTTTTACGGCCATCATGCCGCAGCCGATATCAACACCTACTGCGGCCGGGCATAGCGCCCCTTTCGTTGCGATGACCGACCCGACGGTCGCGCCGACGCCCCAATGGACGTCCGGCATTGCGGCGACATGATTCACGACAAAGGGCAAATTCGCGATATTCCGCAATTGTTTCAGAGCCTGATCCTCGATGCCGACATGGTCGACCCAAGCCTTGATCGGCACCCTCACATTGTCATCGATATATTTCATGGCTCCCTCCGAGAACGAGATGGCATTTGACAAACTCGCGCGTAAATACTATGGTAAATGCCACTGTTTTTACTGGAAGTAATCATGTCATCACAAATTTCCTCGATCCATTCCCCCGACCAACGCCTGACGCTCGAATTTAATGCGGCTGGCGACATCCTGCGGTTTTATGAGCGGTTGGAGGATGGCAGCGCGATCGATTATTTCCACCGGCCGGAGGGAAACCGGAACCCCCTTATGCATCCTTGGGCCAACCGGGTGGAGAAGGGCGAATTCAGCTTTGGCGGCGAAAAGCATGTGCTCCGCCCGCTTCACGGCGCGGAAAACAACGCGCTCCACGGCAACTGGACGAGCCCGTGGGTCGTGACCGAGAGCGGCGAAAACCGGGTTGTTCTCGATATCCAATGCGCAGCAGAGGACGGTATCAGCAATCCGGCCCGTAGGAGTCCGTACGAATACGATGCCCGCCAGGTGCTCACCCTCACCAATGAAGGGCTTTCCGTCGAAATGGAAGTGACCAACCGTGGGGTCACCCTTCCATTTGGCCTCGGCCTTCACCCCTTCCTGCCGCGCCCGCAAGATACTGTTGTCAAAATGGCGGTCAGCAAGATGGAGAATACCCGCGCGGATATGATCCCCGATCCCGCCAATCCGGTTATCGACGCACCCGCGGAATGGACTCTTAGCGAGGGGTTCAATATTTCGAACAAGAACCTTTCCCCGGCTGCGCGGGGCTTTAACCATGCGGATCTCATGGATAACAGCTTTCCGGGCGTGGATCCTGACAAGGGCGCGACGGTAACCTGGCCGAGTTTCGGCGCCGAAGGCCGTGAAATGACGGTGACGGCGAGCGAAAACTGCACCTTCGGCGTTATTTTCGTCCCCGGTGCCGCAAATGACGCGCCCGCCGGCCAGCAGAGCTTTTTCTGCCTCGAACTCACCACAAACGGCATCAATATGCACAACCGCCCGGCTGGCGAAGCGGGCGGCACAGTGCTGGAAAAGGGCCAGATGCTGAAGGCCAGCACCACTTATTCTATCCGCAAACTTGGCAGGTAATAGGCAGGTACGGAAAGACAAGCGGAACTTCATGCCCGTCAGCCGGTTTACGTAGTGCCTTTCCCGCCGTACCGGCATTTGCGCGACACGAGAGCGGCCACCTTAGGAGCCCGTCATTCAAAGAAAAGAGATCATCGCGATCGGCGGCTCGGCAGGCGCGCTTGACGTGCTGAAGCAGATCGCGGCCCGGCTTCCGGCTGACCTGCCCGCCACCATTCTTGTCACGACGCATGTCGGCGGCGGCATCAGCGGCAGGAGCTATATGCCCGATATCATCGCGAGCGCCGGCCCGCTGCCCGCGCGGCATCCGCAGGACGGCGAAAAGATCGGCAGAAGCGTTATTTACGTTGCGCCGCCGGATCATCACATGACAGTCGAGGGCAGAAATCTTCGCATAACGCGCGGACCGAAAGAGAATATGTCGCGTCCTGCGATCAACCCCCTTTTTCGCTCCGTCGCGGAAACATTCGGTGCTGGCGCTGCGGGACTGGTATTGACCGGCATGCTGGATGACGGCGCGGCAGGCCTGGCTGAAATAAAGCGTCGCGGCGGGTACACAGTTGTGCAGGACCCGAAGACAGCCGCTTATCCATCCATGCCGCAGGCGGCGCTGAGCAGTTTCGCGGTCGACAAGATTGCAACGATCGAGGAAATGCCGGAAATTATCAAGACGCTCGCAGAACAAGGCGCACCGTCCCGAATTTTGGAGGACAAAATGCAAGAGCGCCAGATCACGATTACCTGCCCGGAATGCCGCGGCCCGCTGACGGAGCGACAGCAGGGCATGGTCGTTGAATACGAGTGCCGGGTGGGACATCGCTATTCGCCGCTCTCCCTCAAGCAGGATCACAACGCCACCATCGAGCGCACGATCTGGTCGCTGATTGTCGCGGTCGAGGAGGCGGCCGAAATGGCCGAATCACTGTCGAACGGCGAGCCAGACAGCCCTTTCCTGCGGGAAGCCATCCGGCGGCGGGCCCAGGCCGAGACGCTTCGCGCCATGGTTCTGGAAGATCAGAAAAACGCCATTGTTTTTCCGTAATTCCCCACCTGCGCAGTGCCGCGCGCGTGCCGAAAAGTTCCACGAATTATCAGCGGATAAGGGGATAAATTCTTTGTCCAGTGACGCCATGTGCGTTATGAATCCAGCCTGACCTGGGACGCACACGCATGACAACGACTGATAACAACGCGACCCTTTTGGAATCCGTGCCAGTAGTCGCCCTCGGCGCATCGGCCGGTGGGCTTGACGCACTCAAGGCCTTTTTCGGCGCGATTATGCCGGATACGAACGCGGCCTATGTCGTCATCACCCATCGCGGCGCGGATGACGTGACCCTGCTTCCCGAAATTCTTGCGAAATACACGACCATGCCGGTGACGGAAGCGAAGGACAATACCCGGCTGAAGGCGGGGCATGTTTACACATCGCCCGCCGCGCATTACCTGCGCTTGTTTGACGGCGCCGTCATGTTCAGCGAACAGCCAAAGAGCCATGTCAATCTTCCGATCGATTTCTTTTTCCGCTCCCTCGCCGAACAGCGCCGCGAAAAGGGCGTCTGCGTCATCCTGTCCGGCAACGGCAGCGACGGCACGCTCGGCCTGCAAACGGTGAAGGCGGAGGGCGGCTACGCGCTCGTGCAGGATGTCCGCACCGCAAAATTCGGCGATATGCCGGCAAGCGCGATCGGCACGGGCCTGGCCGACGAAGTCTTGCGGCCGGAAGAAATGGCAGCGGCGATACGCGACTACCTCGCGACGGTGCAGTCCAAGCAGGGCCGCCCCCGTTCCCTTGTCGACCAGGAAGACGCGCTGAACGAGATCCTCGTTCTCGTCCGCCGTCGCACCGGCAGTGATTTCGGCCTTTATAAAACCAATACGCTTATCCGCCGGATCGAGCGGCGGATGAACGTCCATCACCTGACCGATGCCTGGGACTATGTGCGTTACCTTCAGCATAACGACCAGGAGATCGCGTTTCTGTACAAGGAGTTCCTGATCGGCGTGACCGCCTTCTTCCGCGACGAGGAAGCTTTCGCTGCGCTGGAGAAGGAAGCGCTGCCCGAACTGCTGAAAAACAAGCAGAATGGCGGAACCGTGCGAATCTGGGTCAGCGGCTGCTCGACCGGCGAAGAGGCATATTCCATCGCCATGCTCATCCAGGAATACATGGAGAAGAACGGCCGCCAGTTCAGCGTCCAGATCTTCGCGACCGATCTTGATGAAACTGCGATCAACACGGGTCGCCTGGCGGTCTATAGCGACGGCATCGGCCTCGACGTTTCCGAAGCCCGCCTTGAGCGCCATTTCATTCGTGAAGACAGCCATTACCGCATCCGCAAGCATTTGCGCGAAATGGTGATCTTCGCGACCCAGAACCTGGTTCAGGATCCGCCCTTTACCAAACTCGACCTCGTCTCCTGTCGCAACCTGCTGATCTATCTTGACGGGCAGACGCAAAAGCGCCTGATGCCCTTGTTCCATTCCGCATTGCGGCCGGGCGGCATGCTGTTCCTCGGTTCCTCAGAAACGATCGGCACCTTCAACAATATTTTCGACGCCGTCCATGCCCGCGCAAGAATTTTCCAGCGCAAGGAAGTCGCGATGCCGACGACGCGCCTGGCGCGGCTGAGCGATTACTCGCGCCTCGCGACGATCGAGCCGCGCCCGGAAGAGCCGGATAGCAAACCGCCGGAAAAAGCGCCGAGCATA
>DASPMW010000010.1:0-15893 GCA_035626855.1 Patescibacteria group bacterium
AAGATGGCGCTGGAACTGGAGCCCCAGTTCAAGCTTTCCGGCCTTTCGTCCAAGGCGCAGATTTTCGAGCGCGTCCTGAAGGAAACGACAGCGGCAGCCGATCCCCTTGATTCCTCTGCCCTGCAACTGACGCTGAAGAAACTGGAGGCTGATAAAGACCCCGCAGCGGTCATTGATCTTGGCAGCGAGAAAAAAACCGTGTTTGAGCGCTTGGCACAGCGCTTCAATGCGGCCCTGAACACAATGCAGACAGCGGCGGCGCATGTGCTGACCGGCCTCGGCAACCCCGGTAGCGGCACGGAGGCGCAGGTGGCGAGCTTCGTCAAAGCCGCGCGGGACGGCGACGCGATGAAACTCGGAACCGCTTTATCGCGTATCGAGCCGGGCGCGGGCGCCCTCGCTTTCAAAGGGTTGTGGAATCTTACTTTTCCGGGCGTTTCCATCATGGGAGAAATCGCCAACACTGCGAAGAACACCTCGGACCTGTCAGCCCTGACCGAAATCGCTTTGCGCGTGGGCGTCGCGGACGAATTCAAGATTGGCACGAATGCGGTGCAAGGCGACGCGAAAAACGTACTGAAATTCATCAACGAAAAAGTCATGCCTGACCACGAGGATTTTTCCCTCGCGGTTATGCGCAAGCTGGTGGGCTTGTCCTTCGCAAATGCCGGCCTCGACCTGCTGCGCAAAGAATTGACCCGTAGCGGCGGATGGCTCGAGCAGGCCGTCTCCTCACCCTTAAATGCCGAGGGACGCCTGAGCTGGGTCGCCGCCCTCGTCGAGCCGTGGCCGTCCAATATTGTAAAGTCGAATATCCTATTCGAGGCAGCACAGAACACGAAATCACCTGAAGCCAGAAAAGCGCTCCTCTCGCTTGAGGCAAATCTTGCCGGTGAAAACCTGCGCCTTGACGAGGGGCGGATACTGACGAATATCGATCGCATTGCGAATATCTGGTATGACGGCGATACCAAGGTCATGCGCATGACGGTCAACGGCACGGGCCATACCATGCTCGACGATGTATCGCCCCAGATGGCGAAAGAGGTGCTGACACATCTCCAGCGCAAGGCCCCTTTCCTGCAGCCCGAATATGATGGCCTCTACAACCCGAGGAATATCGATCGCATTGTCACCACGCCGCAAAAGACGGCGATTTACTGGGGAAATCATAGCGGCATGCTGAACGTGCCGGATGAAACCATCGCCGCACTGCACAAGCATGAGGATTTTATGCATGTGGTCAATGCAGATAACGGCCAGACGCACAGCATCAACCTGAAAACCGTCGCGCTCGTCCAGCCGCTGCAAGACGGTACGCACCTGCTTGTCGATAAGTACGGCGCGGTGCAGGTATTGGAAGGAAAGATCGTCATAGAGGCGAAGGACAATCTGCTCAACCTGTCGGGGACTTTCTTTAACCCTCGCAACGCCTCTCTCCTGTCGCTCGACCCTGCCAAGGGCACTGTGGGTTTCCGCGCCGAGAGCAAGGATTTTGAAGACCTGCTGGAAAGCGTCTCGCCTGGGCAATATTTCTATACGCTGGAAATGAATGCAGCCGATTTCAAGCGTACGCAGGCCGCAGTGACCGAGGCGCCCGCCATCGTCGCGCCGAATGGCGGCGATCTGAAGAACATGTATTTCAATTTCGAAGCGCTTGGCTACATGATCTATACCGACGAGCGCGAGCCGGGTTTCAGCATCCGGAAGAATGGTCCCGCAAAGACGCCCGGTTTTATCGCGACTCAGGAAGAGCAACTCGCGAAAAATATTTATGCCGGCCTCGCCAGCAACCCGGGTCTCATCAGCGTTGGCAATGCGATCACGCATAAAGACATGATTGACGACGCCTATTTCAACGCTGACAAGCAGCGCTTTTACCTCGTCCTCAACAATGACATCCTGCCGGTTCCGGCAGAGGACCAGGAAGCCTATGCGGTTCTCGAGAAGCTCTCAAAGGAAAAGGGATTTATGGTTGTGGGCGCGAGCCCTGTTCCGGCGCCGGGCGGTCAGGGTACCGTCGACGCGCCTGCGGACGTCATTAACCTGAACAGATCCGTCATGCAATTTTACAGCGAGGCGCAGGACAAGACGTTCCTGGTCGCTGACAATGAGCGCTTCTATTATATCGGCTACGACCGGGAACAATCCGCCAGCCTGTTCGACCTGCTGGAAAAACAAGGTCTCGAAGGGGCAAAGGATGCGACGCCGAAGGCGCTTGCCTGGACGCAGAAACTGCGCGATGCCGCAGACGCCCTCCCCGTTCTTGCTTTGCGCATCACGCCCTCGCTCACCGACCTCTCCCGGGAACACCTGCTGCAGCAGGCGCTCGGCAAGACTGGCGAAAACCGTGCGATGCCGGAACCCAAAAAGGACTTTGCGATTGCTGCCGCGCCCTTCAAATCCAACACCGTGCTTGAATACCCCCGCCGCGCCAACGTGGCACCGGCTGCGCGCGCGCAGCCGCGACGCTAGGAACTGACTAATAAAAAAAGGGCCCTCTCGCGAGAGGGCCCTTTTGTTTACGGTGGTTTAGTAATTCTTGTTGTCGCGCGCAGCGTCGCTGATGGTGTCACCCGCTGCTTCCATATCCTGGCCGAGGCCTTCGGTCGTATTGCAGGCCGCAAGAGACAGGGTGCCGAGCAGGCAGAGGCACATAAGCGCCGTCTTGATATTAATGAGGGACATTGGAGTTTTTCCTTTCCTTTAGCGAGTAAACGCCGCAATCAGCGCGGCGGTTCCACATCGCTTCGCGGAGTTAGTTATAGGTGGTGACGGTGGTTGTTTTCACAACGGCTGGCTCGCCTGCGCTGCTGTCCACCTCTACTGCGCTGGTTTCAGAAACGGAGGTCGAATTGCCGTCCGTCACGCTGTGCCAGTCCTCCTTCATGCCCTGCCAGGTGCTTGTGCAGGCGGAAAGGGGCAAAGATGTCAGCGACACCAAGCCCAGGCACAACACGATTTTCTTCAGATTGGTCAAGTCCAGTCTCCTTCGTTGGGGTTTCCCGAAGGATAACAGGCCGCTGGACGAAATCAAGGCTGGGGGGGAGCGCCATCCGCGGGACTACCCGCGCCAGGCACTTCGCAAGCGCCGCAATCGCCCGGTGGGTTTGGCGTTTCGGGTTGGTTGGCCTGAGGTTGGACATAACGCAAGTCAGCTGCGCCAGCCGGGGGCTGGGGCAGGCCTCGTTCCCCGTCGCTCGGCGCGTTGTCGTGACTATGTGGCCAATCGCGGCCACGGCCGCCCGGGCGCTTACCCTTCGGCGGGCGCAGGCGCTCCATCTGGATGCGGCCTTCTGGCGACAGCCGCCCGGAGATTTCCTTGCGCGCGGCGCGGATGGCCTGCAGGAATTCCGCGCGCCGTACCGCCTCCTCGCGCCCTGCCTCTTCGATTGCCGGGGTGTCGATGATTTCAGCCGATTGCGCTTCTTCCAACCGCTCGCGCGCCTGGTCAAGAGCAATGCGTTTTTGCTCGATCTGGTCATGGTACTTTTGTTTAATCTCTTCGAAAATCGCGCGGTCTGCCTCGGACAGCCTTTCGCGAAGCATCTGGTCACGCTTGCGCCACTCGGCGCGGCGGTCCTCGCTGCTCTGCACGGACGAAACGGCGCCAGGCGATGGTGTCTCGACCACGCTCGCGCGATGGCCCAGCATTAACCCGCCCATAAAAAGGTTACCCGCGAGCGAAACGAACAGCAGTCCTCCCAGAATAGCCGCAAGCTTGTTCATCAGAAAACCTCTCCCTCTTCACCATAGACATCGACATATGCGGTGGCCAGTTGCTGCTCCGCGACATAGGCGGGATCAAGCGTGGAATAAATCGGCATGGGACCATAAATTTCCCGCTGCGGCGAGAAACCTACAAAATACCCGACGACAAGCGCAGCCAGTAATCCGCCGGTCGGCGCAAACATCCAGGCGGGCCGCCAACTGGTGCGCGTCGCTTGCGCTGTTATAACAGCCGCCTGCAGGATCTCCCGAGTCTCTGCCTGATCCGTCAGACCCGACATAATGCGCGCCTCGAGAGCGGACAGTTGCTGGTCCTGCGGGACATAATTGCGCAGTTGCGCATCGGCCAGCAGCTGCCGCTCGAACAGGGCGCTCGCCTTCGCGTTGCCTTTCATGAAAGTGACTGCGGGCTTCACCAGATGCTGCGGCCAGCGGGAGAGGTCCGCCGAATATAAGTCCACATAACCCGTAAATTCTTCGAATGTCATGGCCTTTCCTCCACCAGCTTGTCGCGCAGATAGCGGCGCGAACGGACAAGAAGCGATTCAACGGCACCTACGCTGATACCCAGCATGTCAGCCGCCTCCTTGTTCGAAAACTCTTCATAAAAGCACAACACCAGCGCAGCACGCTGCCGCTCCGGCAATTCATCGAGCGCGGCGCGCACGCGCCTGGACTGCTCCTGCTGCTCCATGCCCCCTTGCGCACCCAGGCCCGTATCGACGGGTTCGGGGATATCGTCGATATTTGAGAAACGATTTTTGCGTTTTTCATCAATGCACAAGTTAAGGACGATGCGGTAAAGCCATGTCGTAAATTTTGCGCCAGAGCGCGATGGGGCTTCCCAATCCTTGGCGTGCTTCCAGACCCGGATAAAAGCCTCCTGCGCCACGTCCTCCGCCGCCAGGGTGCCCCCCATAATCCGCGTTGCAAGGCGGACGGTACGCTGCAAATGGCGCTGCATAAGCCGTTGGAACGCTCGCTGGTCGCCACCCGCGATCTGGCGCATAAGCCCCGCGTCGTCCTTCGCCTCGTCCGTCGCGTGACTGAATGGTGCCTGTTCCTGCATCCGCTCACTTAAAGAAAACATGTTTTACTGCTGCCCTCGGAAGTTAAACGGTTTTCCGGTCCCATTCCATCATTGTCACGGATGACTGCCTTATTTCCTGCGCACCGGGCAATTTTTACCATAGTGTTACGCAGGGTTTTGCCCCTGTATTCCGTGGCAAAGAGCAGATAGAATGCCAATCAGGGCGCTCTGGGCCAAAATTCACCAACTTTTCAATGGAGTAAGACTAATGACCCTTATCAAGTTTTCCTTTCTCTCCGTCCCTTTGGCAGCCTTGGCACTGACCGGTCTGGTCGCTACCGCCGCAGTTGCCGAGACAAAGGCAGACGCTTCGAAGCCTGCTGCAGAGACTGGCAAATCCGTCCACAAAGATAGCGAAAAAGATGGCAAGCGCGGCTTCAACAAAGACGGCAAGCGCCGCGGGATGATGCTGTCTGCTGAAGAACTGGACAAGCTGGAAGCGATGACCCCAGAACAGCGCGGCTCCTATTTCAAGGAGCGTCGCAGCGAATTCGACAAACTTTCCAAGGAAGAAAGAAAGGCGAAGATGGACGAGCGCCAGAAGGCGTTTGATAGTCTATCTGACTCCGACAAAAAAGCGCTTGTAGAACGCAACAACAAGTTCCGCGAAAAGACCCGCGCCGAACACAAGGCGCAGATGGAAGACTTCGTGAAATCCCTGACGCCGGAACAGCGCGCCAAATGGGATGCGCTCGGGATGGGCAAGAAAGGCCATGGCGAGAACAGACCAGGGCGCAAAGGAGACAAGCCGCCGCATGACGACGAGGGCGGCCCGGATGCGTCCGACAAGGCCGAATAAGACCTGAGCCGAAAACAAAGGGCCGCGGGGTTTTCACTACCCCGCGGCCCTTTTTCTTGGCTATAGTCGGCCATGCCTCGCACAAGTAACAAGTACAAATTCGATAACGGCCGCGGCCAGCAACTGGTTGGGATCATCGACAGGCCTGAAACGACGCCGCTTTTTTGGGGCGTGTTCGGGCCATGCTTTACCTGCCCGAAAGAATCCCATGCTGCCGCGAAAGTCTGCCGGCACTTGGCCGAAAACGGCGTTGCCATGCTGCGTATCGACGTCACCGGCCAAGGTGAAAGCCAGGGAGAATTTTCGGAAACGAATTTTACGACACGTGTGCTGGACCTGGTGGCCGCCTGCAAGGCCCTCGCGCGCGACCACGCGGAACCCAAACTTCTGATCGGGCACAGTATCAGTGGAACAGCAGCGCTGGCTGCAAGCGAAGCACTTCCCGGACTGAAAGCGATTGCCACGATCGGCTCCCCCCGCGATCCGGCGGCGATTATCGAGAAGTTCCGGCGCCAGGAACTGATCACGGAGAAGAATTCGAATGAAATTGAAATCATGGTGATCAACCAGCGTGTTACTTTCAAAAAATCCTTCATCGAAGATATGCTCGGGCAGGAGGTGGCGGCGAAAACAGCTGCTCTTGATAAAAAATTATTCATCTTTCACGCGCCCCAGGACAATATCGTCACTGTAGACAACGCACGCGAAATTTATGAACGCGCCTCAAAAGCCGACCGCGAACTGATCATCCTCGATGAAATGGCGACGCACTTGTTTGAAAATCGCAGAGAGGATGCCGAACGCGTTGCCGATACGCTTTTGAGATGGTTCGCAACCCAGTCTTAATAAAGTTACTGGACTTTCGCCATCACCTTGCGGAACTTTTCAAGGATATGCTCTTCGCGCTTGTGATGGCGGTTTTTTACGACCCACCTGCCGCCGGACATCACGTCTTTGACGGGATTCTGGTTCGCCGCGAAGATTGCTGCGTCGAGAATATGATCCCGTAGCTTTCCTGTCATGAATGGGAGATCCTTATCGAGAACGACAAGGTCGGCGCGATGGCCAATGTCGATCTGGCCTGATTTACGGCCCAGGGCGCGGCCCCCTCCGGACAGGCAACGATCATAGAGAGCCGCGCCCACGGAAGGAATATCATGGTCCTTGATCAGCGTCCGCTCCCGATACACAAGCCGCTGGATATATTCAAGCCATCGAAGCTCTTCGATGACACTCACGGTAATATGGCTGTCGGACCCGATCGCAAAACGCCCGCCTTCGTGAAAAAATTTGACGAGCGGGAAGATACCGTCCCCGAGGTTCGCCTCGGTGGTCGGGCACAGGCCGGCAACGGCGCCGGATTTCGCAAGGCCGCGTACTTCGTCATCGTTCACATGGGTGCAGTGGATGAGACACCATTTGTCGTCGATGCCCCCGTTTTCGAGAAGCCATTCAACCGGGCGCTTTCTTGACCATTCAAGACAGGCCTCGACTTCGCCCATCTGCTCAGCGGCATGTATATGGATGGGAGCCTCGGGCAAAAGGCGGCGGATAGCCGTGGTTCCTTCGTGCAGCATGGCCGGCGAAACGGCGCGCAGGGAATGGTGGGCTAGCCCCAAGGTCACCTGCGGCACATTCTTGAACTCGCCATGGAGCTCCTCGATGATCCGCATCAGGTCTGGAACGGCATTGATGAAGCGGCGCTGCCCTTCGGCCGCCTGCTTTTCGCCGAAACCACCGTAGGCGTACAATGACGGCATATGCGTGATAGCAATGCCGGTTTCAAGTGCCGCCTGAATGACCTCCTGCGACATCACGGAGCGGTTTTCGTAAGGCTGGCCGTTCATGTGGTGGTGGATGTAATGGAACTCGCCGACGGAGGTATAACCCGCCTTCAGCATGTCGACATAGGCCTGCGCAGTCACGGCCTGCATATCCTCCGGCTCCAGGAACGCGAGGAAACGGTACATGGTCTCGCGCCAGCTCCAGAACGTGTCCTTCTTTCCGCTTGCCCGTTCTGCCATGCCAGCCATAGCACGCTGGAAGGCGTGGCTGTGAATATTCGCCATTCCGGGAATAAGCGGGCCATGAATGATTTCGACCTCGTCATTCGGCTTGGGGGGTATCTTGAAGCTGTCGACCCCGACGATCCAGCCGTCCTTATCAATCTCCACCAAGACATTATCCGCCCAGCCATCGGGCAAAAGCGCTGTCTCGGCGAACAAAGTGGTCACGGGCTGTTCCTTGGGACAAAAATTGACTATAACGATAATATAGACGGGCCCACCCCAAATCAACTTTCGGACTTGCAAATGTTTGATCGCCTTTGGAAAAACGTGACGATCGCGACAATGGCAGGTGGCGATGGCTACGGCATCATCAATAACGGCTTGATCGGCGTTACCGGCGGGAAGATCGCGTTTGTCGGGACCGCCGGCGAGCTGCCCGCCCCGCCAGAAAAGCTCTCTGACTACGTATTCGATGCGGAACAGCGCGTGGCGACGCCCGGTTTGATCGACTGCCACTCCCATCTTGTCTATGCCGGGAACCGCGCGGACGAATTTGAACGGCGTCTGCTAGGTGTTTCCTATGCTGAAATCGCGGCCGCTGGCGGGGGCATCCTGTCAACGGTACGGGCGACCCGTGATGTAACGGAAGATGATTTGCTGGAGATATCCCTGAAGCGCTTAAGCGCGCTGTTCTTTGACGGTGTCACAACCATTGAAATCAAATCAGGATATGGGCTGGATTTAGACACAGAAAGAAAAATGCTGCGGGTAGCAACACGGCTCGCCGAGGAAACGGGCTTCCGCGTCCAGCGAACTTTTCTGGGCGCGCACGCGCTTCCCCCTGAGTTCGCAGGACGAAGTGACGATTACGTGGCACATGTATGCGATATGCTGCGGCAGCTGCATCGCGACAAACTCATCGATGCCGTAGATGCGTTTTGCGAGAAAATAGGCTTCACCCAAGCGCAGACCCGCGATGTTTTCGAATGTGCGCGAGAGTTGGGAATTCCGGTTAAACTGCATGCGGAGCAGCTATCCAACATGGAGGGAGCGCAGTTAGCCGCTGAATTCCGGGCCCTCTCCGCCGACCATCTAGAATATGTATCCGAAGACGGCGTGAAGGCGATGGCAGCTGCCGGCACGGTTGCGGTGCTGTTACCAGGGGCGTTCTATTATCTGCGCGAAAAAACATTACCGCCGATCGAGCTTTTCCGGCAATACAAGGTACCGATGGCGATCGCGACGGACCATAACCCCGGCACTTCGCCGGTATTATCCGCAACCCTCATGATAAATATGGCGTGTACGCTGTTCCGCATGACGCCCGCGGAAGCTCTCGCCGGCATGACGCGGAACGCAGCCCGCGCCCTTGGGCTTCATAATATTTGTGGAACGCTTGAAAAAGATAAGGCTGCGGATATCGCGCTTTGGAATGTGAAGCATCCGCGCGAACTTGCCTACGGTTTTGGCAGCCGGCTGTGCCATGGTGTTATGATGGCGGGAGACTGGCATCCGCAGGAGCTCGAATGAAGTTTGTTTTGACCCTTCTCATGCTGATCTCTATTTCCCCGGCGCGCGCTGAATCGCCAGATGAGGGATATCTTGCTCTGGTGGATCAGGCAGTTGCTTCCCCAGGCACGGCGAAGTGGTGTGAAATACGCGAAAGCTACCCTGGTACGACATTTTACCGCGCGCTGGGGAATCCCGCGCAGGCCCAAAAAGCTGAAGCGGCGGGAAAAAAGATCATCCTGGAGAAATCACGACAATCCGTCGACGAATTCAAGAAATTCATGCGTGAGCATTTCGGCAACCTCGGCGCCCATCGTTACGCGGCCTATCTCTATAAGTGGAACCGGGAACTCGTTAAAGAGGGGATGGAAGGGCCTTTGCCCGATTTTGGCAAAGGGGTCGACTATATCGACAATAAGCTTGAGAAGCTCGCGACCAAGTCTCTGCTCGACTGCATCATCGCAACAGGCAGCGGCCGCGACCGGGGGAATGCCTTTCGGGTAATCACTGCGGATGAACAGCGCATCCTTGTCGAGCAATACTTTCGCGTCGATGCGACGGAATCCGGCCTAAGCCGCGACGGCGAAAAGGTGTTCAGTACCTTGAAGGTCAAGATACCTGATGGGCCGCTGGTGGATGTATATTTCGAGCTCGATCCCCGGATGGTCGCAAGGATGCGCGAATCTATGCAGCCCCGGCCCTAAACGCGTCCGTAAGCGCCCTTGCCCCAGTCGAGTATCGCAGATACGACCGTCTTTAATGCCGCTTGAAGGCGCTCCGCCTTCGCCGGGGCATAAAGGTAGGGCGGCGTTTCCTCCATATAATTGCCCCAGGTCAGCTCCATTTGGATGGCATGGACGTCGTTCGCCGGCTGCCCGTAATGGCGCGTGATGTAGCCACCGACGAAGCGGCCATTTAAAATGGAGGTATAACCGCTTGCCTCCGCCGCCGCAAACGCCGCTGACGCCATTTCCGGCGCGGCCGTCGTGTTATGCGCCGTGCCGAGGTTCAAGTCACACAGCTTTCCATCGAACAGGCGCGGCACTTCAGTACGGATGGAATGCGCATCGTATAGGATCGCATAGCCCTTTTTTTCCTTGATGCGCGCAAGTTCCTGCGCGAGGTGCTCATGATAGGGCAGCCAGTAGGCGGCGATACGATTGAGTTTTTCAATCTCGTCAAATTCTTCGCCGTCCTTGTAAAGTCTAGCACCGTCGAAAGTTTCAAGGGGGCAAAGGCCGGTTTTCACCTGCCCTGGATAAAGGTGCTGGTCGTCCTGTGGCCGGTTGAGGTCGATAACATACCGCGAGTGGGTCGCCATCAGGATACTGGCGCCGATTTCGCGCGCGAACAAATAAAGCTTGTCGACATGCCAGTCCGTGTCCGAAAGTTGCAGTGCGGCCGGTGTCATGCGGTGTTTCAAATCCGCGGGCAGGTGCGTGCCCATATGGGGAATGGAAATCAGCAGCGGGCCTTCACCGCGGATATAATTGAATTTTTTCATCAGGAATATAGAGAGGGCAAAAGGTTGCGCCCGACGAAGGGGAGAAAGCTCCCCTGCTCGACCAGGCGCGTTGCGATGCGGATATCCGGCGCAAAATAATGGTCCTCCTCGTAGTGGCTCACCTGCGCGCGGATGAGTTTCACGGCGGCCTGAAGGGATTTGGACGTCTTGAGCGGACGATGGAAATCGACCCCCTGCGCCGCCGCCAGCAACTCGATGCCCACGATATTGGCGGTATTGGAGCCCATGTCGTTCAGCCGCCGCGCGCCATAGGTCGCCATACTGACATGATCTTCCTGGTTGGCGGAGGTCGGAATGCTGTCTACTGAAGAGGGATGGGCGAGCGCCTTGTTCTCGCTGGTCAGCGCGGCGGCCGTGACATGCGCGATCATGAAGCCCGAATTGACGCCGGCATCTTTTACCAGGAAGGGCGGCAGGCCGCTGATCTTGCTGTCGATCAGCATGGCAATCCGCCGTTCGCTCATGCTGCCTATTTCAGCAATTGCAAGCGCAAGACTGTCGGCGGCCATCGCAATGGGTTCGGCGTGGAAGTTTCCACCGGACTTTATCTCCCCGCTTTCAAGCATCACCAGCGGATTGTCTGTCACGGCGTTCGCTTCCCGCAAAAATATATCGGCTGAGAAACGGATATGATCAAGGCAGGCGCCCATGACCTGCGGCATGCAGCGGATCGAATAGGGATCCTGCACGCGGTCGTCATGCTCGTTGTCGTGGCTCGCGCGGATGGCGCTATCCTTCAATAAGCTCACGTAAATTTTGGCGACATCGATTTGGCCTTGCTGTCTGCGGACCTTTTGAATATCGGGATCAAACGGGGTGCTGGAGCCCTTGAAGGCGTCAACGGTAAGCGCGCCGGCGACAACCGCTCCCGCGTAACATTCTTCGGCGCGGAACAACCCGCGTAATGCAAGCGCGGTCGACACCTGCGTTCCATTGAGCAGGGCGAGGCCTTCCTTTGGCTCCAGGTCGAGCGTCTTGAGGCCGATCTTCTTGATTTCGGGCCGTGCATCGGCAAGGAGACCGTGCACCCGCACCTGCCCCGCACCCAGCAGCGGCAGTGACAGATGGGCGAGCGGCGCAAGATCGCCCGAGGCGCCGACCGAGCCTTTCTCCGGAATGCAGGGATAGACCTCTTCGTTATAAAGCTTGATGAGAAAGTCAATCACTTCGCGCCGCACGCCGGAATAACCCTGCGCCAGCGCATTGATCTTGAGCAGCAAGACCAGCCTGACGATATCATCGTCGAGGAAGCGGCCCACGCCCGTCGCATGGGACAGAACAATATTCTTCTGCAGCCGCGCAAACTGGCTGGGCGGGATTTGCACCTTCGCAAGCGCGCCGAAGCCGGTGTTGATCGAGTAAACGGGGCGACCATCCTCTATAATATTATCAACGAGCCGCTTCGACTGGTCTATACGTTTGTAAGCGGCCGGGTCGAGCGAAATCGGCACATGATGTTTGGCAATTGTGCGGAGCATCGCGAGGGTCACCTGACCCGGCTTGATAACCATGTTACGCATGAAAATTTTGCCCTTAAAAATCTCAGCCGATCATCGGCAGGTTCAGCCCCTTGTCATGGGCGCAATCAATGGCGTCCTGATAGCCCGCATCTGCATGGCGCATGACGCCGGTTGCCGGATCATTGGTCAGCACGCGCTGCAAACGCTCCGCGGCTTCCTTCGTACCATCGGCGACAACCACCATTCCCGAATGCTGCGAGAAACCCATGCCGACGCCGCCGCCATGATGCAGGGACACCCAAGTCGCGCCTGATGCGGTATTGAGCAGCGCGTTCAGCAGCGGCCAGTCCGAGACCGCGTCTGACCCGTCTCTCATGCCTTCGGTCTCGCGGTTAGGCGAGGCAACGGAGCCGCTGTCGAGATGATCCCGGCCGATAACGACAGGGGCGGCGAGTTCTCCTGAAGCGACCATGTCGTTAAATGCAAGCCCGAGCTTGGCGCGGTCGCCAAGGCCAACCCAGCAGATGCGCGCGGGAAGGCCCTGAAATTTGATGCGCTCGCCGGCCATGTCGAGCCAGTTATGGAGGTGTTTGTTATCGGGCAGAAGCTCTTTCACGCGCGCGTCGGTCCTGGCGATATCCGCCGGATCGCCGGAGAGCGCGGCCCAGCGGAACGGCCCGACACCGCGGCAGAACAGGGGTCGGATATAGGCGGGGACGAAGCCGGGGAAATCGAAGGCGTTGGTCACTCCTTCCTCCTCTGCCATCGCACGGATGTTGTTGCCGTAATCGAAGGTAGGGACACCCATGGCGTGGAAATCGAGCATCGCGCGCACATGCTTGGCCATCGATTTCTTTGCGGCCGCAATGACGTCGTTCGGGCTTGAGCGGCGCTTCTTCTCCGCCTCGTCCCAACTCCAGCCTTCGGGCAGGTAACCGTTTAACGGATCATGGGCGGAGGTCTGATCGGTGACAGCGTCGGGGCGGTATTTCCGGTCGTTCTTGGCGCGCTGCGCCAGTTCCGCGAACACAGTTGCGGCATTGCCAAGCAAACCGACGGAAACCGCTTGGCCGCGCTTATGCGCGTCCTCCACCATCGCAATCGCTTCCTCGATGCTGTTCGCTTTTTTATCCAGATAGCGTGTGGCCAGGCGTCGCTCAATGCGGCTGGGCTGACACTCCACGCCGATCATCGATGCGCCGGCCATGGTCGCTGCGAGCGGCTGCGCGCCGCCCATGCCGCCGAGGCCGCCCGTCAGTATCCATTTGCCCTTAAGATCGCCGTTGTAATGCTGGCGGCCCATTTCCACGAAGGTTTCGTAAGTGCCCTGCACTATGCCTTGGGTGCCGATATAAATCCAGCTGCCGGCTGTCATCTGGCCGTACATCATGAGGCCCTTGGCATCGAGCTCGCGGAAATGCGCCCAATTTGCCCAGTTCGGCACGAGGTTGGAATTGGCGAGCAAGACGCGCGGGGCGTTTTCATGTGTCTGGAATACGCCTACCGGCTTTCCCGACTGAATCAACAGCGTCTCGTTATTGTTCAGGTTCGTCAGAACGTCGACGATCTTGTCGTAGCATTCCCAATTGCGCGCGGCTTTACCAATGCCGCCATAAACGACCAGTTCATCGGGGTTTTCCGCGACATCGGGGTCGAGGTTATTCATGAGCATGCGCAGGGGCGCTTCCGTCAGCCAGGATTTTGCCGTGAGCTTGTTCCCATGGGCGGCGCGGATAGACCGCTTGTTGACGACAGCTTGCGCTTTCATGGCATCTTCCCGTCAGATATGGATTGGCCGGCCGTCCACCGCGAGCGCCGCTTCCTTCACCACTTCGTTGAGGGTCGGATGCGCGTGGCAGGTTCGGGCAATATCTTCGGCCGAGCCGCCAAACTCCATGGCAAGGGCGATCTCGGCGATGAGTGTGCCGGCTTCCGGCCCGACGATATGGCAGCCGAGGACGCGGTCGGTTTTAGCATCGGCGAGGATTTTTACAAAACCGTCGGTCGCCGCCATTGCACGTGCGCGGCCATTGGCCATGAAGGGGAACTTGCCGGATTTGTATTCGACGCCGGCCTCCTTCAGCTGCTCCTCCGTTTTGCCGATGCTGGCGACTTCGGGAAAGGTATAAACGACACTCGGGATCGCGTCGTAATTGATATGGCCCGATTGTCCTGCGATTATTTCAGCGCATACGACGCCTTCATCCTCGGCCTTATGCGCGAGCATCGCACCGCGCACAACGTCGCCGATCGCGTAGATACCCTTCACACTGGTCTGGAAATGATCGTCGATCTCGACGCGCCCGCGGTTATCTAACTTAACTCCGGCTTTTTCGAGCCCAAGGCCGGCGGTATAGGGGCGTCGGCCGATAGCGAGAAGCACGTTCTCGACCTCCAGTTTCTCCGCCGCGCCGCCATTGGCAGGTTCCAACGTCAGCGTGACTTTCTCCTTCGCGACCTGCGCGCCGGTCACCTTGGTCGAGAGCTTCAGATCCATGCCCTGCTTCGTCATGAGCTTTTTCATCTCTTTCGAAACTTCAAGATCGCTGCCCGGCAGCAGCCTGTCCATGAACTCGATCACGGTTACTTTCGAGCCAAGACGCTGCCAGACAGAGCCGAGCTCCAGCCCGATCACCCCGCCGCCGATCACTGCCATGGTTGCCGGAACTTTTTCGAGCGCGAGAGAACCGGTCGAGGAAACGATTTGCTTTTCATCAACGGAGACGCCATTGAGGGGCGTGTTTCGGAGCCGGTGGCAATTACGATGTTCCTGGCGGCGACCGTGGTTTTCTTGCCGTCCCTGGAAGTAATTTCGACCGTGTTTGCGCCGGAGATCGCGCCTGTGCCGACCAAATGGTCGACCTTGTTCTTCTTGAACAGGAAGGAGATGCCTTGCGTATTAGCAGCAACGACCTTGTCCTTGTGCGTCATCATTTTTTTAAGGTTGGCCTTTGGCGCGCCGACCTCTATTCCGAGGGCATCGAATTCATGCGTGGCTTGCGCGTATTTCTCCGAAACACTGAGGAGCGCCTTGGAGGGAATGCAGCCGACATTGAGGCATGTGCCCCCGAGGGTATCGTCTTTTTCGACGCAGGCGGTTTTCAGGCCCAGCTGGGCCGCGCGAATCGCGCATACATAACCACCCGGCCCGGAGCCGATTACAACGACGTCGTATTGAGCATCTGACATTTTGGGGTCCTTTTTAATCGCCCCAATTTACCCCCCGCCGCCTGTTTTATCGAGTCAATTTGGGGAACGTGAACGCAGGCCTAAGAAAATTGTCATATTTGCCTTTGACTCGAATCTGCTCCTTTGATATTCGGGAGTCTTCGACAAAAACCATCTCCGTGGTGTGGAAGAAGTTTCTAATAGAGAGTGTGTTAAGAGGCCGGGCCCGTAACCCCGGCCTCTTTTTTTGCTCTTACCCCTTAACTGACGAAAATGTCGATTTTGGAGATCATTGTTTGACTCGAATCTGTCGTTTTGATATTCGGGAGTCTTCGACAAAAACCATCTCCGTGGTGTTGAAGAAGTTTCTAATAGAGAGTGTGTAAGAGAGGCCGGGCCCGTAACCCCGGCCTCTCATTTTTTGGACACCTACTTCATTGAATTACATGGAATTTCTAAAATAGCAGAAGAAATGATTTGACCCGAATCTGCCGTTTTGATATTCAGGAGTCTTCGACAAAATCCATCTCCGTGGTGTTGAAGAAGTTTCTAATAGAGAGTGTGTAAGAGAGGCCGGGCCCGTAACCCCGGCCTCTCATTTTTT
>DASPMW010000011.1:0-13308 GCA_035626855.1 Patescibacteria group bacterium
GTCAAAGATCACTTTCTCGCCGAAAGAGATGCTGCCGTCCTGGACGCTGAGGATGAGGGAAGATGCCATGCCTGTGGAACTGAATCGCCTGTTTTTTGGCATAACATGGCATTTTCACGCGAACTTGTCACGCTTTCCGGCCGGACCTATATTATAGTGGAGGCCGAAAAGGACGTTCATGGACTTCAAAAATCCCCTACCCAAGAACCTCGCCCCGTGGGACCGCGCGCTGCGCGTTGTGCTCGGCGCAGGAATGCTGGGGTGGTGGACGTATAATGGATATCAGGGCGTCCTCTGGCCGATCCTCGGCGTTGCGCTGCTTGTCAATGCGGCGATGGGGCGATGCGGCGCTTACGCACTGTTTGGCCTGTCGACCTGTCCTATCAAGAAACCTCCTTCCCCGTAAGCATATAAGGTGTGACCATGAAATTACGTTTTGCCCTGCTCGCCGCGCTGCTCGCCCTTGCCGCGCCCGCGCTCGCGGCTGAAAAGATCGATACCGGCAAGGCGCTCGCCGACCGCGTGCTTGGCAAGGAAGACGCGCCCATTACCGTGTATGAATACGCCTCCCTCACCTGCCCGCACTGCGCCGCCTTCAACCGCGTCGCGCTGCCGGAGATCAAGAAGCACCTGATCGACACCGGCAAGGCGAAAATGGTCTTCCGCGACTTCCCGCTGGATGGCTATGCCTTCAAGGCAGCCGCCATGGCGCGCTGCGCGCCCGACGACAAATTCTATCCGCTGGTTGACATGATCTTCGCCGAGCAGGAGCGCTGGGCCCGCTCCTCCGCGCCCGATGACGCCGTCGCCAAGCTGGGCGTGCTGGCGGGCATGGAAGAAGAACAGATCAAATCCTGTATGAATGACGAGGGGCTAAAACAGGCCATCCTCGAAAAGATGCAGGCCGCCCAGAAAACCTATTCGATCTCCAGCACGCCCACCTTCATCTTCATGAAGGGCGAGGAGCGCATGATGGAGTATCCCGAATGGGACGCGATCCTGAAGGAAGCGGAAAAGCAACAGGACGCGCATAAGCATTGATAGCCTTACCTTGGAAAAAACCCCCGGTGAAAGCCGGGGGTTTTTTCATGGGCGATTCATGTAATGACAAGGGGGGAAGCGCTCCTTATAGTCAGCCCATAACCGCTTTTGACCTTGAGTCGCGCCATGGCCGCCGCCCGGAAAATGTCCCGCTTTTCCTATCTCCACCTCTGGCAGGAGATATGGCTTTATGCACAAGGGCTGAAGGGCAAGATCCTTTTCTATCACCTGCTATATCTCTTCGCGATGGCTTTCGACCTGGCGATTCCCTGGCTGTTCGGCCAGCTGATCAACACGCTGCAGCGCGCCGATGCCAACCTGTTCCGGGACTGCGTGCGCCTGCTGTGCATGATCATCGGCTGCCATTTCATGATGTGGGTGTTCCACGGCCCCGGCCGCGTCATCGAGCGCAAATGCGGGCAGCTGATCTTTATCCAGTACATCACGACGATGTTCAGCCGCCTGACCGAGTTGCCGCTCAGCTGGCATCAGGACCATCATTCCGGCAGCACGATCAACCGCATCCGTACCGCCGCGAGTGCCATGCGGGGCTTTGTTGAAAACTCCTTCATCAGCTTCCAGCGCGTCGTCTCGCTGACGGGAGCGCTTATCATGCTCATGAGCTTTAACATCTGGATCGGCCTCATCAGCCTTGCGGGATCGACGATCAGCCTTTCGATCATCGTGCTGCTCAACCGCCGCATGACGCAGGCCATCCATGAGCTGAACGAGGCAGGCCATACCGCTTCCGCGACCTTCTTCGACTTCGTGAGCAACATGGTCAGCATCGTCATCCTGCGGCTCCAGAAATTCTCGCAGGAGACGCTGCACACTAAGCTGGGCATGACCATGCCGCCGTTTATGCGCGAAGCCTACCTGAACGAATGGCGCTTTTTCTTTGGCACGATGTTCGGCATCGCCACTATGACGATCATCCTGCTCGGCTATATCTGGTTCCAGCTTGATTCAGGTCTTGCGATCGCGGCAGGGTCGCTGGTGACGATTTATATGTACCAGGAAAAAATCGGCGGGCAGATGTTCGACTTCATCTGGATGCACGGCACCTGGCTGAACGCGCAGACGGACCTGCGCGCCACGAAACACATCCTCGAAGATCACGAGAAACTCGTATCCGGCGCGCCGCCCGCGCTGCCGCCCTCCTGGAAACAGTTGCAGATCAGCAACCTGTCCTTCACCTACGCGACGAACATGAACCGCGAGCTGGCGACGCTGTCCGGCATTAACCTCGCGCTGGGCCATGGGGAAAAGATCGCGCTGATCGGCGGCTCGGGCGGCGGCAAATCGACGCTGCTTTCACTGTTGCGCGCGCTCCACAACCCGCAGCAGGCGGATGTAACGGTGGACGGCGAGAAGACGGGCTTCGAGGCTTTGTCGCAGCTCACCACGCTGATCCCGCAGGATCCCGAGATATTCGAAAACACGATCCGCTTCAACGTCAGCTTCGGCCTCGATGTACCGGACAGCGCCGTGCTGCGCGCACTGGAGCTGGCGGAATTCCTGCCCGTGCTGGAGCACCTGCCAAAGGGGCTTGATACCGATATCCGCGAAAAAGGCGTCAACCTCTCCGTCGGCCAGAAGCAGCGCCTGGCGCTGGCGCGGGGACTTTTCGCGGCGGAGCAATCTGACATCATCCTTCTCGACGAGCCGACCAGCAGCGTTGACCTGCCGACCGAAGAGCGCATCTTCAAGAACCTGTTCAGCCACTTCAAGGGCAAGAGCGTTGTCGCCACGCTGCATCGCCTCCACCTGCTGCCGGAATTTGACCGCATCATTTATCTCGAGAAAGGGCGCATCGCGCAGGACCTTCCCTCGGCCGTCGCGCTGACGACTCCGGGGCCAATCCGCGACATCTACAAGTCCTATCAGCAGAAGGAGATGTGACATGGCAGAGCCCGGCAAAGTGCCCGAGAAGGCCAGCGGCATCACCCGCGTTATGCGCGCTTTCGGCTATACCTTTGACGGGTTAAAGGCGACGTTTAAATCGGAAGCCGCGTTCCGGCAGGAACTGCTTGCCTCGCTCGTCCTTATGCCCGTCGCACTTTACTACGGACCCAGCGGCCCGGCGAAGGCCGTGATGATCGGCAGCATCATGCTGGTCCTCGTCGCCGAAATTATAAATTCCGCGATTGAGGCTGTCGTGAACCGCTTCGGGCCCGAATGGAACGCGTATGCGAAACACGCCAAGGATGCCGGCAGCGCCGCCGTCTTCGTCGCCTGCTGCAACGTGGCAGTTGTTTACGCCCTGTGCCTGTTCGGCTGAGAATCAAAAAAACGAAATAACATAAAGCCAATTCATGACGCAGCGCAGCACCTGAAAACGCAGGCCTGGCGCGCCTTTCCGCGCGGGGCATTATTTGTTGCGGGTGTTAATAAAATCGTCTAATTCTATGGATGGCTGTCGCGCAATCAAAGTGACGTTTCGATGCGGTTTTGAGAGTGGCCGGCCAAACCAAACACGCTCAAGGAGAAGACTAAAATGCCCAGTGGTTCCGTGAAATGGTTCAACAACAAACAAGGCTTCGGCTTCATCGTGCCGGATGGCGGCGGGACGGATGTGTTCGTCCATATTTCCGCCGTTGAAAAATCGGGCCTCCGCGGCCTTGACGAGGGCCAGAAAGTCACCTTCGAGCTGGCGCCCGACCGCCAGGGCCGCATGACGGCCGTCGAACTCAAGACCGCTTAAGGATTTTTTCGATAATCCGAAGAAAAGCCCTTAGGCCAACTAAGGGCTTTTTCTTTTCCTCTTTTTCCGGGACGTCACATGCTCTCCTACCAGCATATCTACCACGCCGGCAATTTCGCTGATGTGCACAAGCACGCCATCCTCGTTGAACTTCTCAAGACGCTGAAGGCCAAAAACCCGAAGCTTGCAGTGCTCGATACCCATGCAGGCCGCGGCGTCTACGACCTGGGGTCCGAAGAAGCGCAGAAAACCGGTGAGTACCAGCATGGCGCCCAGCATTTCTGGGAGAATGATACGCTGCCAGAATCGCTGAAGGCCATCGTGGCGAAACACAACCCGGAGGGTGAGCTGAAAACCTGGCCCGGAACCGCAAGGATCGCGCGCGAACTGCTGCGCCCGACGGACAAGCTTGTCTGCATCGAGCGCCACCCCGGCGAATATGAAGAGCTGCAAAAGGCGATGGCGACGGCAACGAATACCGACGTGAAACAGGCCGACGGTTTCGAGCATGTCGTCGAATTTTCGCCGCCCCCTGCGCGCAAAGGGCTCGTCATCATCGACCCCTCTTACGAGATCAAGACGGAATACGCGCAAACGGCCAAACAGGTCAACCTCGCCTGGAAGAAATGGCCGCAGGGCGTTTTCATGATCTGGTATCCCCTGCTGCAGGCGCAGGGGCACAAACAGTTATTGACCGGCCTGCGCAAAACGAACGTAACGGATGTGATGGTGAGCGAGATCCGCCTGGACAAGGCGCCGGGAGAAGATTACCGCATGTACGGGACGGGCGTCGCCATCGTCAACCCGCCTTGGCCCGTCGATTTCCTCGACACGCTGACCCAATATATCGCAGGCCGCATGCCGCAGAAAGCTTACGGGGATGTCTTCTGGCTCGACAACCAGCCGATCGACCCTGAGACGGGTTTGGTCTAGTCCCTGCCCTTTTTGTAATGGTGATAGCCGAAGGAGCCCCGGAACCGCAGCTGGTCCAACTCACACCAGAACTCGCGCAATTTCAGCCAGACAGGCCATAAAATACCGCCCGCATAGCCAATAATCATCGGCATGGAAACAGGCAGGCTCGCGACAATCGCGGCACCGCCGCCCAGCAGCACCGGCATGGTAAACATCGTTCCGCGTGAGAAACTCATCTTCCACCTCCTGTATAATGAACACCGTTCATTATTTAATGTTCCCACGATTATGAACGTTGTTCAATAGTTTTATTGAACATTGTTTAAAATCAAGCTATTATCGGCAAAGAGGTGCAATATGGCGCGGCGTAAAGACCATACGCGGGAAGAACTGAAAAACCTGATTCTCGAAATGGCCTGGCGGCTTGTCGAGAAGGAGGGGCCCCAGGGGCTGACCGCCCGGCGCCTCGCAGATGCCATCGGCTACGCGCCCGGCACAATCTACAACGTCTTCCCTTCTATGGACGCCCTTTATCTGCAGGTCAACGCACGCACCCTCGACCTGCTGCACGGCGTGCTTTCCTCCCCCGCCTGCCACGACCCGAAAAAGACCGCCGTGCAGAACATGAAGAAAATGGCGCAGCTTTACCGCAATTTCGCGCAGGATATGCGGCCCCACTGGCTGATGCTGTTCAGCCACGACCTGCCAGAGTCGCGCAAGGTGGAGCCGTGGTACCAGGAAAAGATCGACAGGCTGTTTACTTCGCTTGAGCAATTGCTCGCCCCCGCCTTCGCGGGCAAACAGCAGCGCCGCATGAAGATGGCGGCGCGCATTCTGTGGGCGTCCACGCACGGGCTTTGCTTTCTCGAAGAAACGGGCAAGATGCCGAAGCTGGACGGCGAAAGCGCGTTCGAAAGCATGGCGGATTACTTGATCGACAGTTTCGTGGCCGGAATGAAATCGCCTGCGCATACACAGGAAAAATAGCTTTTCGAGCGCGCTTCTTGGCATTAATTCCTGTGCAGCCGCCCCAAAATAGCCCGGGTTGACATTCCATAAGGGCCGGCCTATACCGGGCGCAGAACGCATTTTAAAGACGGAGCCCGATATGGCATTCACGAACCCGCTCAAGAAATTTTTCTACAAGGCGAAGGACACTGTCCAGAGCCAGGAAACGCATACCTATGTGCGCTTCTTCACCGAAAGCGGCGCGCATTACGCCGAGGTGCAGGACCGCGACATCAGCAAGCTCACGCTGCCGGAAGACACGCATCATTTCAAATTTTTCGACCGCACGCTGAAGAAAGGCGAAAAGCCCGACACACGCACCCTCTATGCCGGCGCCGAGAATGTCAGCCCGACTCATTACGTCGTCGACAAGGTGATGACAGCCAAAGCGTTCAAGGCGCTGCCCGAAGAAGAGAAACAAAAACTTGGCGAAGTGAACCTTGAAGCCTCCCTCGTCGCTTATATCGCCGTCATCGGGTCTGAAGTGAAGCCGCTGACGCGCGACGAAAACTATATTGCGATCGACAAGCGCACGCTGAAGCAGCTTTTCCCGCCCGTCGAGGCAGGCCCCTCCTCCAGCCTGAAAAACGCGCCGAAGCGATGAGCCCGGAAACGCGCCGGATCATTACCGACGCCTTCAACAAGGCCGTCGCCGCTTCTCCCTACGCCGATGAAACCGTGCCCGGCATTGTGACGGGCGACGGCCACGCCGTGACGCGCCGTGCGCTGGCAGAATTCTGGCTGCAGGACGAGTCATTCTTCGCGCATATCGATCGCGCTATGGCGGGCGGCAAAACGCTCGAGCAGGTGATTGATAAATTCCAGCGCGGCATTAACACCACGCTTTATCCGAAAATCGCTAGATCCGGCCCGATGGCAGGCGACTGAAACGAGCCGTTTTTGGCGCAGTTACGTCGCGGGTGAGGCCGCCCGCCTCCCTCGCTACCGCCTTCACCTTTTCATTGAATTCCTGCGCCATGCGCTGCAATTTTTCCTCGGATTGCAGGAGATGCGCGGGCACGTCGTCCCAGCTTCTAAATACGCCGTAGTCGCTCCGCAGTTCGCGAAAACTCTTCGGCGCATGCTCGAAATCTTGGATGACCGGATTTTGAAGAATGTTGAAAATTCCGCTTAAGGACGGCGGAGCGCCCGCGAGGGTTTCAAGCCTGTTGTTCTCGACAATATAATCGTCGCCGACCTGCTGCGGGCCGCCTCGCAAGTTGGTGAGCTTGTTGTCCTTGCAGTTGAATCCGCCACCGATTTCCTGCGTCGCGCCGTCGAGCGTTTCGAGCCCGTTATTGCCGCAAAAGAAGTTGCCGCCGACATATTCCGGGGTGCCGTACATGTTCTTGGTGGGCACATCGAAAATGTAGTAGCCGCCGGTCACGATCACACCTGTGAGATCGGGAAGCAGGTCGCGGTTATTGAAATCCACGTCGCCGACGACGATAATTTCACTCGCGCGACGGCGGTAAGGAATATTGTTCAGTCGCAGGTTGTTTTCAGGCGTGCCGGGCGCCGGTTGCGCGGCTTCGGCGCTGTCAGCGCGTATTTCGGTTGCGAGCCGGCTGCGGATGCGCTCCATCACGGAGATGTCGGATTGTATCATTGCCGAACTTTGCTGACGGCGCAATTCGGGAATATATTCTTCCCTGTACCGCCGCCGGATTTCCCGCGCAGCGGCTTCGTTCACCCGGCCCGTTCCATGCCCGGGGCCCATCTCCGCGACAAGCGCGTCCACCTGCGCCGTATTCCGCGGGTCGCTATCGATCGCATCGAAGATGGTTTGTATTTTTGCAGCCTTGGCAGCTTCGTCCAGCGAAAGGTTGGCGGCAGAAGCACCAAGCCAATCGGTTACAGCCCCGACGATGGTGAAGATTAACGCCACGACTAGCCAACCGGACGGCGGCGGAAGGAAGCCGTAACCGGCGCAGAAATGGTCCCGCCGAGCTTTCCCGTCGTGCTGGTGATTTCGTTGACCATCTCGCGCCGCGCCTGGTCCCAGGCAGGCACGACCGGCTCCGCCTTGAGGTGCGGATAGGTATTGAAGAAGGCCTCTGGCTTGTCGAGCTCGTTCGCCCGCGCGGTCACACCCCGAAGGTAAGTTACCTCCGCCTGGCTGTCCGTCATTTCCGCGCGGAATGTGGCGCTCGGAAGGTAGTCATCCTTGTAGCGATCGCGCAGCTCTTTGAGCGCACCGGGATAAGACTCCGTCGCCACGGCAGCCGCATTGAAGAAGCCTGCGATTGCGTCGAGGCTGGACGGGTCTTTGTGTACGGTTGCGATCAACGGATCAAGCGACAGCGCCATAATGCACCCTATATTCAGGACAAAAATTTGCTGTTTTATCCCCGGGCGATGAAGGCAGGCGAGAAACGCGACCAAAATCGCACTGCGGTAGAAACCCGGAGCATGGCAATAAGACTAGCACATCCCGCAAATTATGTCAAATCAATCCAGGAAGCGGAATGTAAGGGCTTTCAAATACCCCGTTTCCGGCAGCATTGGGTGCACCGGATGGTCTGCGCTCGCGCCCGCGACCTTGATCAGCTGGAAGGGCCGCCCCGATTTCTGCAGCGCGCCGGACACGGTATGGATCAGCTCGGCCGTATCGGCATGATGCGAGCACGAGGCGAAGAAGAGGAACCCGGCCCGCTCCACCAGTGGAATCGCAAGGCGCGCGAGCTTCTGGTAGCCCTTCATCCCCGGCCCCATGTCTTTGCGCGACTTGATGAAGGCGGGCGGATCTACGCAGACGACGTCATATTTACGGCCAAGATGCGCTAGCTTTTCCATGACGTCGAAGGCAACGCCTTCCGTCACGCTGCATTTCCCCGCGACATCGTTCAGTTCGGCGTTTTTGTCGACCATGATCAGCGCGTCGGACGATGAATCGACGAAAGTAACATTCTGCGCGCCATTCCGCGCCGCCATGATGCCGAAGCCGCCGGTATGACAGAACACGTCAAGCAGCGTGCCATCGCGCGTCAGTTGCGACACCCAGCGACGGTTTTCACGCTGGTCGTAGAACCAGCCGGTTTTCTGGCCTTCAAGCACATTGGCATAGAATTTCGCCGCGCCGTCGTGCACTTCGACAAGCTTGTCGGCTAGCTCGCCGTGGATGACCTTGACGTATTTCTCCAGCCCCTCGACTTCGCGCGCATTGCTGTCGTTGCGCAGAACGATCGCGCGCGGCTTGAGCAGGGGTTTCAGCGCCGATTCAACATGCGGCCACAGCATTTCCATGCCGGCGGTATTCACCTGCGCTACGATTACATCGCCGAAACGGTCGACGATAAGGCCCGGCAGCCCGTCACTTTCCGCATGTATCAGCCGGTAATAGGGCTGGCCAAAAAGCTTGTCGCGGTAAACGACCGCGTTTTCAATGAAGTGATAGATAAAGAATTTCTCGATTTTCTCTTCCTGCTTCAGCGTGAGTATCCGTCCGACCAGTTGCGGCTTCGGGTTATAAAACCCGCGCGCGACGAAATCGCCCTTGTCGCGCACGAAATCAACGACGGTGCCGGGTGGGATATTTTCGGCGGCTTTTGCATTGATAACTTCCGAGCGGAAGACCCAAGGATAACCCATGCGCAATTTGCGGACGGATTGTTCGTTCACCCGGATGGCGGTCGGAACGGAGATCACGGGCATGGGGAGGAGGCTGTCTGTCATGCGCCTAATATAGCATCGCGGATTGCAAAGTCATGCATATTGCGCGTCAGCGCGCTAAAAGCCCCTCAACCCACTCCGGCACAGTCTCTGTTGCTGGGCCGTACCGCTGGTCGGTGAAGGCTGACGCCACCTGCGACGGCTCCAGGTTCAGCTCGACCGTTTCGGCCCCGGCGCCGTTCGCCACCTGCACAAAACCGGCCGCCGGATAGACATTGCCTGATGTCCCGATGGCGGTGAAGACATCCGCCTGCATCAGCGCGGCATAGATCTCATCCATGTAAAGCGGCATCTCGCCAAACCAAACGACATGCGGGCGCAGGCCTCCCGCCCTGGCGCAAACGGGACAAACCGTTGCCGCGTCAAAATCCTTGTCCCAATCCGCGAGGCCGAGACAAGTGGTGCAGCGCGCTTTGCGCAACTCGCCATGCATTGCCAGCACGCGTTTTGACCCGGCGCGCTTATGCAAATCATCGATGTTCTGCGTCACCAGCAGGAAATCATCGCCCAGCTTCCGCTCCAGCTCCGCCAGCGCATGATGGGCGAGGTTTGGCTGGATGTCGGGCTGCAGCAACTGGCGGCGGCGTTCGTTATAGAAGCGGTAAACAAGCGCGGGGTCGCGGGCAAAACCCTCCGGCGAGGCGACATCCTCGATGCGATGCTCCTCCCACAGCCCATCAGCCGCGCGAAAAGTCCGGATGCCCGACTCTGCCGATATCCCCGCTCCTGTCAGCACCACCACGCGCACTTGAATCAATCCCCTCGCCGTTGCACTATCTCGATTATTCAACCGGAGAATAGCATGTATTGGGCCGTCGTAAAAATAGCCATTTCCGCCTGCGTGATCGCCTTTGCCTCATGGCTGGCAAACAAGCGGCCTGATCTTGCCGGCTTCATCATCGCGCTGCCGATCAGCACGCTTCTTGTGCTTGCCTTCAATTACGCGGAATTCAAGGAACCCGAAACATCCACTGCCTTCGCACTCAGCATCCTGACCGCCATACCGCTGTCGCTGCTGTTTTTCGTGCCCTTCCTGCTCGCGAAAAAATTCCCAATGCCGTTCTGGGGACTGTATGCGGCGGGGGTCGCGCTGATTGTCGCCGGGTATGTTATCCACGCGTATATCACAAGGAACTTCATCCAATGAGCCGCACGCGTCGCGAATATATCGCCGAAGTCTTTGGCCAGGAGCCGCGAGAGCTGGCTGCAATCCGCGCGGCAATGACCGAACCCGACGACCAGATCAGCGTGCCGCCGGAAGACGGCAGGCTGCTGCAGCTGCTCGTGTCATTGTCCGGGGCGAAAAAGATCGTCGAGATCGGCACGCTCGGCGGGTATTCATCGACCTGGATGGCGCAGGCCCTGCCGGCGGACGGCGTCATTTATACGCTTGAATACGAGGATCGCCGCGCCGATATCGCGCAGGCGCATTTTCAAAAATATGCCCCGGGAAAAAACATCCAGATCATCCGCGGCCGCGCGCTCGACACCCTGCCCGGCCTCTCGGCAAAAGGCCCGTTCGACCTTGTTTTCATCGATGCAGACAAAGTCAGTTACGCCAAGTACCTCGACTGGGCGGAGGCAAATGTACGATCGGGAGGCCTGATCATCGGTGACAACACTTTCCTTTTCGATGCTGTTCTGGACGAGCGGACCGGCGACCGTGTGCGCGAAACTGCGCTCGCGGCGATGCTCGACTTCAATCGTCGTCTCGCCAACCCAGACAAGTACCTCGCTATGATGTTCAACACCGGACAGGGGATGACGATCGCAAGGAAGCTGTGATCAGGATTCTGCGTGACCGCCGCTGCCATACGGCTCTGCCATCATGTAGGTCAAGATCGAACTCTGCGCCCGCTCCTGCCGCCGCGCTTCCTGCAACCGCTGCTGCAGTTGCAGCGCGAGCTCCCTTTCGCTGACGATGCCAAGCAGGTGGCGCCGGTCATAGCGGCTGACGACGGGCATGAAGCGGTATCCCCGCCGCAGCATCAGTCCCGCCGCCTCCTCAACCCCGGTATCATCGTCGAGGGTATCGGGCGCGGGGATCATCGCGTCCATGACCATCATGTCGTCGATGTACTTTTTGACATTGGATGAATGGATCCACCGGTCGCTGGAGCGCGCGAAGACATGACGCAGAATGCTGCGCTCGGTCAGGAGCCCCGTTAAAAGACCGTCGTCATCCACAACGCCCGCCGCGCCAAGGTCGCCCTCCTGCAGCAGGGGAAGGATAATCTTGACGTAATCGCTTTCAAAGAAACGCGGGCTGTCCCGCCGCGCGACCAGTTCGCCGACGGTGCGGGGCGGCGGCAGCGGGGAATTCAGGTTTGCTGCGATCGTTCTCATGGCAATACTCCTTTCGACAGGCACGAGAAAAATGACAACAGGAGGCGTAAAAGCGCTTCTCCTGAAATTATTTACGCAGCAGGATTTAAATCGGATTAACGCCCGCACAGGCAAAAATTAAGTGCCTGATTTTCCTGGCCTCAGGTCAGGTAAAGATCGGGATATACCTGCGCGACCGATTTGCGCAGCAGGGCGGCGAGATTCGCGACCTCCCCCTTCACATTCGTCCAGACGCGCACGACGGCCATCCCATCCCGGTCATATTCCGCCTGCAGCGCGGTTTCCACCACCTCGCCGCGGTTGTTCTTCACGTCGAACACCTTCAGCTTGAACCGGCTTTTGTTGATGACGGCCGCGACGAGCGCGTCCTTCAGGTGGTCGGCAATATGTGCTGCTTCTTCCGCGGCGGAGGGGGGAAGCGGGATAACGGTGCCGCTGGCGGCGCCCGGCGCGATCAGCTCGATGCAGCCGGGTTTCGGCATGCGGCAGTTCGGCATGCCGGTCGTGGTAACAGGCTTCGCCGCAGCGGGCGGCGGGGGTGCCGCCTGCTCGATGGTGATCGCGGGCCGGCGCTGTTTCATGACAGCGAGGTTTTCAAACGCGAACAGGACGGCTTCCGTCAGCGTCACGCCCTCCGCCCGGAAACCACCCTGCATGCCCCGCAGTCCCATGATCGCATCGGTTTCAGAATCGCTATCCGTCATCTTGAGCATTTTTTCGAGTGCTGGCTTATCCATGTCTATTGCGCTCCCTGCGTTTCAGGCACACGGAACACCGGCTTTTCCGGGCGGTACCTGACGTTAAATTCATTGTCGAAGCTTGCGATATGTCGGTCCAGCGCTTCCATGCGCAGATGCACGGCGCGCAACTGCTGCTGCTCGGCGCTGCTGGCGCGATGAAGGCCGGCCTTTGTGCGCAGCGCGTCAAACAGCAGCCGAAGGTTCAGCGATTCAATCATCGACGCCGTCACCAGCAGGGATTGCTGCACCCGGCGTTCGACGCCGCCCCCATTCGCGGTAAAGTTGAATGCTGCTTCCTTGCCGCCGCGCCGGTTGACGATGGCGGTGCGCAGGCTATCTGTCTCGTTCGTGAAAACAGCGGCAACGGTGGAAGCATGGCTGATCTTCATGTCCCGGCCGACGCGGCGCAGCGCGCCTTCCGTCACCTCGATCGCTGAATCGTAGTTGCCGGTCGCCACCTGCGCGCATTGCTCGATTACGTCGGCATAGGTGGAGGCGCGCGTTTTGAATATGTTTTTGCCATCGACATACACGGCCGCCCAGTTATCGGGGTTATATTTACGCTCGTAAGGCGATTGCACCCGGTCCCAGATTTCTTCCCAGTCGGGGCCGCGGCCGCGAAACTTTCCCTTGGCGCAAAAATCCATGAGGGCCGCCGCCGCCATGCGCAGCGTCGCCGGCATGTTCTGCGCGCGGATAACGAGCTTTTCCTCCCCCTCATCCGTGGGCAGCCGCAGCAGAAGACGGTTGGAGCGCACGACATTATGCCCGTCCGGCTGGGCGGAAGGCGCACCGGCTGCGTCGATGAAAATCACCTTTTCACGGATCAGCGCTGTATTGAAATTTTCCAACATCGGTTGCGGCCGGGAAGTAGCGTGGAAT
>DASPMW010000012.1:0-3847 GCA_035626855.1 Patescibacteria group bacterium
GACGTTCAGCCACTTGAAGGTATGCACGTCGAAGCCGTTCTCGTAGTTATTGTCGTACATCGCGCGCGCGGTCTTCATGATGCCGGAGCGTAGTTCGTCGGCGTCGCCCTGCTTTCCGTTCAGCACCACATCGACATATTCCTTGATCATGCGGTTCAGCTCCGGCGCCTGCTGCATCGAGAAGTGGATGCCGTCCGTCACGCCATGCGACGCCTGTATCGCGCGGTCGGCATGGGTTTCTGCGGCTTCCGCGATCCGGTGTTCCTTCGGGCCGCTGTCGTAATGAGAATAGGTAATGTAGCGCGCGCTGCGGGCGGTCTCTTGCGCCGCCTCGAGCGCATTGATCATGCTCGCCAGTTCGCGGTACTCGGCTGCGGCCTGCGGCGCGTATTTATGGAGGTTGGAGCCCTTCGCCCAGGTATTGGCGTATTCGAGGTATTCGGCCTCCGTCGGCGCGTGGTCCTTGAACTTCGCCTTCATCGAATTGCGGATGGCTTCCTGGTTCTCCCCATGCGTCATGCCGGCGACATAGAGCCGTTCCTGCACGCTGAGATCGGGCGTGTTCACCACAAAGTCCTTCAGCAGCGTCAGGGCGCGCTGCGCTTCCTGCGCGTGATAGGTGAAGGTATGGATCGTATAATCATAGACAGTCACGTAGTAGGTCGAGGTGGTGCAGTTGCCCTTGCTGTCGCAGCTGCGGCTGGTGCGCGGTTCCTGGTGCGTGACGTCGTAATGCGAGGCATCCCACGAGTTGTCGAGCGCGTTCGACACGGCCGGCAGGGCGCGCGTCGCGTCTTCAAGCTTGCGCACGGATTCCAGCGCGTTCGCGCCGTCGCGGGCCATGCCGTCGGCATATTCCGAGATCAGCGCGTGTTTTTTCAGCGAGGCGTCTACTCGCGTTTGCATCTCGTGCGCGAACACCGTGTGGCTCTTGTTGACGGCAAGCGCGATGTTGTTGCTTTCGAACACTTTCATGGTGATGTCGTTGTTGACGGCGTAGTACTGCGTCAGCGCCGGGACGGGCTTGCCCGCCTTGTTGAAGTCGCTCGTGATCTGCTCGATCTCCGAGAATGCCAGCGGAATTTCTCCGGCCTTCGATGCGTAATAACGCGCGGACAACCCGCCCGCCAGCGTCAGCCCGAGCGCTGCAAGCACCCATACTTCAGCAGTCGTATTGAATACTTGGTGGCGCGCCCATTTCCACGCGCGCTTGTGCCAGGGATCATCTTTTTGGATAAGGCTGTTGGAATGCTGGTTTTTGAAAATCGACATACACTACCCTTTTGCTTTTTTTTGCCGTTGAAGAAAGATATCAAAACGGCATCGATTATGCAATTTATTTTGCATAATGTTATACAAGGGCCGACCCGCCAAATCAATGCGTTAGCGATAGGTCACCAGTCTATTACGGGTAATAAAACTGCGTTTTATGATGTGGTATGTCTGCGCGCGGCCTGAGCGGGGATACGCGGGCTCACCATACTGGATGATCAGATAAGCTCGGGCGACTTGATCCAGGTCTTCATGACGCGCTGAACATCGAAATCCTTCAGCTGGTCGAAGTTTTTGAGGGCAAGTGCCAACTCCCGCTGGTCGACGATCTTGTCGCCGCTGCGAATACCGCGGCTGAGCAGGAACAGCGAGGCGAATTCCGATTTCATCATCCCCGTATAGCGGCAGGCGACGACGAAAGGCTTGCCCGCGTCTTTCTGGATCAGGCGGATGACATGCTCCGGCTCCAGCCCGATTTTTTCGGCGAAGAGAGAGAGGAAGAAACCCACCTGCCCGCGCCGCAGGGTTTTGATCATGAGATCCGCGGTAATTTCCTTGCGCTCGTTGAAGCGACGCGCGAGCGCCTTCATTTCTGGGGACGATTGGCGCAGTCCCTTCGCTTCGTTGCTAAGCTCGTGGATCAGGTCCTCGATCGCGTGATCGACGATATGCTCCGGCAGTTCGAACTTTGCCGAAATCTCGCGGCGAAGCGCTTCGGATACCACCATGTACAGATCAATCGCAACTTCCGAGTCGACTTCCGGCCGGCGCAACAGCGGGCCCTGCAGCTCTTCCGATTTAAGCGAGAACTTGACGATCTTCTTCATCGAGCTGCGCTGAAGGTTGGTGCGCTCGTTGCCGATGAGGTTCAAAACGGTGCCGGTATCGCCGGTGTCAATCAGCTTGTCGGCGACGACGGGGCTCACGCCCGGACGCTGCGCGATCGTGCGCCAATGGTCCTGCCCGCGGCTGGTGATGATATAGATAAGGTCGACATCGTTGAGCACGGGGCTGTGCATAAGCACATGGCGCGCGACAGAAATCTGGTCATTGGCGAGATAGACCACCAGCTCGGGCGGAATATTGGCCTGCACGGCAAGCCGCTCGGCCAGCGCCTCGCGCAGGTCGGTTTCCGCCTGGCGCACGAGGTTGAGCAGGATATCCCCTGCGAGATCTTTCTCCGAGTCCGTCAGCTGGCGTTCGTCGAAGAACGTGGCAACGGCGCGCGCCAGTTTCTGGCGCCCTGCTTCAGACGTATCTTGAGCACACTGTAACAATGCTTGCGGATCCAAGATGTTTACCCTTTCACCGGATGTGGCGACCATCCCCACTTAACCCCTCTTTCCCGGATACACACACCGACATTCCCCCTGCCGGCGCAGTCAACCCGGGATTACCCGTATTCAATTAGCCTACCAGCATTATGTTAAGCGGTCGTTAAAAATGCCTTAAATTGATGATATCACGATATTTATTACTTGCCGGAGTCAGGCATATCGCAAGCGAGGTGATTCTCCACACCGCTTTTACCAGCTCGCTTAACGCGAAATTAAGGACTGGCTGTTAAGATTGAAGTTAAGTTTCGTAGGGAGATTAAATCGTGGTCGATGCAGTGGGCACAGGCCCCAGTCCGTCACAGATCCAGCAGCAGACGAATATCGCCCAGCAGCAGCAGGAAGCGCGCGCGCGTAACGAACAAACGCAGCCACGCAGCGCCCCTGCCGCAACCAGCCAGAAAACAGCGAATGAACGCAGCCAGCAGCTGCAGGCTCAGCGTAAATCGCAGGAACTTGCGTTCGAGCAGAAGGAAGAAGCGCGCAGCGCCGAGAAGCGCAATGATAACCGGCGCGGCCAGATCCTTGACCTGATCGCATAAAGATTTTTGGGAGAGAGTACGGCAAGGGGCCTTCGTGCGAGCGAAGGCCTTTTTGTTGCGCCTGTATTCCGGAACCGCGGTGCCTGCCATCCGTTATGTGAGTTGGAAACACATGCGCGGAAGGAAAATTTATGGAACACGGCTCGGGCAAGACCCTATCCCTCTGGATGGACGGCGTTGAATTGCAGTCGCGTCCCGTTGCGGGCGAAGACATGACGGTGGACGTCTGCGTCGTCGGCGCGGGTATCTCGGGGCTTACCGTTGCGTACAAACTCGCGCGCGAAGGCAAAGACGTGATCGTCATCGATGACGGGGATATCGGCGGCGGGGAAACGTCCCGAACCACAGCGCATATCGTCAACGCGCTCGACGAGCGGTATTTCGAGATCGAGCGGCTGCATGGCGAAAAAGGCGCACGGCTCGCAGCCGAAAGTCATACGGCCGCGATTGCGCAGATCGAGCAGATCGTGGCGGAGGAAGGCATCGACTGCGACTTCACGCGGCTGGACGGCTACCTGTTCTGCCCGCCGGATCAGTCACCGGACATCCTCGAAAAAGAACGCGCCGCCGCGCATCGCGCGGGCCTGACGGATCTTGAGTTGGTAGACAACGCCCCGCTGCGCGAATTCCTCACTGGCCCCGCCCTGCGCTTCCCGCAGCAGGCGCAGTTTCACGCGATGAAATATCTGAACGGCCTCG
>DASPMW010000013.1:0-13675 GCA_035626855.1 Patescibacteria group bacterium
CCATATGAAGACCCTGACGAACGAAATTGAGGCGATTCCACCGAAAGCGCGTGTTTACTGAGGTTTTGGCGCGTATTTGCACGCGCAATGCGCACAGCGTCTATAACCAATTGATAACTAAATCAAACACTTAGCGAAATCGGGCGCTCGCAGGTGTTTCCAGCCTTTTCAAGCACTTGGCGGCGGTTGCTGCGGTGGAATTTTGCCCAGTTTCGGGGGCGGCGGGCAGTTTTTGCGCAAGGTCTCGCGCTTGGCCTCGGCGAGCGCCGCGTCGAAATCGAACTTCTTCTGCAGCTTCGCCGGTACATCGTCCCAGAGCTTTTCCATTTCCTCGGCGCGGCCGATCCAGGCCTTGCCGTTGAAGATGTCCTTTAAATTCTCTTCGGTGAATTTCGGCAGCGCGGGCTCGTTGGGTTTTTCGGGCGCGCCTGCCGCAGTCCCGAATTTCTTCGCCGCCGCGGACTTCGCCCGTTTCGGCGCGGATTTTTTCGGTGCGCTGTCCCAATCATCGTCGTCAGGATAGCCGCCGCGGCGCATGAAGTAATGATCGTCGTCGTCATAGCCGGAATAGCGGCTGTAACCGCGATTGGCGTTCTGGCGGTCGTTGATTTCCTTCGCGGTCTCGGCTCCTTCCTGCTTCAGGTAGGCGGCGATTTTCGTCTCGCGATGCTTTTTCGCGTAGTCGAGCGGCGACTGGTCGCTGTCGTTGATGCGCGAGAGATCAGCGCCCGCCTCCACGATCGCCTTCACGACCGGGAGCTTGCCCTGGAAGATCGCTTCCTCGAGCGGGGTGCGGCCATAATCGCCTTCGAATTCGAGACTGGAAATTTTCGCGGCCTGCGTTTTCACCTGCGCGGCGCGACCCGTGCGGATCGCGGTGAAAAGGGCGCGTTGGGATTTCGTGAGCGTCATGTATGGCCTCTGTTGCTGCCTGCTTACTCCGAAGCATTCATGGTAGGCAGCGCGGCCGCGGCTTGGCAATATTGTTGAACAGAAGATTGTTGCGAATTACAGCTTCGGCGGGCGGCCGAGGCCTGGCAATTTCGGTTTCGCATAAGACTGCAGCTTCGCCTGCCGCAGGCTCGCGAGCAGCGCTTCGTGATAATGCCCGTCGCGATAATTCTTCGGCAGATTGGTCCAGACATTCTGAAAATCATTGATGCGTGCGGCCCAGAGGGCGGGCTTCAGCAGCAGCGCCAACTGGTCCAGTTGGGCAAGGCGCAGGATGACGCTGCGCCCATCGGATCCGCGTTCCAGCAGGTCCGCCGCGGTAAACCCGCCATCCTTTTCGGCGAGCGCCACCACTTGCGTGAACTGCCCGCGATGCGCGAGCGCGAAGAATTCGCTATGGCCCTGCTTCGCACCCGCATCGCGGATTTCCTGCAGGCTGGCATAGGGAATTTTTCCGGACGCTGCGGCCTGCTTCATTTCATCCTGCAGCGCGGTTTGCAGGCGCGCGGCGAGCGCATCATGGCCAAAAGCGACTGCTATATCCCAGGGCGTTTCCTGCGCCTTGTTGTGCGCGAAGGTCTTCGCGCCGCGCGCGAGCAGCGCCTCGGCAAGTTCCGCATCGCCGAACTGCGCCGCGTGATGCAGCAGCGCGTTGCCATCTTTGCCCGCGCGGTTGGCATCCATTCCCTGCTCGAGCATTTTGAGGAGCGCCGGGATATCGCGTTTTTCAAGCGCCGCGTCGATGGCTTTTGCTGTCGGCATGAATGCTCCTTACAATTTCAGTTTCGGCGCGCGGGCGCGCAGGTCTTTGAGGCGCTGGCCCAGCACTTCCTGGTAGGCCGCGTCGAATTCGACCTGTTTCTTATTCGTGAAGTTGTTCTCGACCGCCGGGCGCAACGACATCATTTCCTCGACCCGGCCCTGCCAGACGGCTGCTGTGAAGATGCGGCTGAGTTTTCCGGCGCGACCGAAGGAGTCGAGCAGCGTGCCGCCAAAGCCGGTCGTATCTTTCTTCAGCAATTCCGCTGCGGTCAGCGCGGGCGCGCCGGGCTTTGTCAGCAGGTCGATGACCGTGTCGGCCTTGCCGTTATTGACGAGGTATTGCAGCAGCGTCGGGTCTTCCCTGCCGCCGATGAAGACCTTTTCGCGCAGTTGCGCGGCGTCGAGCTTCAGGGGATGGACGTCGAATAAATTCGTATACCCTGCCTGCCGCAGCCGGTCATGAATGCGCAGCCAGGCGTCGCTGTAAAGGTGCTCGGGCCTTGATTGCCACATCGTGTCGGTGATTTCGTGCCCGCGCGTCGATTTCATGAGCACATCCGCGCCCGCCTTCAGCAATATCTCGACCTTTGCCTCGTCGCAGATGCAGGCAGCATGATGCAGCGGCGGGAAGGACGGGTTACTGTGCGGATCGCGCGCATTCACGTCGGCGCCGAGATCGATCATCTGTTGCACCTGCTCCGGCGTTCCTTTGCGCACCATCTGGTAGAGAAGGCCGTTGATGCGTTTCTGGTAGGACGGCTCGTAGATATCGTCGAGATCCGGCGGCTCGCCCTTCGCAAGGCGCGGCTCGGCGCCGTGAAGCTGCAGCAGCCTTACGCCCTCCGCCCAGCGCAGGCGGTGCGCGACATCGAGCGCGACCGCGCCGTCGGGGGCAATATCGTCGGTGCGCGGCGCATAGCGCAGGAGGATTTCCAGCGCCTTGAGGTCGCGGCGGTGGATCGCCACATGCAACGCGGGATGGCCGTTGATGACAGAGCGGTCGGGATTGGCATCGGCCTTCAGCGCGGCGCGCAGGGCTTTAAGGTCGGTCGGGTTGGAGAGCAGCGCCGCAATCATCTGCCGGTCCGCCGCGACCACGCGCGCCGCGCTGCCTGCGTCCTGCGCCAGCTGGTAGCGTTTTTCATGCGGCTCGGACTCATCCCATTCGGACATGGCGATTCTTGCGGCTGTGGATTGTAAGCCGCATTTTTACCATAGTATCCAGGCAGTCAAAAGAGGGACGGAATAAACATAATGCTGCCTATTTCGTCATCCCCGCGCGGGCGGGATCCATGGTGGTTGCAAGAGGGACGCCGGTTGGCTCGTTTCCCTGTTGGATCTCCGCTTTCGCGGGGATGACGAGGACGGTTATGCCGATTTCCACTTGATGCCGCAGCCGATCGAGGGTGTTTGCGCATCGGGGCCGCGGCCGGTGGCGGCGATTGTCAGCATGGCTTCGACGAGGTCGCGGCGTGTTTCGCCCGTCGCCGGATTGGTGGGCGTAACGTCATCGAGGCGGCCGCGATATTGCAGGTCGCCATGGCCGTTATAGCCGAAGAAGTCGGGCGTGCAGACAGCGCCGTATGCCTTAGCCGTTTCCTGCGTTTCGTCGATGACATAAGGAAAGGTAAAGCCGTGATCCGCGGCAAAGGCCTTCATGTTTTCAAAGGAATCAGCGGGATAGTTGGCCACATCGTTCGGCATGATGGCGATGACGCCGATGCCGTTATCCTGCAACTCCTTCATGTCGGCGGCCAGGCGGGCGGCGATCGCCTTGACGAAGGGGCAATGGTTGCTGATGAACATGACGACGAAGCCCTTGGGCCCCTGAATGTCCGCGAGCCGCCAGGTTTTGCCGTCCACGCCGCTGAGGCTGAAATCATGCGGTTTTGCACCGAATTCCGTTGCTGGAGTCTGCTGCCGGGCCATTGATTCTTCCTTTAATTCCTGAAGCTTTAAGCCTAGAATGCCCGAACTGACGAACAAGTGCCATGTTTACGGAATGCTCCTTTATTTTCGCGACAAATTCACGCAAGGCAAGGCCCGCTTCTCGCAAGGGGAGCTGAGCCTGATCCTCGGCCTGTATGGCGACCGCGTGAAGAAGGGCGAGTGGCGCGATTATGCAATCGACAGCCTGCCCGACATGGCGCTGTTTTCGATCTACCGCTCGTCGAAGGAGAGCCCCGCCTACGCGATTGCCAAGATCCCGTCGAAGAGCGCGCTGAAGCCCTCGCAATACGCGGTCTATTCGGGCAACCAAACCCTGCGGCAGAGCGCCTCTTTGAGCGAAGTGCTGCAATTCTTTGACGAGGAAAAATGAGATACCTCTCCTTCCTGATATTGTTTTGTCTGATCGGCCTGCCGGCGCAGGCGGCGGGGATCAAGTATTACGAGGACCCCGTCTACCAGAAGATGGCGCCCGAGGATCCGCACCCGATGGAGGACCTGCTGACGCTGGCCGAACAGGGCGACGTGCGCGCGCAGTACATCATCGCCGACATGTTCGGCAAGGGCAAAGGCGGGCTCGGCCGCAACCAGGTCAAGGCGCGTTACTGGTTCGAGACCGCGGCGCGCAAGGGCTACACCATGGGCTTCATCCGCCTCGCCGCGATGGCGAAGCGCCAGCGCGACTACGTCAGCGCCTATAAATGGTATTCCTTAAGCATGAAGGACGGCACCAGCCGCGAGCGCAAATGGTCGGAGGCCGCGCGGGACGAGATGGTGAAGGCCGCCAAGATGTCGCGCCAGGACATCCGCGATGCGCGCGACGCGACCGACCTCTGGCTGCAGAACAAGCGCCAGGCTTTGTCCGAGGACAGCGCGCGCAGCCAGAACGCGCAGGAAGCCGCCAAACTCAAGAACGACGACACGCCGAAGGTGATCGGCGGGCCGGCGCGAAACGTCAATACCAGCACCTCAACCTCCACCTCACCCCAGAAACCGAGCCGCAAGGAGCATCTTTTCAATGAGTAAGATCAAGGTAAAAACACCCGTCGTCGAAATGAACGGCGATGAAATGACCCGCATCATCTGGGACATGATCATCGAGAAGATGATCACGCCCTATCTCGACATCGAGCTGGTTTCCTGCGACCTCAGCATCCAGAACCGCGACGCAACGGATGACAAGATCACGGTCGACGCGGCGAATGCGATCAAGAAATACGGCGTCGGCATCAAATGCGCGACGATCACCCCCGACGAGCAGCGCGTCGAGGAATTCAAGCTGAAGAAGATGTGGAAGTCGCCGAACGGCACGATCCGCAACATCCTGAACGGCACCGTGTTCCGCGAGCCGATCATCTGCAAGAACGTGCCGCGCCTGGTTACGACATGGACCAAGCCGATCGTCATCGGTCGCCATGCCTTCGGCGACCAGTACCGCGCGACCGACATCAAGGTACCCGGCAAGGGAAAGCTCACCATGACCTTCGAGCCCGCGGATGGCGGCGAGAAGAAAACCTGGGACGTCCACAACTTCGAGGGTCCGGGCGTCGCGATGGGCATGTACAACACGACGGAATCGATCGAGGGCTTCGCCCGCGCCTGCCTGACCTACGGGTTGCAGCGCAAGATGGCCGTTTACATGTCCACCAAGAACACGATCCTGAAGGCCTATGACGGCGACTTTAAAGACATTTTCCAGCGCATCTTCGACTCCGAATACAAGGCGCAGTTCGACAAGGCCGGCCTGACCTATGAACACCGCCTGATCGACGACATGGTGGCAAGCGCGATGAAATGGGAAGGCGGATTCCTCTGGGCCTGCAAGAACTATGACGGCGACGTGCAGTCGGATTCGGTCGCGCAGGGCTTCGGCTCGCTCGGGCTTATGACCTCGGTGCTGCTGACCCCCGATGGCAAGACGGTCGAAACCGAAGCGGCGCATGGCACGGTCACGCGCCACTACCGCATGCACCAGCAGGGCAAGCCGACCTCGACCAACCCGATCGCCTCGATCTTCGCCTGGACGCAGGGGCTGAAATACCGCGGCCGCTTCGACAACACGCCCGATGTGGTCGAGTTCGCCGAAACGCTGGAGCGCGTCTGCGTCGCGACGGTCGAAGCCGGCGACATGACCAAGGACCTCGCGCTTTTGATCGGCCCCGACCAGAAGCACCTGACGACCGAGCAGTTCATGGACAAACTGATCAGCAACCTGAACGCGGCGATGCGCAAGGCGGCCTGAGGCACATATCTGCAGGAAAGCGGCCCCCTCACCGGGGCCGCTTTTTTTTGCCCGGCTTTGGCCAGGGGCCTGACTGGGTCTTTTTTTGTGCGGCGGCAAGGGTTATACAGGCGCATGGAAACACGCTTCGCGGCCGCGCTCCTCTGGCTGAAAAATCCCGTGACCTTTTTTACGCCGTTGCTCGCGGTCGCGCTGGCGTTCGGGCTTGCCCCTTGCGAGGGGGTGCTGTGCGACCTGGCCAGCCATTTTATGGCGCAGTATGCGCTGGCGGCCCTTGGCCTATTCGTGCTCACCCTGGCCTTCCGGCTGTCGCGGCGATGGCTGGCGGTGAACGCCCTGCTGTTCCTGCTGGCCGCGTGGCAGCTGCTGCCGTTCATGCCTGTCCAGACCCCTGCAGCGACAAGCGGCACGTTGAAAATCCTGCAGGCAAATACCTACCTGTACAACCCCGACCCCGAGCCGTTGCGGCGGCTGATCGCAGCAGAGAAGCCCGACATCGTCGTGACCACCGAAACCACGCCCGCCTTTTCGCAGATGATGGAGGGGCTGAAGGCGGAGTACCCGCACCAGCTGATCTGGCCGCAGAAGCGGAACCCGCGCGGTTTGGGCGTCATCTCAAAACTGCCCTTTCAAAAAATAACATTCCTCTCCTTCGATTCTCCGCGCGTACCGGCGCAGGAATTTTCGCTGCGGGTGGGAAAGGCGCGCGTGACCTTCATGTCGATTCACCCGCTGACACCGACCGAAGATATTCTGCGCCGCGACCGCGAGTTAGAGATGATCGCCCAACACTATCAGAAACGCCGCCCGGACCACCTGGTCGTGCTCGGCGACTTCAATGCGACGCCTTATTGCCGCGCCTATCGCAAATTGACCGCAGAGCTTAATCTTCGCAATGCGCGGGAGGGCTTCGGGCTTTACCCGAGCTGGCCGACCTTTTTCCCGACGCCGCTGCCGCGCATCGCGATCGATCATGTGCTGGTCAGCCGTGCCGTAAAAGTGCATGATTTCCGCACCGGCCCAGAGATCGGCAGCGACCACCTGCCGACGATCACCGAGATATCCGTGGAGGATGCGCCCTGAGCACGCTTGTTTTCATCCTGTCGCTGCTGCTGTTCCTTGCGAGCATCACGCCCTATCTTCGCTTCTCCCGCCATGAGAGCGACCTGCCCAGCCACTTCCCGCTGCAATACGCCGTCGGCGCGCTGCTGATGGTGCCGGCTGCCGCCTATGTCTATGCCCCGCCGAATGTCTATATCCTGCTGGCCGGCGCGCTGCTGCTGAGTCTGGCGCAGTTCCTGAAATACGTGTCCTTCGGCAAGCTGCACGACCCGCTGGAGACGGAGGGCGAGCCGCTCAAAATCCTTCAGGTGAACGTGCTGAAAACCAATCAGGACACTGCGCGGCTGCGGGCGCTGATCGCCGAGGAAAAGCCGGACCTGATCGTCGCGGCCGAAGTGAACGGCAAGTTCGCGCTGATGTTCAGCGACCTGTCACGCGACTACCCCCACCAGCTGGTCGAGCCGCGCGAAGACCGCTATGGCATGGCGGTTGCGTCGCGCCTGCCCTTCACCGCCGCCGAGCTCCTCTGCCTCAGTGTCAAGAAAAGCGTCGCCATGGCCTTCGGCATCCGCCACGCCGGCGTCGAGATATCTTTTCTTTCGCTGCATCCGCCGACACCCAATCGCAACCTCCGCGCGCGCGACCAGGAATTCGACCGTGCCGTAAAACATTTCGGCCCCCGCCGCGACAGCATCATCGTCCTGGGCGACCTCAACGCCTCCCCCTACTGCCCTGCTTACAAGAAATTGCTGCGCCGGCTTTCCTTGCGGAACGCGCGCGACGGCAACGGGCTGTGCGGCAGCTTCCCCGTATTCCTGCCGACCCCCCTGCTGCGCCTGCCGATCGACCATGTGCTGGTATCGGCGAATCTGCAGGTGCATGAATTCCGGCTGGGGCCACATATCGGCAGCGACCATTTCCCCACTATTACCCAAGTGTCAGTAATTAACGGCTGATTTGCCCGCCCGCTGGAAAAGTTGACATAATCGTTGCCAAGCCCTATGGTGGCATCCGCAGTTATGCAAATTATGGAGCCGCCACAATGTCCACTTCCTTCGCCAAGTCGAAATTCGGCAAGCCCGCCAATCCCCATCGCCTGAAATGGGCCTTCGCGAAGGCCGTGATCGCGGGCCTCGCGCTGAACGCGATGTATCAGCAATACACGCCCGATGACTGGAAAGACAAAGTCGGCCAGAAGGTGGAGCAGGTGACGGGATCCGAGCTTGCCGGCGAATTCATGGGCCACAAGGCCGCTGTAGTCGTGCCCGCGCAGCAGCCTGCCCCCAAGCCGCCCGGTCAGTAATCCGCGTTTTTTAAAACGCGCCGGTCTTCAGGAATTTTACCGTCAGCGCCCAGACGATGGGCGAGAAAATCATCTGCGTGTGTTCGGCGCTGACCGTGATATGCGCCTTCATGCCCGCGACGCGCGTGCTTTCGACCGAGACGACGCCGTCATTCGGGCGGGGAATATCGGCAAGATGCGTGGTCGCGATATTCAGGATACCGCTATCGCCCGCGATCACGCCGCAGTCGAAATCGAGCGGCGGCAGCGCAGCGTGAATGCCCTGCGCGGAGGTTGCCAGCCCCTGCCCCACCGCGCCCGTCAGCCACTGGAATGCCTTGTAGCCGCCGAGCACATCCGCGACCTGCGACCCATGGTTCGGCGTGCCCAGCATGACTGAGCGATGGATGCGCGAGGCGCCATGGCGGAGCGCGTAGAGCCGCGCCAGCAGCCCGCCCATGGAATGGCCCACGATATCGAATTGCGGCGCATCGATCGCCGCTGCGGCGGGTGCGACATGTTCGGCCACGATTTCCTCGAAGCCCTTGTTCAGCGACGGATAGGAGAGGTTGTGGACGATCCAGCCTTCCGCCGCGAGGTGCCGCTCGAGGCCCAGCATCGCGAGGCTGTGCATGCCAAGCCCGTGCAGCACCAGCACATGCGGCTGCGGCGGCATCGTCAGGGCTTCCTGTCGGCGTTCGGCCACCGCGCGAAGGCGAACAGCCAGATCAGCACGACCGGCATATAGGGGATGACGACGAGCAGCGCCCAATACGGACTGCGGCCGGCGCGGGCGAGGATCACGGATGTCGACGCCATCAGCGCGAAGATCGCAATGCCGGCGAGCACGAAGCGCGCCCATTCGGGAAGCAGCATCATGATTTCTTCTCCCGCTTCTTGAGGACAAGCGGCGCGACGGCCGGCCATTTCTGGAAGGCAAGCGCGGCCGCGGCGAGGATATAGCCGACCAGCGGCACCAGCAGCAGCAGCGCCCAGAAAGGCCGCAGCCCCGCGCGCATGAACACCCGCACCGCCGGCGCCATCATCAGCATCACGGCGATGTAATAGGCCCAGAGTGGCTGGCGCGAGATATCGAAGAATTCGGGAAGGGTCACGCCTGTTGTTCCTTCTTCATCACCGGGATTTCATGCAGCAGCCAGACGAGCAGCGTGAGCAGAACGAGCGCGCCCGCCTGATGCGATGCCGCCGCATGGATGTTGACATGGCTCATGACTGTCGCAACGCCAAGGCCGACCTGCGCGCAGGCGGCGACGGCGAGGCCGACCAGAATCTTGCGCAGCCGCGCGGGCGGGTTGAAGGGCAGCGCCCGTTTTACCAGCAGCAGGATCTTAATGAAGGCCAGCACGGCGAGAAGGCGGTGAATGAACTGCACGCTGGCATGTTCGGTCAGGATTGCCCTCCACAGCGGTTTGGTCTGCAGCAGCTCGGCCGGCCACAGTTCGCTGCCCATGTAAGGGAAAGTGTCGTTATAGACCATGCCGGCATCGAGCCCTGCGGTGAACGCGCCCCAGGTCATCGTCAGCAGCACCGCTCCGATGCAGGCCCTGACGAAACCGCGCAGGCGCGACAGCTTGCCGGCATCGCGCACCGGCCGCATGCCGATCACCAGGGCGAGGCGAAACAGGCAGGCATAGATGACGACGGCCGTCATCAGGTGCAGCGCGAGGCGGTAATGGCTGACGGCGGGATCATTGACGAGCCCGCTTTTGACCATCCACCAGCCGATCAGCCCCTGCAGCCCGCCAAGCGCGAGAATGCCAAGGAAGGCGGGGCGTTTATCCGCCGGAATGCGGCCCCAGAAATAAAGAAGCGGCAGCGCATAGAAGACGCCGATAAGGCGGCCCCAGAGGCGGTGCAGCCATTCCCAGAAGAAAATCTGCTTGAAGGCGGCAAGGTCCATGCCGCTGTTTACCTTCAGGTATTGCGGGCTTTGCTTGTAGGCGTCAAACGCCTTGTCCCATTCGGCCGCGTTCAGGGGCGGCAGCGCGCCCGCGATGGGTTCCCAGCGCACGATCGAAAGGCCGGATTCGGTGAGGCGCGTAATCGCGCCGATGACCGCCATAATGAAGACGCTCGCGGCGCAGAAAAACAGCCAGCGCATGACAGGCTTGAGCGAAGGCTCTTTCTTTTCCTTCCGTTTTTTTTCGGCAGGTTTTTTGCTGGTGACGCGCGCCATGCTACATGCTCATGAACATGCGGATGGACACGATCATCATGACAGCCGCGAACACGCGGCGCAGCATCAGGCGCGGCATGGCGTGGGACAGGCGCACGCCGACCGGGGCCATTAGCATGGCAGTCGGGATGATCGCGGCAGCCGCGGCCAGGTTGACATAGCCGATCGAATAGGGCGGCAAGCCGTCGATATGGTGCAGCATGCCGCCGATCATGAAACCGAGCGAGCCCGGCAGCGCGATAATCACGCCGAGCGCGGCTCCCGTGCCAACCGCCTTTTGCATCGGCACGCCGCTATGGCTCATCATCGGCACGGTCAGCACCGCGCCGCCGACGCCGATCATGGACGACACCGCGCCGATCGCGACGCAGATCGCGCGCTGCACGCGCGTCGTCAGCCAGGCTGCGGCCTCCGCGGCCGATCTTTCGCGCCCGATCGCCATCTGCGCGGAGATCAGCAGCGTCATCACGGCGAAAATGCGTTTCAGCACTTCACCATTCACGGCGGAGGCGAAGAATGCGCCGATGATAACGCCAAGCAGGATATATGGCCCCCATGATTTCAGCCGCGGGACATCAACGCCGCCGCGGCGGTAATGGGAAACGGCGGACGTGCTGCCAGTCGCGAAGACGATCAGCAGCGAGGTCGCGACCGCGATATGCATGGAATGGGATTTATCGAAGCCGAAGGCGAACATGGCGTAGTAAAGCGCCGGGACGAACAACCCGCCGCCGCCGACCCCGAGCAGCCCCGACAAAAACCCGCCCGCCGCGCCGATGGTGACCAGCAGCAAAAGGATGTAAACAAGGGAGGTTTCGGGGGTCATGACGGTCTTCTTTCGAAGCCGACTATACGCCGCCCGCCGCTGTTTGAAAACCCTTCGCCGCAACAAAAAAGCCCCTGTTTTGCAGGGGCTTGATTGTTTTTTGGCGGTGCTGGCTAGAAGCCGATCTGCGGCCGCTTGGCGAGCAGCGGACCCGTGAGAATCTTGCGCAGGTTGAGCGCCTTGACGTCGGCGAGCGTGACATTGTGCATCTCGGCGGCCGGGGTATCATTCGCGGGCGCGTCGTCCTCTGCCGATCCCAGCACGCGGAGCGCGATCGCATCCGGCAGGCGCGTCACGATATTGGCAATTTCATAGGCGTTGGTGAAACCCTTGCCGCCAATGCTGCTGCGCGTTTTGTCGATGACGCTGAGGACTTCGGCGCGCGCATCATCGTCGATTGTCAGGTTGTAGTCCTTCTTCAGCTTGCGCACGAGGATCTGTGACAGCGCTTCCGCATCCATATCCTCGAGCTTGGTATAGCCGCCGATCAGCGGCTTGAGCGCAGGGTTGGTCGCCAGTACTTCGCCGATCGTTTCCGGCTTGCCGGAGAGGAACAGGATCGGCGGTTTTTCGCGGCCTTCCATGGACAGCAGCAGCGCGCCGACGAGACGCTTGCCGAAATCGGCGACATCGGGGCGGCCGTCGTTGATCGGCTCCGGGATTTCGAGGTTGACGATGTCCGCCTGCGCGAAGATCGCGGCCAATGCCTTCGGCGGCAGCCCGATGCTGGCGGCGGCAGAATTGCGCTGCGAAAATTCGACGTATTTGTCGCCGGCGAGGCCCAGCGACACCAGCAGCTCCGCCTTCTTGCGCAGGAATTCGCTCTTGCCGAGGCCTTCATTGCCCATGATGACTTCGCCATAGACGCGGTTGGGCGCGGCGGTATCCTTGTTCACGGCATCGAAGCTCTGACGGAAGACGAGGCTGCGGGCTTCGTTCTTGAGCTCCGTCAGGCCGACGAAATCGTCCTTTATCTCCTGCAAAACCTGCTTCGGGGCCTTTTTCTCGATCGTTTCGACATATTCGGAGGGGCTGCCCCGGCCGCGGCCGCCGAAGGCGCCGTTCATCTGGCTGAGCGCGTCATCAACTTCCGGCGGCATCTGTCCCTGCGGGAACAGGTCTTCGATGATCGTGCGCACGGGCGGGCGGCGATAGGGCTGCGTAAATTCCCTGATCTGCGTGCCGTGCCGCGCGACGATCTGCTGCTCCAGATCCGATGTCGGATGCTCAAGGCGGTTGCGCACCGTGTTGTGCAGGCGCTCGAGCGCACCGAGGACGATATTCACATGCGCGACGACATCGACTTTGCCGTCGGTCGCGGCAAGCGAGGCGGCGACGACTTTTTTCGGGTCGGGCTGGTAAACCTGCCCGCCCTCCGCGAGCGATTCATCGATTGCATGGACGATCACGGTGGAAAGGTCGACCAGGTTGTCGGCGAGCACGAGCCGGTCCGCGAGGGTGTTGTGCAGGCTGGTCGCGTATTTTTCCGGCTCGGCCACTTTTGCGCCGTGGTCGAACAGCAATTGGACAATTTCTGTCGTGCGGCGCTCGAAATCACGCTCGCTCATGCTACGGCGGATCTCTTCGGGCATGTCGGCGTAATCGAACCCGATCAGCATCTGCAAGGGGTGGCGGCCGCGCACCGGCGTCGTGACATCGACCTTGGCGTCGAGCGCCTTCCGCACCAGCTCGGGGTCGCGGGTGAAGATCCCGTGGCGGAATTCATTGATCATCTGGGGGTCGAAAGGGGTTTCCGTCGGTGCCGGCACAGCGGAATCAGCCATGAAATTCTCCTGATGGGGCTACTTTGTGCCCCTATTCTACGAAGAACAGGTTATTTTTTCATAAATGGAGGAAATTGACGCTGTAAAGATGTCGATTTTGAACGGTTTATACCAAATAGTGCCATCCCGGCGCAGGCCGGGATCCACGGACTTCAGCCGTTGTGCCTGACCGAAATCCAACAGTTATATCCAGCCAGCAGGGTCCGTGGACCCCGGCCTGCGCCGGGGTGGCGCTGCTGGGTGAGGCATCATGCTTGAATTACGCCGCCGTCTTGTAATCGAGGCCTACGTCGAAATTCGGCGCGCTATGCGTGACGGCGCCGGAGGAAATAAGATCAACGCCGGTCGCGGCGATTTTCGGGATGCGGTCGAGTGTCACGCCGCCCGAGGCTTCGATCACGGCGCGGCCCGCCACCTGTTTCACGGCGGCCGTCATATCCTCGATGCTCATATTATCGAGCATGACGATATCGACGCCCTCCTCCAGCACTTCCTGGAGTTGCGCGAGGGTATCGACCTCGCATTCGATCTTTACGGTATGGCCGATATTCTGCTTGGCATTGCGGATCGCGATGCGCACGCCGCCCGCCATCGCGATATGGTTGTCCTTGATGAGCACGGC
>DASPMW010000014.1:0-6433 GCA_035626855.1 Patescibacteria group bacterium
GGGGGCGTCTATATCCGCGCCATGCTTGATCAGGAGTTCAATGGTCGCCGAATGGCCGGTATGCGAGGCGTGCATGACCGGGCTCATCCCCTCGGCATCGCGCACATGAACGATCGCGCGGCCTTTTTGCGCAATGAAGCCTTCGACCGCTTCTTTCGAGCGGTGACGAACCAGTTCGATAAACGCCGCGACGTCTTCGGGGCTGTAATTCAGCTGGGCCGAAGCAAGATTGAAGGCATTTTTTTGCGGCGCGTGGGGCATGTCTGGTCCGTGTCGGATGAGCAACCACGGTAGCAAAACGCCAAAGTTATGTCAAAACGTAACTCCGGCTTTAGGTAGCGGAAGAAAGGGCGTATAAGGAATCATGTCTTTTAAACACAAATTCAGCAACTTGGGCCAGCCGAAGCGAATCTGGACGGTATCCGCGATCCACGGTGCGCTGAACCAGCTTCGCCCCATCCATAAGACAATATACGACAAGTTCGAGCCGGGCGACCGGCTGGTTTATACCGGCAATTACCTCGGCGGCGCATCAGGCGACGCGCTCGGCACCATGAACGAACTGCTTTATTTCCGGCGCAGCCTGATGGCGAAGGAAGGCGTGCGCGCCGAAGATATCGTCTACCTGCGGGGACAGCAGGAAGAGATGTGGAGCAAGATCCTCCAGCTCCAGTTCGCGCCGAACCCGCCGCAGCTCGTCGAGTGGATGGCTGCACATGTGCCGGGGCTCGACGGCATGCTGCTCGCTTACGGATCATCGCTGGAGGAGCTTCGCCGCACCGCGCGCGAGGGCACCATGAGCCTTACGCGCTGGTCGAACGGGCTCAAGCTGAAGATCCGCGAAACGCCGGGACACGAAGCTTTCCAAACGATCCTGCGCCGCGCCGCGTTTACCGAGCATAAAACGAGCAACGACAATAACATCCTGTTCGTGCATGCGGGATTGAACCCTGCCCGTCCCCTCACCGAACAGGGCGACAGCTTCTGGTGGGGCAGCCGGAACTTCAACGATATGGCGCCCTACTCACCGTTTCGCGCCGTCGTGCGCGGACACGATCCCGAACTCGGCGGCGTACAGCTCGGTCCATCCTCCATTAGCCTCGACGGCGGTTGTGGGCGTGGCGGTAAGCTTGTGTGCGCACAGCTGTCATGTAACGGCGACGTGCTCGAAATAATTGCCGCCTGACAGACAACCACAGGAAATAATTTTCCCTCCCGTGTAACTTTTGGGTGCGGTTCCCTGAATCTATTTTTCGGATAAAGCCTTGCCTCGGGTGTTGGATAAATCGAGAGGTTGGGCTTGAAATTGATACATAGCGAACAATTTCCGGCCCGTCGCGCAACATTGCTGCTCGGCAGCAGACCCGGCCCGAATTGCCATGTAAATCATAGGATTAAAGAGGCACAATCCTTGCAGGGCATTCAGGTACCATTAACCACTACCGGGTATTATGAGGATGGGGATGATCCGGCCAAGGCCGGCCTGCGTACAAGTAGTACAAGAAGCAACAATCGCTGACTCCCCAGCCGCCATAATCGGGTTATAGAAAGAAAGAGGGCTATCATGGCTCACCTTGACGATCCCACGACGCAACGCGCCAACCTGCGCTATATCCGCCAGGCGATGGACGAGCCCCTGCTCGAGCGTACACATGAACTGAATCTTGCCAGCAAATGGAAAGATAAACGCGACGAAAAAGCGCTGCACGAGCTGATCCGCTCCTACACGCGCCTCGTCGTCGCTATCGCGGCCAAGTTCAAGAACTATGGCCTGCCGATGGGCGATCTGATCCAGGAAGGCAATATTGGCCTCATGGAAGCGGCTGCGCGCTTTGAACCCGCGCTGGAGAACCGTTTCTCGACCTACGCCACCTGGTGGATCCGCGCCCAGATCCAGGACTATGTCCTGCGCAACTGGTCGATCGTGCGTACGGGCACCACGGCGTCGCAGAAGTCGCTGTTCTTCAACCTGCGCCGCCTGCGCGCGAAGATCCAGGGCCAGTCGGCCCGCGATTTCCTCGACGACGATGCGGTGACGCAGATCGCCAAGGAACTCGGCGTCGACAAGAAAGAAGTCATCTCGATGGAAGCGCGCATGAATGGCGGCGACCAGTCGCTGAACGCGCCGATCGGCGAGGAAGGCGATAACGAGTGGCAGGACCTGCTGGCCGACAAGCACGCGACCCCCGAACAGGTGGTCATCGGCATGAAGGACAACGCCACCCGCTCTACCTGGCTGAATGAAGCCCTGGGCGAGTTGTCGGACCGCGAGCGCACGATCATCGAAGAGCGCCGCATGAACGACGACGTCGTTACGCTGGAGGATTTAGGGAAACAGCTCGGCATTTCGAAAGAGCGTGTCCGCCAGCTGGAGCAGCGCGCGATGGACAAGCTGCGCGCGTCTATTCTCATAAAAGTGCAGGACGCGGGCCTAGATGCCCATGCCCTGTTCGAGACGGCATAAGGCTAAACCGAACCATAATACAGCGGCGATATTGTCAAAAGAGCGGCGTTCGTGATACCTTCGGGCATGACAAAACGCATTCTTTCCGGCTTTATCGCCGCTGTTTTTTTCGTCTCCCTTTTCGCCGGCGCGGGCCCTGTCGCACGCGCCCAGGAGGAGGATCAGGGCGCCGCGGTTGACACCAACCCCTTCGAGCGCAAGAAGCCATATATTCCGATTACCACGGCGCCGACCGACCTCGACCTCGTCGCCGTCGGCACCGTGAAGGAAATTCTCAAAACTACCCTCATCCGCTTCGAGGATGGCAAAGTCTATTCCCTTATCAATGTGCGCATCCCCGTCGTATACGACGGGAAGGCGCTCGATTACATGAAGTCGCACTATGTCGGCAAAAAGGTCGGCGTTTATCAGCGCAACTTCCCGGGTGTGATGCTCAATGACCGCTACGGAAACCTCGCGGGGCATATCGTCACCGAAAACAACGAATGGATGCAGGCCGATCTCGTGCTGCAGGGCCTTGCCTGGGTTGACTCGACCCCGCGCAACCGCGACCTCGTGAGGAAGCTGTATTCCTATGAGACCATCGCGCGGAACCAGCGGAAGGGCTTCTGGGCAGCGCCCGCCTTCATGGTGAAGAACGCCACCAGCATCCTCGACAAATCGATGAATTCGTTCCAGGTGGTCGAGGACATCGTAAAGAGCGCCAAGGGCGTGCAGGATAAATACTATTTCAATTATGGCGAAAATCCGGCGAAGGACTTCACCTTCATCATGGAGCAGACGCTCGGCAACAACTTCGTTGACGAGGAGAACCACGTATTCACGCCCTGGCGCTGGAAAGACCACCGCATCCGCGTGCGCGGCTGGGTGAAGGACAACAGCGGCCCTATGATCGAGGTCACCCATCCGGAGCAATTGGAATTTGTCGGCATGGAGAGCGAGATCCGCAAATCCCTGGCTCCCGGCAAGAAAAAATAATGACCAACCCTCCGCCGCTGCCGGCCCCCTACCCGCCGCTGATTCCGTTTGACGCGGGCTTCATCAAGGTCGATGACGTCCACACGATCTATTACGAACAGTCCGGCAACCGCGATGGCGCGCCGGTTGTGTTCCTGCATGGCGGGCCGGGCGCTGGATCGAGCCCGAAGCACCGGCAGTTCTTCGACCCGGCGCATTACCGGATCATCATCTTCGACCAGCGGGGCTCGGGCCAGTCGCAGCCCTCCGGCGAGCTGCGCAATAACACGACCGAATTACTGATCCAGGACATCGAAATGCTGCGCGAGAAGTTCGGCTTCCTGAAATGGCACGTCTTCGGCGGCTCCTGGGGCTCGACGCTGGCGCTTGCCTACGCGATTGCGCATCCGAACCGCGTCGCGTCGCTGACGCTGCGCGGCATCTTCCTAATGACAACGCGGGAAATCGACTGGTTCCTGAAGGGCGTGCGCGCGATTTACCCGGATGCCTATGCGCAGTTCCTGCGCGGGCTGCCCGAGGAGCAGCGCGGCGACCCTCTTAACAACTTTTACAAGCTGCTGACCCACGAGAATTACGATGTCCGCCTGAAGGCCGCGCAGCATTGGGCCGCGTTCGAAAGCTATTGCTGCATGCTGGTGCCGCGCGAGCAAATGGCGGAGGACGCGAAGGATCCCGCCCACTCGCTGCCCATCAGCCGCATCGAGGCGCACTACTTCATCCACAACAAATTCGCGCCGGAAGACTACCTGCTGAGGAACATCCACAAGATCCGCCATATCCCGGCCGTGATCGTGCAGGGACGCTATGATGTCGTCTGCCCGATGGAGACGGCCTGGGAACTCCACCAGGCCTGGCCGGAGGCAGAATGGGTCCTCGTGCCCGAGGCGGGCCATTCCGCTTTCGAGCCGCCGATCGCGGCTGCCCTTGTCCGCGCGACCGATAAATTCCGGACACTCCCCGTCAAGTAATCAACCGCAACCATGGAACCACAATGAAAAAGTTTCTCACCATCGATGACTTCATTCCCGAAGGAAAGGTCGTCCTGCTGCGCGCCGACCTGAACGTGCCGATGCAGGACGGCGCTGTCACCGATGACACGCGCATTACCCGCCTCGTGCCGACACTGGTTGAACTTTCGGCCAAGGGCGCGAAGACCGTCATCCTTTCCCATTTCGGCCGGCCGAAGGGCAAGGACGCGGCCCTGTCGCTCCGGCCGGTCAGCAAGGCGCTGTCAGAGCGTTACGGCCAGTCCGTGCGCTTCGTCGATGACTGCATCGGCGATTCCGCGCGGAAGGGGATCGCGGAGATGAAAGACGGCGACGTTATCCTGCTCGAGAACGTTCGCTTTTACCCGGAAGAAGAGAAGGATGATAAATCCTTCGCGCAGGCGATTGCACAGCTGGGCGATGTTTACGTGAACGATGCCTTTTCCTGCGCGCACCGCGCCCATGCGACGACGCATGGCATTGCGGCACTCCTGCCCTCCTATGCCGGGCGGCTCATGGAAGCGGAGCTGAACGCACTCGCAAGCGCATTGGAGCAGCCGGAGCGCCCCGTCGTCGCCATCGTCGGCGGCGCCAAGATTTCCACGAAACTGGATCTTCTCAACAACCTCGTGACCAAGATCGATGTGCTGGCGCTGGGCGGCGGCATGGCAAATACCTTTCTGGCCGCGCAGGACAACCCCGTCGGCAAATCCCTGTGCGAGCGGGAGATGAAAGACCAGGCGCTGATGATCATGGACACAGCGAAAAAATCCAAATGCCAGGTTTTCCTGCCGACCGACGCGATCGTCGCCACCGAATTCAAGGCGAACCCGCCGACCAAAACGATCGCCGTCGATAACGTGAAAGACAACGACATGATGCTGGATATCGGGCCCGAAACGGTGACCGAGCTTGGCAAACTGCTTGAAGGCGCGAAGACCGTGCTGTGGAACGGCCCGATGGGCGCGTTTGAAACCGAGCCTTTCGATGCCGGCACGACCGCGCTTGCGAAGAAAGTGGCGGAACTGACCAAGGCGCGCAAAATCATCAGCGTCGCGGGCGGCGGCGACACCGTATTCGCCCTTGTTCATGCCGGCGTCGAGGAAGAAATGACTTATGTTTCGACGGCGGGCGGTGCTTTCCTCGAATGGCTGGAGGGCAAGACGCTTCCCGGCGTGAAGGTTCTCGAAGAACGCGCTACCGCGTTGCGGAAGGCGAGCTGATGCGCTGGCGCGCCACTGCCCTGCTTGCCCTGATGGTCGTTGCGGGCGTCGCGCAGGCGCGCGTCATGATCCCGCGCGAGGCCCAGCCCGCTCATGCCTATTTCGAGATGGTGCGGGAGAAAAAGCCCTGCAAAGCCGGTGCGGAGTGCTTCGTCGAGTATCTTGTGCTGTCAAACGGGCTGATCGTCCGCAAAAAAATCGACAGCGAAAAATATGACGCGGTGCATCCCGGCTTCGACATCCGCCGCGGCGAGAACAGCGCCGTCGCCACCCTCTTCGCCGAAGTCGCCGCCTGGTTTGCGGAAGGCCCGACCGGCGGCGGCAGCTATACCGATCCGAACAACCTGTATTTTTACGACGGCACGGCGCACCAGGCGTTTTCTTCGCCCGAACCGCCTCCCGAAAAATTTCAGGAAATATTCTCAACTCTTGGCAAGGCTTTCGAGGCGGCCGACCTGGCCGAAGATTTCTACCTGCACGCCTATTTCCAGCCGCTTGCGGGCAGCACGGAATCCTTCCACCTGTTCAACGACGGGACCTTTATCGCCAGCGCCTTCGACCGGAATTCCTACAAGATGACCGGCACCTCAATCATCAAGCTGCCGGCGGATACACAGGATGGGCTGCGCGCGCTCGTCGACAAGGCGCGGGGCGGAACGGGCGGCGGATACATGCGCTGCGCGGCCAGCACTGGTTACGAATACGCGCTCGTCGAATTCAGCATGGGCGGGAAATCGCTGAAAGACTACACTTGCGGAACAGGCGACGGCGACTTTCCGGCA
>DASPMW010000015.1:0-6975 GCA_035626855.1 Patescibacteria group bacterium
TATTACTTCAATGACGCGGGCAAGCAGATCGACGTGCTGACCCAAACTGCCTACCTGCGCTACCGCGAGGCGCTCGGCGAGTATATCGGCGCGATCCCCGAAGGCCTCTATCCCGGCGAATACATGAAGGATGTCGCGAAGGCGTTGGTCGCGCGCGACGGCAAGCAGTGGCTCGGCGTCGCGGAAACCGCATGGACGCAGCCCGTGCGCGAATTCGCGGTTGAACACATCATGAAGATGATCCGCGAAGACCTCGACCTCATCGGCATCCACCATGACGTGTTCTCGAACGAGCGCGTGATGATCGAGGACGGCACGCTTGAAAAAGCCTTCACCTCGCTGCACGGGCAGGGCCTCATTTACCAGGGCACGCTGCCGCCGCCCAAGGGCAAGGAGATGGAGGATTGGGAGCCGGTCGAGCTGACGCTGTTCCGCTCCAGCAATTTCGGCGACTCCTCCGACCGTCCCCTGAAAAAGCGCGACGGCACCTGGGCTTATATCATGCCCGATATCGCCTATCACTATAACAAGCTACAGCGCGGCTTTAAGTGGATGATCAACGTGCTGGGCAAGGACCATCACGGCTACGAGGAAAAAATCCGCCCGGCGATCGCCGCGCTTGCTGGCGAGCAGAAGGACATCCGCCTCAACGTCGTCTATTGCGGCATGGTGAAGCTGTTCAAGAACGGGGAGCCGGTGAAGCTCTCCAAGCGCTCGGGCAACATCATCACCTTGCGCGAAATCGTCGAGGAAGTGGGCGCGGGCTCCGTGCGCTTCTTCATGATGACGCGCACGCCCGACAGCGAGCTTGATTTCGACTTCACGAAAGTGATCGAGCAGTCGAAGGACAACCCGGTATTCTACGTGCAATACGCGCATGCGCGCTGCGCCTCCGTCCTGCGCAACGCGAAGGAGATGTTCCCCGATGCCGACCTGTCGCCGGCGGCGCTGGCGAAAGCGGACCTGACGAAAATCACGACGCCCGACGAATTGCAGCTGGTGCGCTTCATGGCGGGCTGGCCGCGCGCGGTGGAGGCGGCTGCGGAAGCGCATGAGCCGCACCGCATCGCGTTCTACCTGCACGACCTCGCTTCCGAATTCCATGGCTTCTGGAACAAGGGGCGCGACGATGGAAGCCTGCGCTTCCTGCACGAAAACGACAAGGAACTCAACATGGCGCGGCTTGCGTTGGTGCTGGCAGTTAAAACCGTCATTGCCTCCGGCCTCGCGGTCATGGGCGTGACGCCGGTAGAGGAGATGCACGGATGACAGACATGACCCCACAGCCGCAGGACGAGGAAAACATCGGCTCGTTCTACATGAACCGCCAGCGCACGATCCCCGAGCCGCGCCGCATGTTCCCGAAAGGCCTGCTCACCGCCTTCACCGTATTCGCCTTCGCCGCGATCATCTGGTACGCCTATCCGCGCGGGCAGGAAAAATATGCGGGCATCGATATCCCGACGATCGCGGCAGAAACCGCTGCCTATAAATTCAAGCCTGAAAATCCGGGCGGCATGGAAGTGCCGCATCAGGACAGCACGGTGTTCGACCCGATCGAGAACCGCGATACGGACACCGCCCGCGTCGAGCGCCTCGGCGCGCCGCCGGAGGAGCCGGTGGATAAAGACGAAGTGATCGGCGCTGCGCCCGCCGAGCGCCGTATCGAAAAATTAACCACCGAGCCCGAGGTCGCCCCCGTGACCGAGAACACCGAAAAGGTGATCGCGCCTGTCAAGGACGAGCCGGTGAAGGCAGCCGAAAAACCCGCCCCGTCGAAAACTGAAACGGCGGAGAATAAGCCGATCAAGATCGAGACGCTGAAAACCGAAACGGCGAAGGCGACTGCGAAAACCGCTCCGGCCAAGGGCAGCATCTACATCCAGCTCGGCGCTTACCGCGACCTCGCGGCGGCGAAGGCGGACTGGGGCAAGCTGCAGCGCAAATACCCGCAAACGCTCGGCAAGCTGACGATGCGCACGCAAAAGGCGCAGACAGCGACCGGCACGCTCAACCGTTTGCAGGCGGCAGCGCCGTCGGAAGCGCGGGCGGGCGAGATCTGCAAGGCGCTGAAGGCTGCCGGCACCGGCTGCATCGTGGTGCATTGATGGCGGATCGCTGGCAGCAGCTGCAGGACGATATCGGCGCATTTACCGATAAGACCTTCGGCGCCAGCACGCCGCAATCGAAAGCCCATCACCTGGCGGAAGAGGCGATGGAAGCCGCGGCCGACCCGTCCGACATTCTGGAATGGGCCGACTGCACCATCCTGCTGCTCGACGCCGTGCGCAAATCCGGCTTCACCACCGACGAACTTTATGCGGCGGTGCTGCGCAAGATGGAAATTAACAAGTCACGCAAATGGGGCGAGAAGGACGAAAACGGCGTTGTCCGCCATGTTAAGTAAGTTAACGAAGTGTATCGTGCCAAATAACGCCCGGTTGTGATGACGGTTGAGCAATTACAGGAGATATTGTTTCATAGCCCGAACGACGCATGGAAGGACGATGCTGCGGAGAAGCTTTATGAGATACATTGGAGCGATAAACGCGCGCAAATCATTCTATTAAGGGCGATCCACTCCATGCCGAGTAATGAAAGCCTTAAGCTGACTTGTGTTGAGTCACTCGTGCAGATTTGGATCAAACTTGGTACAATCGACAAGAATGGATACGACAGTTTAGATGTTAGCTCTCGAGAGATAGTTGATCGCTGGCTTATTAGTGCGAGTATAGGTGAAATGCCAAAAATCGATGCCCCATCGAGGTAATTTGAATTAATACCTAGAAGGAAACTATTATGCAATTGACTGATCATAAGGCCATCATAATCGACGCGACCGGCACCGAGCTTTCGAAAGAGGAACAAGACCTCCTGAAATCCGAACGTCCCGCCGGCTTTATCCTGTTCAAGCGCAACTGCGTCTCCAAACAGCAGGTGAAGGAGCTCGTCGCCTCCGTCCGCGAATGCGTGGGCTGGGATGGGCTGCCGGTATTGATCGACCAGGAAGGCGGCAGCGTCTCACGCCTCAAGCAGCCGGAATGGACGGAATACCCGGCCGCAAAAATCTTCGGCGAGCTGGCGAATGCGTCGGAGCAGGAGGGCAGGGATGCCGCGCGCATCAATTCCTACTTGATGGCGCTCGATTTGGCCGATCTTGGCATCAGCGTCAATTGCGCGCCGGTCGTTGATGTGCCCGCGCCCGACTGTCACGAATTCCTCGCCGCCAGCCGCACTTATAGTAACGTGCCGGAAATGGTCGGTCGTTTGGGCGAAGCGGTGTGCCGCGGTCTGCTCGACGGCGGGATCACGCCTGTTATCAAACACATCCCCGGCCATGGTCGCGCAAAGGTTGATAGCCACCTCGCACTGCCCGCGACGGACGCGCCCTTATCCGAGCTATCAGAAATCGACTTCAAGCCCTTCAAATATCTCAGCTCCACCGATATGAAAACGGCACTTTGGGCGATGGCGGCGCATGTGGTATTCTCCTCCGTAGATCCTGATTCTGCCGCTACGCTTTCCGCCCGTGTCGTCGCTGACGTCATTCGTGGCGAAATCGGGTTTAACGGCGTGCTGCTGGCCGACGATATTTCGATGAAGGCCCTGGGCGGTACGCTGGAAAGCCGGGTGAAGGGAAGCATGGCGTCGGGCATGGACCTGACGATGCTCTGCAACGCCTCGTTCGAGGACCGCGTCGCGGCGCTTCAGTTCACCCCGAAGCTCACCGCCGAAGCGGCGCAGCGGGTCGCGGATGCGGAAACGCAGCGCACGAAATGGCTGAAAAAGGGTAACGACAACAGACAAGAACTCCAGGCCAAACTGGAGCAACTGATCGAAAAGCGAAGGATCGGATGAGCGAAGCGGAAAGCCCCAAATTCGAGGAAGACGTCCTCAAGGACCGTCTCGAGAGCGAGCAGCTGCTGCTCTATCTCGGCGGGTTCGACGGACCCATCGACATGCTGCTCACGCTTGCGCGCGACCAGAAGGTCGACCTTGCCAAAATTTCCATTCTCTCGCTCGCCAACCAGTATCTTGAATTCGTCCAGAAGGCGCAGTCGCTGCGGCTCGAGCTTGCGGCCGATTACCTCGTCATGGCGGCCTGGCTCGCCTACCTGAAATCGCGCCTGCTGATCCCGGTCGAGGAGCTGAAACAGGCCGAGCCGACCGCGCAGGAAATCGCCGACGCGCTCCAGTTCCAGCTGCGCCGCCTCGAGGCGATGCGCAAGACGGCGGACGAGCTGTTCCGCCTGCCGCGCCTCGGCTACAACATTTTCGCGCGCGGCGAGCCCGACGGGCTGCCCGTGCAATATATCTCCAAATACGACATGACCTATTACGACCTGCTGAAGGCGTATGGCGATGTCAAGCAGCGCCAGCAGAATTCGGTCTACAAGCTGAATCCGGTCAAGCTGTTCACGCTCGAGGAAGCGATCTCCCGGATGGAAAACATGATGGGCAAGATCCCGCAGGAATGGGTCTCGCTGTTCATGTTCCTGCCGGGCGGGCTGAAGGACCGCATCGTCAAGCGCTCGGCGATCGCCTCCACCTTCGGCGGCGCGCTCGAGATGTGCAAGCGCGGCATGATCCAGATCCAGCAGGAAAAGAATTACGCGCCGATCTTCATCCGCAAGCCCGTCAACCAGGATGCGGTGAACGAAAACATCGAGATGCCGGAAGAAACGCCGATCGACCGCAGCGAGCTCGCTGAATCCGAAGCGCTCGAGGAAATCGCCGCGGCGGAAGAAGCGGCAGCGGCCGAAGCCAAAGCGGCCGCCGAGGCTGAAGAGGCTGGCGAAACGGCAGCGGTCGAGGCCGAGGCGGAGGAAGAAGTGATCTCCGAAGAAATTTTCGACGAAGAGATCGTGACGGACGAAGCGCTCGTTGAAGAGGCGGAGAGCGCTGAAGAAGAATTCGCGTCGGATGAAGACGACGCCCGGAAAGAAGGGGCCTGATCATGGCAAGAGCAAAGAAAAAGCAGCAGGCTGAAACGGTCACGGAAGAAGTGATCGACGTCGAAGCCGCGCAGGAAGAGACCGTCGAAGCCGGCGACGAGGCCGTTGCCGAGGACGAAACGCTTGCAGCGGAAGAAGCTTCGGGCGAAGAAGTTGTGGCGGAAACCCCCGTCGAGGACGAAATAGACCCCGACGCCCCCGTTCCCGAAATGACGCAGGAAGATGTGCGCCTGGTCGAGGCGATCCTGTTCGCGACCTCGTCGGCCATTTCCGTCTCCCAGATCGGCGAGCGTTTTCCGGCGGAGCGCAAGGCGCTGATCCCGATCATCCTCGAGCACCTGCAGGCGCAATTCTCGAACCGCGGCATCAATCTCGTACAACGCGACGGCCGCTGGGCGCTGCGCACGGCGACCGACCTTGGCGACCGCCTGCGCCTCGAAAAGGAACAGCCCAAAAAATTCACCCGCTCCGCCATGGAAACGATGGCGATCATTGCCTATCACCAGCCTGTCACGCGCGCGGAGATCGAAAACATCCGCGGCGTCGCGACCTCGCCGGGCGCACTCGACGCGCTCATGGAAGCCGGCTGGATCAAGCCCGGCAAGCGCCGCGAAGTTCCCGGCCGCCCCGTCACCTGGCTGTCGACGCAGGGGTTCCTTGATCATTTCGGCCTCGAAAAACTCGAAGACCTGCCGGGTATGGAAGAGCTGAAGGCCGCCGGCCTGCTCGACAAGCGCCCCGCGGTCGAGGCAATGCCGACTGCCGACCTGTTCGACGAGAACGAGAACAAGCAGGAGCAGGACCCGCAGGAAGTCACCGACGAGGACCTCGTCGGCAAAGTGACGGAAGAGGGCGGCTCCGCCGATGATCTCGATGTCACAGCCTCTGCCGATGATGCGGCGGAAGAAGAGTCCGACGAGGATGAAGCGGACGACGAAGAGCTGGATGAGGACGAGGACGACGCCGACGAAGATGATGCCGATGACGAAGAAGCTTCGGATGAAGACGACGAGCTCGGAGATTCCGAGGAAGATGACTCGGATGACGATTCCGACGACGACGACGAAGATTCCGACGATGACGACGATGATGATGATGATGATGATGACTCCGACGACGAAGAAGACGGCGACGACGAAGAAGACGAAGATGAGGAAGATAAATAATGGGACTTTCCATCTGGCATATCCTGGTCGTCGTTCTGGTGTTCGTGCTGCTGTTTGGCATGGGCAAGGGCCGCATTCCGCAGATCATGGGTGATCTCGGCAAGGGCCTGCGCAGCTTCAAGGACGGGCTGAAAGACGGCTCGGACGACAAGCCGAAATCTGAAATCCTGCCGCCCACGGACAAAAAGGACGTCTGACTTTGTTCGACGTCGCCTGGTCAGAGATGCTGGTGCTCCTGGCAGTCGCCGTCGTGGTCATCGGCCCCAAGGACCTGCCGCGCGTCCTTTACGCGGCCGGCAAATTCACCCGCAAGATTAAAACATTCACTGGCGACATCCAGAAGTCGCTCGATCGCATCATTCATGACGAAGAACTGAACGAAATCACGCGCGAGGCCAACAAGGCCGGCGGCGAGAACCTGCAGTTTGAAATCGAGCGCCAGCTGGCGGAGGAGGAGCGCCGCCGCCTCGCCATGCTTCCGAAGGAGCGAGGCGATGCCGGTAAGTGAACCAGGCGAAAAGCAGATGCCGCTCGTCGAGCATCTGGTCGAGCTGCGGCGGCGGCTGATCATCAGCATGCTGTTCTTCGCGGTCGCGACGGTGCTCTGCTATTTCATCGCACCACAGATTTATGAATTCCTCGTCCAGCCGCTCGCCAACGTGCTGCCCGGGGAGAACCGACGGTTGATCTACACCGGCCTTGGCGAAGCCTTCATCACCTACCTGAAGCTCGCCGCCTTCGCGGGCGGGTTTATTTCCTTCCCGGTCATCGCCGCGCAGATATGGCTGTTCGTGGCGCCCGGCCTTTACAAGAACGAAAAATCCGTCTTCCTGCCGTTCCTGATCGCGACGCCG
>DASPMW010000016.1:0-10370 GCA_035626855.1 Patescibacteria group bacterium
GCTGCCTTTTCCGGGCACCACGGGCGCGTCGTTATAGCCGACGATCACGCAGATATCATAAAGGTTGTCGTCGCGCGTCATGCGGTCATGGGTGCTGTCATGCGGCAGCGTGACCTGCTTGTTGTAATCGGGATGCGCCGGATCCTCGCACCAGCCGGTATCGGGCGTCAGTTCGTGCGCAGGCAAGCCGGTCACCGGTTTTTCGATGCGGTCGGCGCGGTAGAGAAGATAGCGCAGGGGATAGGTGCCGATCGGGGTCTTGCCGTCGCCTTCCTGCTTGTCGAGCGTCACGCCGGTGCGGCCGAGCGTGCATTCATAGCGCTGCTGGCCGATGAAAAGCAGGCCGGTGGTCGCGTCGGTCGCGGAGGTCTGGACGATGATGTTCATGCCGCATCATGCCACACGCCTGCGTCGAAATCAAAAACTCAGGGCGTGCCGGCGGCCGAGGAAAGGCGCTGCATGGCGGCATATTGGTCGAGGCCCGCCATCATGCGTTGCGCAATCAGTTCCGGCGGCACGGCGCGATTCTCGCCCGCGTCCGCCGGAACTTCTTGAGGATGAAGTGCGGTTTTGACATTCACCATGCCCTGCGCCGGCATTTTGCCGGTCGCGGTAGCTGGCCCGCTCTTCGTGGCTTGAACCGAACCTTCTTTGTAGGAGTAGGCCAGCGGTTCATTCTCGGTCGCACCCGTGCGATAGGACAGCTTTGTAGGAGCGGGTCCCGGGTTTGAACGAAAATCCTGTTTGATCTGATCGGTGACGTCGACGGCATCCGCCGCGCCGCCGCGCATGTCGCGCGCAAAGGCAAGCAGCGCATTGCGCGAGCCGTCGTCATCATTGGCTGCCGCCGCGCTATCGGGCGCGGGGTCTGCCGCAACCATGTCTTCCCCGCGCGGCGCGGGAACGATGATATGCGGCATTTCGCCGCCGGAGCCGTCCGGCTTCGCAGCAGGCGGCGCGGCATGGCCCGGCAGGTCCGGCGTGCCACGCGCGGCACCGCCATTGACGGGTATGTCGATCGGAGGCAGCGCCTTCGTCGCGGCGTCGTTCCAGGCGATATCCTGCAGCCGCTGGCCGTTGGCGTTGGCGATTTGCGGCTCTTCCTCTTTATCCTTGTGATGCTTGCCCGAGAGCATGGCCATCATGTTGCCGCCGATATCCTTGCCGGTTTTTTTCTCGATCGCGACATTGGCGATGCCAACGGCCGCGCCGATCGGGCCGCCGTACAGCGCGTCGCCCGCGATGCGCGCGGCGGGGCTGATTTCATCGCCGGTAAGATGGCGGTAGATGGTGCTGATGACGGGAATGTGCTGCAACGGGTTGATGACGTCGATGATCGCCGCGAGGAAGGCGAGGAAGCCGCCCTTCTTGTGATGCTTTTCGCCGGCTTTGGCGGTTTCGGAGGTTTCTGATGTATCGGCCGCGCCCTTCGTTTTATCCGCGCCTTCGACCATATCGGAGAATGAGGCGGAATCAGCGACGGGTGCCGGCGACGCGCCCGGCATCGATCCTGCCGTCCGGTCTTCCTGGCCCCATGCGCGGGCGGTATAGGTGTTTGATGTAATCATCGGCCTATTCGCAACTCCTCTGCCCAAAGCGTTGCAAAGGGCATGCCATTTTTGAACGTGATAGCGGAGTGGCGCTGATTATCGTTGAATTTATTGGTTTTTTCCCTGCAGGCTGAACTGGCACAGGCTTTGCTTATATATCCACGGATGAAAAGTTTCTAACAGTGGGCTGCCATGTCAACATTAGCATTAGATGCGGCTTTAAGCGGGCTTCGGGCGGCACAGCGCCAGCTCGATACCATTTCGAACAATATCTCGAACGCATCGACGACAGGATATACCCGGAAAATTCTGCCGACCGAAACGCTGGTGGTCGGCGGCGTCGGCATGGGCGTCGATATCGACGCGATCATGCGCAGCGTCGACAAGAACCTGATCCGCGACATGATGAAGCAGACGAGCGTCTCCTCCGCCTCCACGGTTGCGAGCGCGTTCCTTGACCGCATCCAGTCCTTCCACGGCGCGACGGAGGCGGAAGCCTCCATTTCCGCGAAGATCGGCAAGCTGGGGGATGCCTTCTCGACCCTGTCTTCCGACCCCAGCAGCACGACGCAGCTGTCGAATACCGTCACCCAGGCGCAGCAGGTGGCAAAAACCTTCAATGATTTCTCGGCGCTGCTGAATGACATGCGCACGGAAACCCAGGCGAAGATCGCGGATGGCGTGACCAAGGTCAATGCCCAGCTGAAAGTCATCGCCAGCCTGAACGTGCAGATCCAGACGCTGACCGCGCAGGGAAAATCCAGCGCGGATCTCGAGGACAAGCGCGACATGGCGGTCGCGCAGGTGTCGCAGTATATAGAGGTATCGACCTTCACCGACAGCACGAACAAGATGACGGTGATGACGAAGCAGGGCCAGACGCTGGCGGACGGCACGGCGCAGCAGCTTTATTTCCAGGGCGGCGCGCTTTCGGCCACCTCCTTTTACCCCGGCGGCGGCGCGGAGGGGCTTCACATCAATGGCGCGAATGGCAGCGAAGTGCCGCAGGGCCAGATCGGCGGATCGCTCGGCGCGCTGTTTACCCTGCGCGACGAAACGCTGCCGACCTATCAGGCGCAGATGGATGAAATGGCGCAAAAGCTGGCCTTCCGCTTCGAGCAGCAGGGCCTGCGCCTTTTCACCGATGCGGATGGCAACGTGCCCGCGAACACCGCCGACCCCGCTGTGCCGGGCTATGTCGGCTTTTCGGGCGAGATCCGCGTGAACGCAAGCATCCTCGCAAATCCGCAACTTCTGCGCACCGGGACGACCAATGCCGTCATTCCGGCGGGCTCGAACGAGGTGATCCGCCGCATATCCGAATTCGCGCTTGGCGCCTATCAGGGCCAGACCGCCAACGGCACTGTCGATATTTCCGGCGGCGACCTGTTCACCGTGCTCGGCCTGACGCAATCGAACCGCGTCGTCGGCACGACCGGCCTCAACAGCTATACCCCCGATCTCGATGCAGCGCCGAACATCAACGCGCCCTGCAGCTTCGATCTCGATATCGGCACGGGCACGGTCAATATCGCGATCAACCCGGGCGATACCGCAACCGACCTCGTCAACAATATCAACGCGGCGCTCGGCATCAACGCGGCGCAGCTGTCAAGCGGCGGCCAACTGGTCATCAGCGGCACGGGCGACATCACCATCAGCGATGTCGATATCGGCGCGGGCATCCAGGACCTCGGCCTTGTCTTCACAACCTATCCGGCGCAAAATCCGTCGATGACGGTGCAGGTCGGCAGCCAGACGCCGGTCACGGTTTCCATCGCGCCCGGGGATTCGGCGGCGGACCTGCTGCTTTCCCTGAATGCGATTCCGAACCTCACCGCGACGCTCGGCACCGGCGGCGAGCTGGTGCTCACCCCGACGAATGGCGGCGATATCAAGCTGACCAACGCTGTCGGCACCCCGGTCACCGCGATGGGCGTGACGGTCACGAACGTACCCCATGCCGCCTTCCGCCAGAGCCACCTGGGCCCGGGCGGCAATCTTTCGCTCGGCCTGGTCGCCAATGCCTCAGTCGCCGATTTCAGCCGCGCCGTGCTGACCGACCAGGCTCAGGAAGCTGCGACCGCGACCGACATGGCCGCGCAGGAAGACAGCTACCTGCAGACGCTGACCACCCGCTTCAGCGACGAGAGCGGCGTCGACCTCGACGAGGAGGTTTCCGCCCTGATCCGCGTGCAGACCGCCTATGCGGCGGCGGCACGCATGATTTCCGCATCCGAACAGATGCTCGACGACCTGATGAACGCGATCTAGATAACGGAGAAATGACATGACCATTTCCAAGGTTTCCTTCCTCGGCGCAAGCCAGGCGAACGTGGCGCGGCTGAAAGAGATGAACGCGACGCTGACCGACCTGCAGCGCCAGATGGCAAGCGGCAAGAAGAACGAGACGCTGGCCGGTTTCGGCGTCGAGGCGACCAATGTGCAGCGCAATCGCACCGATCTTGGCCGCGTGCAGACCTATCTCGACAATATTGGCGCAGTGACCAGTCGCATCAACCAGATGAACACGGCAATGACGGCCGCGCGCGACGCGGTGACGCAGCTGATCGACGGCATCACGACGGCGGTGCGCGACAGCGCGGCGGATATCCCTTCCCTCAAGGTCATCGCGCAGAATGCGCTCGATTTCGTGCAGGATCTCGCCAACACGCAGATTGACGGCCGCTACCTCTTCGCGGGCTCGGATTCGACGAATGCGCCCTTCTCCGACGAAAACACGCTGAACGCCAATTTCCAGCAGCAGGTGACGGACTGGCTGGCCGGCACGACCGATACCGCAACGATGAACGCGAATGTCACCGGCTTCGGCACGGCGCAGCTCGGCCTTAATCCCGGCCTCTCGGCGTCGGGACAGGTGACCGTACGCATCGACACGACGACAGAACTAAATTACACGATCAAGGCGGATGAAGACGGCTTCCAGGACATTATCAAGGCGCTTGGCTTCATGGCGAATATGCAGGCGCCGGGATCTGGCGATATCCCGACGGCGGCTGATGTCGATGAAGTCATCCAGAACATCATGAACATCGCGCGTGCGGGCGTTGACAAGCTTGATGCCGCGGCAACGCGCATCGGCGGCGGTTTCAACCTGCTCAATGCCGTGCAGGAAAACCACCAGCAGGACAAGGCCACGCTGCAGGGGCTCATCGGCTCGGCCGAGAATGCCGATACGACCGATATCGTCGTGCAGATTCAGGCGCTGCAGACGCAGCTGCAGGCGTCCTATGAGACGACGAGCATTGTGAACAAGCTATCCCTGATTAATTACCTTTAATATCAGAGGCCTAGCGCCTAATCTGCCCCTCGCAAAACCGCGTTGACGTTTTCCATATTCTAATATATAGTCGTCGCACATAAAATCTGAATCAAATCAGGGGTGTGCGATGAATGCTTTCAAAAAAGTCCTGCTGACCTCCGTGGCGAGCCTGACGCTTGCCTTTGGCGGCGCCGTAAATGCCCAACAGGCGCAAAACCAGGCGCCTTCGCCCGCGCAGACGCAAACGCAGAAAAATGACACAGTTTCGGTTGCCCGCGTGCAGCGCGACTATGTGACGCGCGCATCCCAGCGACTTGCGGCCCTGGAAAAACGCATTAACGCGAGCCGCCCTTCCGGCACGCCGCGCATCGCCTTTGTCGATCTCGACCAGGTGAGCACGACGCTTCAATTGCGGCAACTGCCGCTTCAGCAATTTCCCGGTCTCGTCACGGAATACCTTGGCACCAAGAATGTCACCGGCCTCGCGCCGCAGGAACTTGTGGCGATTTCGCAGGTCACGTTCAGCATGACGGCAGCAAGCTTTGCGCCGCAGGCGCTGCGCCCCGGCCTGACCGGCGATGCGCTGGCGCAGGCTAGCGCGGTTGTCGTCCCCTATAACCCCAACTTCTCGGCGCAGGATTACATGGCGAAATCCTTCCAGCTGCGCAGCGCCGACGGCGAACCGCTCGACGCGCTCGACGGCGCGAAGCTGAACGTGCAGATCACGCGCGAGCAGATGGCCGACATCGTCGATGCCAAGGGCGCATGGCGCGCTTTCGACACCCGTTACCTGCCGGGCGTGACGGTCGCGCAGGGGTTCGACCAGGTCATGGCCCTCCACCGTACCGAGGTTTTCTCGGATCTCGGCGCGCTGATGCAAACGGTGAAGGATGGCGGCTCCGCCAGCCTCGTGTCCGAATACGCGAATTTCCGTGCGACGGCTGTGGCCGCGACCGAAGGACTACGCGCGAAGACGTATGAATCCGATAACATCAATTTCTATGGCGCCATCGTTGGCACCACCTATCCCGCGCTCTTCGAATTGCAGGCGCGCATCGAGAAACTTGGCGTCGAAAACTTCCGCAAGCTCACCCCCGACCAGCTGCGCGACATGGCCTATGACATCACCGAGAAAACCGCGCTGACGCCGGAACAGGCAACCCATCTGTCGGGCGTTGCCGCGCTTGGCGCGGAGTATTTCCGCACCCTACAGCAGAACAAGGTCGATCCTGCGGCAATCGATGCGGCGGTTAAATTCGTCACTGCCGCTTACGAATTCAAGGCCGCTATAGCGGAAAAGACCATCGCGCCGCAGGATGCCGGCGAAGCCCTCAAGGATATGATGGGCGGCGGCACGCCAAGCCTTTACCCCTACCAGATCTACGATTTCCTGCAGGCGAAGATCATGGGCGACAAGGACGTCGTCGCGCATCCGGGCGATGTGAAATATCTGCTGCAGGCGCGCAAGAAACTGGTCGATGAATCCCGCGACCTGCTGGACAAGCACCCGGAAAAGGCGGATGCGATCCGCCAGATCATTCAGGGCGTGTTCATGAGCGACCCGCTGCTGCGCACCGAGCCTCCGCGCCCGCAGACCTCGCCCTCGAAACGGCCGCCTCCCCTGCTCCAGGCTTAAGCGGCAGCGGGCGGTTTCGGCGGATTGACGTTGAAGATGCGTGGCTTTTTCGGCTTATCGTTATTCGCGGGCGTCTGCGTGGTATCGGGCTTGTCCTGCGGCGCGTTGACCTGCATGTAATTCCGCTCGTTCCAGCGCTGGCCCTGCAGCGTGCGGAAGCCGACCAGTTTCGGCCGGCCCTTGCTGTCCGGATTGATGGATTCGATCCCGCTTTTCGAAACCTTCAGCACATCGCCGTTATCGGCGCTCAGGGTTTTATAGCCGATCTTCTCCATCGCCTCGCCATTCGCATCGCGCAGGTGCTTGTCGCCATGAATCGGCAGGACGTTTCTGGGATCGGCGAGCTTGGCGAATTCCAGCAGTTCCGGAAGGCGGGCATGCGCATGGGAATAAAGCGTTTCATCGGCCTTGGTCAGCACCTTGAAGCCCTTGGCGCGCAGGATGGAGAGCATGCGCTCGCGCATCGCTTCCTGCCCGGGGATCGAGGTCGCAACGAGCAGGATAACGTCATGGTCGCGGTCGAGCTTCAGCGTCGGATGCGTGCCGTCGGCCGCGCGCGGCAGCACGGCGTTGGGGGAGCCGGAGGCGCCCGTGACGATCACGACGGCGGAACCCGGTTTCGCCTCGGCCAGATCCTTGGACGCCTTTCCCTTGTCGAGCATGCGCACCTGCAGCTCGCGGCCGAGCGCGTCCGACAATGTCATGCCGGTCGCCTTCAGCGCCGCCAGCGATTGTTCATGCGCCCAGCCGGAGATCCAGAGCGATCGCCCCGCCTCCGCCGTCACTTGCGCGACCGAGGCGACGTTTTCCTCATAGCCGCTCATGACGGCCACGACGAAGCGCTTGCCGGGATGCTTCTTCATGAGCCGACCGAGGGTATCGCGCACTTCCTTCTCATGCACGGTCGGGATGTCGCGGTCTGCGCCCGTTGAATCGAGCAGCAGCAGATTGACATCCTTGCCCGCGATCAGTCGCGAGAATTCAGGCGCGTTGAAGGCCGGGCCCCAGACGACGGTGGGGTCGAGCTTGAAATCGCCGGGATTAAGGATATTGCCCTCGGGCGTTTCGATGAAATAACCGATGGATTGCGGCGTGGAATGGGAAACCCAGAAGGCGCTGACCTTGACCTTGCCCTCCTGCACGGGCGTGCCGGGCGCGATCGAAATCATTTCCGGCCAGTCTTCGGGGTCGATATTCGCGTTGGTCAGTTCCTGCTCGAGGCGCTTGACGGTATAGGGCGTGGCGTAAATCTTGGGCAGCTCATAGCCCATCAGCAGGTAAAACGGGATCGCGCCCACATGATCGACGTGATTATGCGTGAGGAAGATCGCGTTGACCGGCTCGGGCGGCTTTTCCGCGCTGCCTTTTTTCCCAAAATGCCGCTCCATATCGGGAATGACATTGTCGCAGGAGGCAAGTTCGGGATATTCGGGGTAGCGGCTTTCGCCGATCAGCGCCCCGGCGTCGAACATGAGGCGCGTGGTTTTTTTGGCGCCGTCCGCGCCCGTTTCCTCATAAACCGCAAGACCGGCGTTTGCGCCGATGCGGTTCTTGTTGTTACCCCCTAATACATGCCAGTGCAGCGATTTTCCGTTTTCGTTTTTATTGTTGTCGGAAGGGATCGGCGGCATTTCGGTCATGCGGCTGCTCCCTCGCTTTCTTCGTCGGCGAGGCGCATCCAGGTCCAGAGGATGGCGTCGAGGTGGGCGGGCTTGGGCGGAGTTACGGGGCCCGAGAAATCGGGCAGCGTGACGACCATCTGCAGCAGTTCGTCATGGGTGAGCTTCAGCCGCTCCGCTGTCGGGTAAACCTCGATCAGCGCGCGGGCGATCCCCTCCCGATCAGACCAGGACAGTCGCATTCTGTTATCCCCGTAACTATGGATAGCTTGATTCGAAAGATACCAGACACAATAGGTAGTGTCGATGCGCTGTCCGAGCGCCTGTTCAAATCCGCAATTTTTGGAAAGGCCTTGCTACGCCGCAGCATTCCATAAGGTATCAGGGGCAGGGAATATATCGGTCATTCGGTTCGCAGACGCCGCCATCCGCGGGGCCGCAGCAACCGCTGTTGCCGATGCCGGCATTGCCGCCGCCGCTGTCGCCGCAGCCGACGACCACGTCCCAGGCGCGGCCATCGGGCATGACGATATAATCGATGGAATGGCCGTTATACTGCGCACCATAATTTTTCGCGAGCAGCCCCGCCCCGCCCGGCATATAGCGGCAGGCCCGCTCGACGATTTTGCCGCAATTATTGCCGGTCAGGTCTTCGCCTTCCGCAATCAGCTCGTTCTTGGCCTGGTTGATGGCACCCGCATAGTCGAAGTCAGGTGCGGGAGAGGTTACCTTTGGGGGCTGCTGCTGCTCGCAGGGGATGTCGGGTTCGGAATCCCCGGCCGTGCCGCAGGCCTCGGCGATGCCGCCGTGACAGCCGTCGGCGGAGGGATTATTGCCTGCGACGGGCGCCCAGGGACATTCGAAAACGGCTTGCGCGGACAGGGGATGTGCGAAGACCAGCAGGATGCAAAGGACAAAGGCGGAAATAATGCGGCTCATAATAATCCTCATTCAAAACGAACAAGAGATATTGTGTGCCAATGCCGCGTATTGACGCAGCGCCCTTACGCGGGACTGGAAGAATATTCAAGCAGTGCGAATAAAACAGGGTTTAAATTCAGCCGTAAATCACGGACCGCCGGTGGTGGAGTCGCCGCCATAATTGCCGTCGGCGGAGGGGTTGTTGCCGGAGGCGGGTGTCCAGGGGCATTCGAACACAGCCGCAGCGGGCCCCGTCAAAAGAAATACGAACCCAAGTGCCGCGAAAATGATAAGGGATTTTTTCATCCTGTCATGCTCCTTACCGTGTGGGTGCTGCGTCGTCAGTATCATGCGGGATATCGGCATCAAGGTTGGTCGCATAGGTCGCGGCCGACATCCACAGCAGCTCTTCCCAGCGTTTATAAAGGTCGTTCATCTGCTGCATCTTGATCCCGTTGACGGAGCCCTGCTCGCGCAGGACCTGTTCGGGTTCGTTGACCATGCGCACGATCCAGGCCGGATCGCGGTGGCGGTCCATCGTGATCGCCTGCATCAGCTCGCGGTAGCTGGCGTCGGTCGCAGCATCGCCCGGCGGCAGGCCAGCCGCGAGACGGACGCTTGAGGTATCGACGCCGGAGCCGCCCGCGCGTTCCGCGATCAGCTGGCCAAGCGCGTTATAAACGGTGTTGAGGCGCGCGCTTTGCGAGCGGCGGTCGAGAATCATTTCCGCGCCCTGCGGCTGGTCGACGACTTGCGCCGGCACTGGGTTCGGGGTGCGCAGGTTGATGAAATAGCGCGTCGCCGCTTCGACGATGTCGCGCTGCTTCTGGTCGGTCATGTCGATGGTCTGCTTGTCGCCCCAGAGCAGCGTCGCGATGTCGGTGTGGCGATGCGCCGTCACGGGGTCGGCCGCGACTGTGCAGCCCTGGTTGCCGACCGCGGGATCGCACCACTTGTTGACGTAGTCGGTCCACAGCCAGTTGTCCTCAGCGCCGGCGCCCTTCTCCGACGGGCTGCCCACCGCGTTGGCGCGGCGCGGCTGCGCCTCTTTCGCCATCGCGCGGGAAAGCGCGCGGGACATCAGGTAGGCCTTGGTCACGCCGCCGCCGCTCGTCGCGTTCGTGGCAAGCGAGTCAAGCGTGCAGGAGTTTTCGTTCGGCTGGTAGCGGCGGAAGGCTTCCACCTGCTCTTGGTTGATGTCGTTGGTGATTTCGTTCTGCATCTGGGCATCGAGCAGCCCGCCCAGCACGCGGCTCTGATCGACCTGGTCGGCGGAGAGCTGCATCGTCTGGTGCTTCATCGCGCAGAGGAAGCAGTTGCCGGAGGAATTCCACCACCAGTTGGTAAGCCCGACGCGGATG
>DASPMW010000017.1:0-2429 GCA_035626855.1 Patescibacteria group bacterium
AACTTCTCCTTTTCCTCCTCAAGCGTCGGCGCGTGGTGGGCCTTATGCGATGCGCGGGAGAAAACTTCCGAGAGGGATGAGGAGAACCAGCCGATTGCGTTCATCAAGACCTGCGAGGTTGTTTAAGATAAGGTAATGGTATGATAGTACCAAGAACCGGTCAAATAGGACGGCGTATGAGCAGCAAAATCAAACTCTTGGGTGCGTTTGACATATTGCACCGGTGCTGGCATCATGCGCGCAGAGGATGCCATGACCGATACTTACGAATCCATCACACGCTTCGGGCAGGCCCTGGTTCAGACACCGAGCCAGGGCGGAATCGACGCGCCCAGGGCAGTGCTGCAGAAAGCGCGTGAATTCGGACAAGGCATCGGCCTCGATTTCATCACGCTGCAAGACGAAGCCGGGCAGGATGTCGTGCTGGTTGCGAAAATTCCGGGCGCGCATCCCGGCAGGACCTGGGCCGTGAATGCGACGCTCGATACCGCGCCGGTTGGTAACAGCGCGCTTTGGAGGAGCGATCCGTTTTCCGGCGCGATAAGTGATGGCCGGCTGCAGGGCAGGGGCGCAGGCGATTCAAAACTCGCCGCCGCGATGTTCACGCATCTCGCGGCCGATCTCAAGGCGCTGCAGAAGGACATGCACGGCACCCTGCTGCTCATCCTCGACGCGGACGAGCATACCGGCAGCTTCGGCGGCATCAAGGCGGCGATCGCAGCGGGCTACAAGCCGGACGGCATCATGATCGGCTATGCCGGCGATGATAAAGTCGTGGTCGGTTCGCGCGGATTTGCCCGCTACGAAATCGCGCTGACCGGCAAGCCCGCGCATAGCGGCGCATCGGCCGAGGCGAAAGATAACGCGCTGACGCGCCTCGCGGGCATCGTGCAGGCGCTCGGCAAAAAACTGCCGGCGGCGGAAGACCCGGGTTTTGCCAAACCGCCGAAGCTGACTGTGACTCAGGTTTCCGGCGGTGACGGCTTTGCGATTGTGCCGTCCAAAGCGGTCGTGAAAGTCGACGTGCGGTTGACGCCCGCCTTTAACGAAGCGGCTGCGGAAAGGCATATCCGCAAAATCGTTGCAGCGCATGACAAGCGTCATAAGGTTCCAGCCGGGCGCGCGACGAAGGTCACGCGCGTTTCCGGCGAACCGCCCTACCTGACGCCGGAAAACTCGGACTTGCGCAGTGCGCTTCGGGAAGCGATTGCCGAAGTTACGGACAAGGCCGTGCCGGAAGTCATTTCAGGTCCCTCCAATATCGGCAATTTTCTTGCCCGGCAGGGAATAGACGTGACGGCAGGTTTTGGCGTGCCCGCAACTGGCGAGCATGGCGTGAATGAAAGCGCAGATCTTGCCGCCTTGCCGAAGGTGTATAACACCTACCGCCGCGCGCTTGAAAAGCTGCTCAAGCTTCGCTAGCTGCGATAGGGCAGCACACCGTTATCGGTGGCGGGCTCGACAGGCGTTCCTTCCTGGGGCGCTGCGAGGTCCACGGGTTTCAGGTTCGACCTGGCTGGGCCGTTCAGAACGGTGCCGAAGGCATCGAAGCGGGAGCCATGGCAGGGGCAGTCCCAGGTTTTTTCCGTTCCGTTCCAGCGCACCACGCCCCATAAATGGGGGCAGATGGCGGAGCAGCTATGCAGCTTGCCGTTCTCGTCGCGGAAGGCCGCGATTTTCGTCGCGCCGTCGCGCAGGATCGCGCCTTCCCCGGGCGGGATCGCCGCCGCGCTCTCCACGTCGCCGCCGGTCACCAGATCGCTGTACTGCGCCGCCATGTTCAGGTTTTCTTTTGCGTATGACGCCGCAGACATCAGCGATATGCGGCCGGGATCGTAAAGGGAAGCCCATTCATTATCGCGTCCCGCGATAAGGTCGGGCAGCAGCATCCCGGCAATCGTGCCATGCGTGATGCCGTTGCCGGAATCTCCGGTGACGATATAGATATTCCGGTTAAACGGGTTGCGCCCGATATAGGCGACGCCGTCATTCGGCTCCATCACCTGGCCGGACCAGCGATAAAGGACTTCACCTGCGGCGGCAAAGCGCCCGCGCGCCCAGGCCTCCAGCCGCGCAAAGCGCTCTTCGGTATCTTCGGCCTGTCCGGTTTTGTGGTCTTCCCCGCCGACGATCAGCACATCGTAATCGTCTTCCGGCTGCAGGCGGACATAGTGGTAGGGGTCTTCCGTATCCCAGTACAGCGCGCGCGGCACGCTGTCGCGCGGCACGGAAAGACCGACGACATAGGTGCGGTAGGCCGCCTGCTTGGTATGGATCGCGAGGCGGTCGTTGACGGGTGTGTTGGTTGCGACGACGATCGCGGCGCAGAAGATGCGCACGCCGGAATCGGTGACAACTTCACAGCGGTCGCCGCCGTTGAATTCCGCCGCATGCGTGCGCGTGAAAATACGCGCGCCGCGGCGCTCCGC
>DASPMW010000018.1:0-7605 GCA_035626855.1 Patescibacteria group bacterium
CCTCGCGGGCCGCGGTCGACGCGGGCTACGCCCCGAACGACTGGCAGGTCGGCCAGACCGGCAAGGTCGTCGCCCCGGAGCTCTACGTCGCGATCGGCATCTCCGGCGCGATCCAGCATCTCGCCGGCATGAAGGACTCAAAAGTCATCGTCGCCATCAACAAGGACGGTGAGGCGCCCATCTTCCAAGTGGCGGATTACGGGCTGGTGCAGGATCTGTTCACGGCACTGCCGGAACTGGAAAAGGCGCTCGGTTAATGGCCCGCATCGTTGCACTGATTGCGCTGGTCAGCCTGCTTCCACTCACCGGCTGCTACCAAGTCGGCTATGTTGCGGGAACGGGCGTGAAGGCGGTGCGCCACCCGGTTGACACGGCGACCCGGGTTTACCGGTATTGACCCGCTACGGCGTCGGCGGTCTCTTCGCAGGCGTCGGTACGACGATATAAACCGTTGAAATTTTCTGCCGCAACTGCTTTGTAAATTCGGTCTTTCCTGCGAGCGCCTCGGCGCGATCCAGCCAAGTCTTCGCTCCGTCTAAATCCTGCGCAAAACCCTGCCCAGCCGCCTTCATGAAGGCCGTCATCAGCGCGGCATTGGGATGATCGCGGGTGGCGATATCTTCGAAAATCCCAGCGACCTGCTTCAGCGTTTCCTTCTGCAGTTCCGGCGTCAGGCCCGGCATCTTGCCGACGAGGTCAGGCATGTTCGCGATCGTGTAAAGCCCCATGGCAAAGCCGTAGCGCTCTTTATCCCCGCCATTTCGCGCGGCTTCGAAATCCTGGCGCGCAGTATCGGCGCCGGGCAGTTGCAGTTTCTGGATAAGGTCGTAAAGCGGAAAACTTTCGGCGGCGAACGTCGTAACAGACTCTCCTTAGGTTGGGGTACATAAGGATGATATTATGCTTTCGCATAATATGCCATAGTGGTCTCGTAACATACTGAATTGTTAGAGATTACCGCTCCCGCAAAGCTGTCTGCGCGGCCTTGGAGAACGGCTTCAGGAGGTATTGCATGACAGTCTTTTTACCTGTGACGATATCGACGGTCGACTGCATGCCCGGCTTGATTTCCAGCACTTTATCGCCCTTTTGCACCGAGGTCTTGTCGGTTTCGACGCGCACCCGATAAAAGCTTTCGCCCTTTTCGTTCATGATGCTGTCGGGACTGACCTCAATAACCTTGCCCGATAAGGAGCCGTAAATCGAGAAGTCGAACGCGGTCAGGCGAACGATCGCCGGCTGTTCGACATGGATGAAGGCGATGTCGCGCGGCAGGATGCGTGCCTCGACGACAAGTTTGTCATCGGCCGGCACGACTTCCATGATCGTCTCGCCGGGGCGCACCACGCCGCCGACGGTCGTGATCTTGACGTCCTTGATGGTGCCGCGCACCGTCGATGTGATCTCCGTCCGCTCTGACTTGTCTTTATAAGCAGCGAGGGTCTGCTTGATCGTATTGAGTTCGATCGTCTTGTCGGCGAGTTCCTTTTGCGCCTGGGCGCGGAAATCGGTCTCGAGCGTCTGAAGGCGGCTCTTCACTTCCTTGACAGCCGTCTGGCTGCGCGGCAGGGCAAGGCGCAGGCCGTTCAGTTCCGCCGACTGCTGCGCGATGCGTTGCTTGACCTGCAGCAGTTCTTTTTTGTTAGCGGCGCCTTTGGCGACCATCGGCTCGACCATGTTACGCTCGTCAACCGCGAGCGCCAGCATGCTGCCGGTGTCGGAGATGCGGCGCTGCAGTTCAGCCACTTCCTGCTCTTTCTGGCTTAGCTGGTCGCGCAGGACCATCGACTGGTTCTGGATCTGGCGCTTGTTCGCATCGAACGCGTTCTGTTCCTGGCGTACGCTGTCTGGCGCGCCGCGCTTGACGTCGTCGGAGAAAGCAGGGAAATCCTTGCCTTGCGTTTCTGCCTGCAGGCGCTGCGTGGTCGCGAGCAGGCCGAGATATTTCTGCATGGTCGCGTCAAAATCAGCGCGCGCCTGGATGTTGCGCATGCGCACGAGTACCTGGCCGGGTTTCACCTCGTCGCCTTCCCTCACCATCAGCTCGTCGATGATACCGCCTTCGAGATTCTGGACCGCCTTGACTTCGGAAGACGGAACGACGGTGCCGTCGCCGCGAGACACTTCGTCGAGCGTCGCGATATTCGCCCAGAGCAGGAAGATGGCCATCATGCCAACCAGCGTATACAGCATGAGGTGATCGCGGAAGGAAAGCCCGTCGGCGGGCGAAAAATCATCGTCGTATTTGCGCGTCAGGTCGAGCTTGCGCAAATCGTATTCGTTCATATCGAGGTTTTTGCCGGCCGGCTTCTTCGGCGCGGACGGAGCGGCCTGTTTCTGCGGTTCCCCGCCAAGCTTTAGCTGCGGCGGCTGCGGTGGCGTTTGCGGGTCACTCATTGGGCGCACCCCCTGCTCCACTGCTGCGGTAGGCGCCGGCCTGGAGCTTCTGGATCACCTCGTCGCGGGGACCGGTCGCAATAATGCGTCCGCGGTCCATCAGGACAAGCTTGTCGATAAGGCCGAGGACAGCGCTTTTGTGCGTGATGAGCAAGATGGTCTTGCCTTTGATCATTTCCTTCAGGTGGCCGTAGAGGCGGCGCTCGGACCCCGGATCGATCGAGGCTGTCGGCTCATCGAGCAGCAGGATCGGCGGGTCGTAGAGCAGCGCGCGGGCGATCGCGATCGCCTGGCGCTGGCCGCCGGAAAGGTTGTCGCCGCGCTCCCCGATCTGGGTGTCGAGGCCGGCTTCGGAATCGCGCAGGAAGTTCATGACCCCCGCCATTTCGGCCGCGCGCAGGACGGCGCTGTCGGGAACCGATTCATGGCCCAAGGTGATATTTTCCCGCACCGTGCCGAAGAACAGGTAGGGCGTCTGCTGCACGACGCCGATATTGCGGCGCAGATCGGCTGGATCAATCTGCCGCACATCGACGCCGTCGATCTGGACCGATCCCGCGTCGGGCTGATAGAGGTTGAGGATCAGGCGCTCGAGCGTCGTCTTGCCGGAGCCGACCGCGCCGATCACGCCGACATGCTCGCCTGGCTTGACCGAGATCGTCACGTTATTCAGGGCGGGCGTCTTCTGTTTCGGATAGCGGAACACGACGTCGCGGAATTCAAGCTGGCCCTTCATCACGGGCATCGAGATAAACACCTGTCCGCGCGGACGCTCGACAGGCGATTTCATGAGCTCGTCCAGCCGCTCGAGCGCCTCCTTCGACTGGCTCCATTTCGTGAGCAGGCCGGCAATAGAGGCGACAGGCGCCATGCAGCGGCCCGAAAGAATGACTGCCGCGATAAGCGCGCCCATGGTGATTTTCTGGTCACCGATCAGGTAAGCGCCGTAAAGGATCATGATGACGGAGCAGATATTCGCCATGAGGACGGCGAAGTTGATGCCGAACGAAGATACGCTGCGCGCCTTGACGGAGGTGCGGGAAGATTGCTCAGTCAGCTCTTCCCATTTGCGCTGCATATGGCCTTCGGCCGCCTGCACTTTGATAGTCTCGAGTCCGGACAGGGTTTCGAAGATGAGGCTGCTCTTGTAAGCGCCTTCCTTCATGCTTTCCTTGATGACCTTGTCGAGCGGCCCCTGCAGCAATACGCCGACGACCATCGATAGCGGCACCAGCACCATTGGCACGAGCGCCACGGGCCCGGCGATGATCCAGATCAGTGTGATAAACAGCAGAATGAACGGGAAATCGATGATGGCGATGATCGTCGCCGAGGCGAAGAAATCGCGCAGGGTCTCGAATTCGCGCAGGTTGGCGGCGTGTACGCCGACCGAAGGCGGCCGCGCCGCCATTTTCATCGCGAGCATCTGCTCGAAAATGCGCGCGGAGATCAGGTTGTCGGCCTTGCGGCCCGCCGTATCCACAAAGTGTGAGCGCAGGTTTTTGAGCAGGAAGTCGAACAGGTAAGCAAAAAACACGCCGGCAGCAAGGAACCACAGTGTTTCATAAGCCGAGTTCGGGATTACGCGGTCATACACGTTCATCGTGAACAGGGGGCTCGCGATCGCCAGCAGGTTGATCAGCACGGCCGCAACGCCGACTTCGTAATAGATCTTGCGGTGGCGCCAAAGCGCGCCCCAGAACCAGGAGCGATCGGTATCGATTTCCGCGGGGCCGGTGCGCGCGTCAAGATTGGCGCGCGGGCGCACGAAGAACGCATAGTCGTTATAGCGCGACTGGATTTCCGCGAGCGTCAGGATCGTCGCGTGATCGGGCGTCTCCGGGAACAGTACCTCGTATTCGCCCTTGTTGCGGCCGCGCCCGCGCAGGATGCAGGCGTGATTGCGCTTGAGGACAAGAATGCACGGCAGGTTCGGGTGGTCGACCAGTTCGGCGAGCGGACGACGCACCATCCGCGCCGTAAAACCGATGCGGTCCGCCGCGCGCACGAAGGCGGCAGGTGAAGCCATCTGCTTGCCATGCACCGGCAGCCCCGATGAAAGGGCGGCCGCGGTCGTCCGGCGGCCATTTTCGGCAGCCAGAATGGCAAGGCACTCCATCAGCGGGTCATCGAGCGAGACGCGCGCGGCTTCAAGCGGCCAGGCATTGCCCAGCTCGTCCTTGTCCGTCTCTGTGTTAACGGTGACCTGCTGACCGGGGTCGGACACGATCGTTTACTTGACCGCGGCGGTCTTCGCCTCGCGCGGACGCGGGATGCCCATCGTTTCCAGCAGGCGGCCTTCGAGGGCCAGTACGCGGAACACGGCGAACATCTCGGTATAGAGCGAGTTCACGTGGTTCGAGCGGGAGACGAAGAGTTCGTTCTGCGAGTCCAGCACGTCGAGCAGCGTGCGGCGATCGAGGCTGAACTGGTCGAGATAAACATTCACGACCTTTTCGTTCGCGGTTGCCTGGTCGAGGAACTGGCGCGCGCGCTCGGCCGCCGAGATCATGCCGGCCCAGGTATCGCGCACGTCTTTTTCGACCTGACGCGCAGCCTGCGCGCGGCGTTCTTTCGCCTGTGCATGGCGGTACATAAATTCGCGCTGGCGTTCGAAATCCGCGCCGCCGCGATAGAGGTTCCAGCGCATAACGCCAAGAACCGACTGGTTGTCGCTGTGGCCGCCAATGCCATTCGCGTTGTTCCCGGTCGAGGCATTCGCCTGCAGTTCGAGGCGGGGATAAAGGGTCGAGCCCGTGCCTTCGTATTCCGACGTCGCGACATTCACGTCCGATTCAAACACGGCGAGCGTCGGCGAGTTGGTGATCGCAAGGCGCACGCTGTCATCGACGTTCTGACGCAGCTTGTCTTTCGGGATGATCGGGAATTCCATGTCGGCAGGCGTGTCGCCCACTTTCTGGATGAACAGCGCTTCGCCGCGGCGCAGCGATTCCTCGGTCGAGGAGACGACCGACTGCGCCTGCGCAACGCGCGCATTCGCCTGGCTGACGTCGCCTTCCGTCACGGTGCCGGCATCGGCGCCGGTCTGGATGGTGCCGAGAATTTTGTTGTGGTCTTCCACGTTGGCGCGCGCGATGGCAAGCAGGTCGCGCTGCCGCAGGACTTCGAGATAAGCCTGGACGATATCGAGCGCCACAAATTCTGCGACTTCGCCGACGCGGTTTGCGGCGGACTGGACGCGGTATTTCTGGCGCTTGATTTCGGAGTTGGTGCCGCCGCCGTCGAACAGCAGCTGCGTGATGGAGAGCGATGCGCGGTTTGCCCAGCCGTCGTCTTCACCGGAGATCGAGGAGTTGTTGCGGGCATAGCCGGTTTCACCAAGAAAATCGACGGAAGGCATCCACAGGGATTTCGCCTGCTCCAGCTCTTCATTCGTCGCGAGCTTGTTGTTCGCCACGACCGCATATTCCGGGTTCTTCAGCACGCCCTTGGAGACCGCGTCGTGCAGGGTAAGGTCACCGTCCTCGCCATTCGTCGCGGCATAAGACGCGGGCGCGGCGAGCATCAGCGCCAGCAGGGAAACGGTGCAGAGTTTTGCAAACTTGTTCATTGGCTAGTCCTTTGTTTTTCATAGCAAAAAGGCTGCGGGAGAGCCGCAGCCTTCATGCTTACTATATTGGGTTTATCTAGGCAATCAGATTACCGCCTGCTTGCAGCGCATTTACGTCGAGGTGTACCCCTTCGAGCACAGCGATCGTCGTGAAGGCGGCACCGGTCCCGGTCGGGTCAACCTGGATGAGCGTATCCGCACCATCAGAAACCGCAAGGACGAAGTTATGTAAAGAGTCCGTCAGCGGATCGTAGGTGGTCAGGATGTCGCTCAGGTCAAGGCTATCGCCCGCGGCGGCGTTGAAGTCGTGGATCACCGCAACACCGGCTGCATCCAGCAGGAAGGTGTCGCCACCCTCGCCGCCCGTCAGCTCGTTGTAGCCCGCGCCGCCGCCAAGGTAGTCGTCCTTGAAGGTGCCGGTTACGATGTCGTCATACGCATCGCCCTGGAAGGTCACGCCAGTATGGTCCGCCGCGTCCTGCACGTTGAACCAGACGTCGCCGACCTGCGTCGTCGAGCCGTCGGCGTAGGTGACGGTCGATGTCGCGGAGACGCCGCTGTCTGCAATCACCTGGCCGGACACGACCGCGTCGAGGCTGATCGATGAGATGCCATGCGCGGAGAGCGACTGGAATTCACCCGCCTGCGATACGCCATCCTGGTTCAGATCCTGCCAGACCTGCAGGTCGCCGAACTGGGCGTCGTTCGCATCGATGGCGCCGTCGTTGTTGCTGTCGTACTGCGCGAGGCTGGCGAAGCCGTCGCCCGCCGTCGCGTTGTTGCCGAACAGTTCGGACTGGCTGCCAATCACGCCGTCATGGTTCGCGTCGATGGCAAGGAAGCCGTCGTTCGCCGCAACCCAGGAGGTTTTGTCAGCCTGTCCGTCATTCGTCATATCGAAGCGCACGCCGTTCTCCTGGCCGACGATGTCGAAGCCGTTACGGTCGAGATCGAGCACCAGCGGCGAGACGGAGAAGGTGTAGCAGATAAATGCCGTCACCGTCGTCGCGTTGTCGCTCGTATCGTTCTCGAGGCCGCCAAGATTGGTTTCCTTGACGTACGACTTCACTTCGATCGTGCCGCTATGGGGGCCGTTATGCAGCGCCCAGTAGTAACCGGCATCGGATGGCGTCGTCAGCGCAAGGCCATTCAGGGCAGTCGCCCCGTCCTTGGCATTGACGTTAATCGTCCAGATGCCAGGCGAGGTCTCGGTGCCCTTGTTGAGCTTGACGCCGATATCTTCGAGCGAGTAGTAGCCGCCGCTGCCATTCGTGAAGGTGCCGTTGAGGTTCAGCGTCACCTTGGTCACAGTCTCGGAGGTGTCCAGGTCGGTCGCCTTGGTGCTGATGGGCAGCGCCGAGGGGTTCGTCTGGTTGACGATCCAGAGATAGTTGACCGTGGCCGGCACGGTAAGCACGGGCACGTCGACCACTGCGTCAACGAACACGTTTTCAGTGCCCTGCGTGGAGACCGAGTAAACGCCATCGGTCGCCGTCGCGGTTACTTTCAGGCCGGTCAGGTCGAGATCGCTGTCCTTCGGCGGGGTGACCGTGGGGCCGCCCGAGAAGTTCACGCCGTTCGGCAGCGTGATCGACCAGGTTTTCGTTGCGCTGTCATACGTTCCGCCAGAAGCAGAG
>DASPMW010000019.1:0-37911 GCA_035626855.1 Patescibacteria group bacterium
CGCGGAAATCCCGCGCTTTCAGCGCCTGCGTCACTTTCTCTTCGCCGAGCGATGAAAACCGCGTCGCAAGGTGCAGCGTCAGGTCCGCCATCGCGTCCGGGAAGAAATCGCGGGAGCGGAACTGCGAGCCGGAATCCGGCACCGTCGTCTGGAAGAACGCCATCTCCCCCGCCTTCACCGCGTCATAAAACGGCGCGAGCGTATAGCCCGCATTGACCGCCAGCAGCACGACGCCGGATGACGTCATGCCCAGCACGATCTTCTCGCCCGCACTCTTGATGCTGACGATGTTTTTGCGCGGCGCGCAGTTGGTGTGGAAAATATGGCCGTAGCCGAGTTTCGAATTGAACACCAGCTGCGCCGTCTTGAACCCCGCAACCACCGTATCGAGCGAGGGGATCGCGCCGACATCGATATTGGCCGGATACAGCCCGCGCGTGACGCAGGCCGTCACCAGAGACTGATGCACCTCGTCATGCGCAAGATCGTCGCGCGGATAATCGGTCAGGATTTTAAGCACCGGCGTCAGACGCCCGTCGCGGTCGATAAGCTGCATATGAACCTCGTTGATAGCTCACTATACCCGCCTCCAAGCGCCCTGCCTATCCCTCTCCCCCTGTTTAGTCCCCTCTCCCGCCCTTGCGCCCCTGAGTCCCCTCTCCCGCCCTTGCGCCCCTGAGTCCCCTCTCCCGCCCTTGCGCCCCTTAGTCCCCTCTCCCGCCCTTGCGGGAGAGGGCTAGGGAGAGGGTGAGGACATGGCAGGAAATGACAGAAACAAAGGCAACCCGTTATGCCCGCACACGCTTTGACGTAATCCATAAGATCGGCTAGGATTCAGCCATCATGCCCACCGATGGAACTTCGTCGCGCAAGACTGCCCGCTTTGACTTCAACAAAGCGGCGCAAGCGATCGTCGCCGACCATCCGCAACTGAAAAACGACACCGTCTTCATCGACCTCACCAGCGGCGAGAGGCACGGCCCGCTGCTGGCGCGGGTGAAGGCGCGGCTGTCAAAAGCATTCCGCAAGGTGCTCGCGCGGCCCATCAAACGCGCAGCGCGGTCGCCGAACGGCACCGCGAGCGCAATCCGCGGCACGGGCGGGCTGAATGCGCTCGTCATGACAACCGGCCGCCGCTTCAACCTCTTCGCTGATCCCGCTCAGGACGCGGCCTTCGCTTTTTATCACGAGGCCGCGCATCTGGTGGTGCCCAGCGCCGCGCCGAATGAGGCCAACCAGTCCCTCTATTTCGGCAAGCTGTTCGGCTATCCCTATTCGAAGGCGGAAGGCGCGGCCGATGGCTATGCCGCGCTGCGCCTGCTGCAGCAGGACGCGGGCACCGACCTGACGCGCGCCACAGTCATGCGCGCGACCGACGTCATCCACCAGGACGCGCCCGAATACATGACGGTCTTCATGCTGGATGCGATCACCCGCGACGCCGCGCTGCTGACAAAACTGAACCCCGCCGAAACGATCGCCGCTGTCGAGCGCTACGCCGCCCGCTACACGCCCGCCCGCGCCGAGCTCGACCTCATGCGCGCCGATGTCGCGCCGCTGAAGGGCCGCCTCGGGCTTGTTACCCGCGACAACCTCGCGCCCTTGCGCGAACTCGCGGATATCGCGCTCGACCCCAACTCCTCCGCGCTGACCTTCTACGCCGCGAACCGCGTGCTGGGCGCGTTCATGGGTCGGCTGCTGACGGGTCCCGAATGGGCGGAGACCGCCCGCAAACTGCACGCTATGGAGAAAATCATCACGCTCGATGCCCTGTTTCCACAGAAACTCGCGCAGGATTCCCGTCTTCTGGCCGCCTGAGCGAGTCGCGCTATCCGCAATCCGGGCGATAAAGGTGAGAGCGAAGGAAAAGAGCGCCCTGATCGTTACATTAATCCAGTTCCAGCTATCCATTTTGCCCTCCTTCCATTATGCCAGACTAGCATAAACAGGAGAACAGATCAAGAACTATTTTACGTTTTCCGCAATAGGCGGAAATTAGGCCTTCTTCCGCCAGCTCGGCTCCGACTTCGTCAAGAACGCGGTCAGCCCTTCCTTGCCTTCGTCCGAGGCGCGGGCTTCGGCGATCTGGCGGACGGTGAGGTCGATGACCTGTTCGTCGATCGGGCGGCCGACGAGTTCCAGCATCAGCTTCTTGCCGCGCCCCTGCGCCTGCGGCGCGCCGTCCATCAGCGCCGCGATGATTTTTTGGGCGACCGTGTCGAGCTGTCCCGGCTCCGCCACTTCATGCGCGAAACCGATCCGGTAAGCGGTATCGGCATCGAAGCGTTCCGCGGTCATGAAATAGCGCCGCGCCATGCGCAGCCCCATGGCGTCGATGACATAGGGCGCGATGATCGAGGGGATAAGGCCGATGCGCACCTCGGACAGGCAGAACTGCGCCCCCTTCTCCGCCACCAAAATATCGCAGCAGGAGGCGAGGCCCACCCCGCCGCCGAAAATATTTCCGTGTACCAGCGCGATCGTCGGCTTCGGAATAAAATTGAGCGTCTTGAGCAAAGTGCCAAGCCGCATCGCATCGGTCACGTTTTCGTCATAGGAATAATTCGCCGATTTGCGCATCCAGTTGAGGTCGCCGCCCGCGCAGAAGCTTTTGCCGTTCCCGCGCAAGACCAGCGCGCGCACCGACGTATCGTCGCCGGCTTTTTTCACCAGAGCCGTCAGCTCGTCCATCACCGCCTCGTTGAACGCGTTGTGGACTTCCGGGCGGTTCAGCGTGATGGTCGCCACGCCGTCTTTCACGTCAAACAGGATTTGCGCTTCCGTCATTTTCTTGTTCCTTTTGTTTCGCCATCAGGTCGGAGATGCCGGTATCGAGTTTCTCTTCAAGGATGCCCTTGCAATAAAGCATCACGATATTCGCCGCGAAGGCCGACCAGAATATAACCATGTTCTGCAGGAAAAGCATCACCGCGAAGAGGAGGATCAGCACCAGCACGATCCTGTAGAGATGCCATTGCAGCAGCAGTTTCTTCGGCAGCCCGCGCGCATCGACCATCGAATATTTCTGCGCCTTCATCCCCCAGCGCCCGTAGATGCGGCTGAGCCGGTACATCAAGGGGTCCATCATGGCTCGTCCTTCACCAGATAGGGTGCGAGCATCGGGGCGAGCTTCTGCTCGTATTTCATTTTCAGCACGTAACAGCCGACCGCGAGCGGAATGCACAGCACGACCGTCCAGAATTTCAGTTTCATCAAGAGTGGCAGGATGATCGCCATGCACAGCGTCATCAGGATATAGCGGTAATGCAACAGCAGCTTGCGCGGATAGCGATCCAGCTTCGTCTGGTCCACCCGCCCGTAAGCCAGCGGCTTGCCGCCAAACACCGCGCCAAACATGATGAGGAAGGTGTCTTGCATTATTCGAGCCAGACTCGGGGCACAAGCAGTAAGGCCCCTAACAACAGAACTGCCGAAACCAGGAGACTTAAACGCCGAGCTGTTAAGAACGGTAAGTTCCAGAAAAGCAAAAAAAGAGTAAAAATGAATAGCAGCGTGACCCCTTTGGAAATACCAAAACAAAAGGCCAGAATTATCACGACCAGAGCCGAAATGATTGAGGCAACAAATCCTTCAACATCTCGATTCTTCGTGAAGAAAAAAATTGAAACACCCGTTAAGAGTAGAATGGTCATTGGCACCCCATATCTTAGGGCTTCGTGCATATTTTCTGGGATCGTTCCTCGTTGGTAAGTAGCCACAATGCCATAAACGACGACTGCGTTCAGAAAGCAGAAAAAATTCAGGGCGACAGAGAACAGGCTGTTAACAACGACGGCGTGGTTTCTTTTCTCCATCGTCACATCCTGAACACGCCGAACTGCGGATCGCCGATTGGGGCGTTGAGGGAAGCCGACAAGGACAAGCCGAGAACCATGCGCGTATCGGCAGGGTCGATGATGCCGTCGTCCCACAAGCGCGCGCTGGCGTAATACGGGTGGCCTTGCGTTTCGTACTGCTCGCGGATGGGTTTCTTGAAGGCTTCTTCCTCGGACGGAGCCCAAGTTTCCTTCTTCGCCGCCATCGCGTCCTTCTTAACTTGCGCGAGCACGCTTGCCGCCTGCTCCCCGCCCATCACCGAGATGCGGGAATTGGGCCAGGTCCAGAGGAAGCGCGGGTTGAAGGCGCGGCCGCACATGCCGTAGTTGCCGGCGCCGAACGATCCGCCGATCAGCACGGTGAATTTCGGCACCTGCGCGCAGGAAACAGCGTGGACAAGTTTCGCGCCGTCTTTCGCGATGCCGCCCGCTTCGTATTTGCGGCCGACCATGAAGCCCGTGATGTTCTGCAGGAAGATCAGCGGAATCTTGCGCTGGCAGCACAGCTCGACGAAATGCGCGCCCTTGACCGCGGATTCAGAAAACAGGATGCCGTTATTGGCGATGATGCCGACCGGATAGCCGAACAGATGCGCGAAGCCGCAGACCAGCGTTTCGCCATAGAGCTTCTTGAACTCGTCGAATTCGGAATTATCGACGATGCGGGAAATAATCTCGCGCACATCGAACGGCTTGCGGCTGTCCTGCGGGATGATGCCGTAGATTTCACGGGCATCGTATTTCGGCGCGCGCGGGTCCTTCACAGCGAGGTCGATTTTCTTGACGCGGTTGAGGTTGCCGACGATGTTGCGCGCGATCTGCAGCGCATGGCCGTCATTCTGCGCGTAATGGTCGGTCACGCCCGACATGCGGCAATGCACATCCGCGCCGCCCAAGTCCTCTGCGCTCACCTCTTCCCCCGTTGCGGCCTTCACGAGCGGCGGGCCACCGAGGAAAATCGTGCCCTGGTTTTTGACGATGATCGATTCATCCGACATCGCGGGAACATAAGCGCCGCCCGCGGTGCAGCTGCCCATCACGGCGGCAATTTGCGGAATGCCGCGTGCCGACATATTGGCCTGGTTGAAAAAGATGCGGCCGAAATGTTCCTTATCCGGAAACACCTCGTCCTGCAGGGGCAGGAACGCCCCGCCGCTATCGACGAGGTAGATGCAAGGCAGATTATTCTGCGCCGCGATTTCCTGTGCGCGCAGGTGCTTCTTCACGGTCAGCGGGTAATAAGTGCCGCCCTTCACCGTCGCGTCGTTGGCGACGATGACGCATTCGGTGCCGGAGACGCGGCCGATGCCAGTGATAACGCCCGCGCCCGGCACGACATCCTTGTACGCGCCATGCGCCGCGAAGGCGGAAAATTCGAGGAAGGGCGAGCCCGGGTCGATCAGGTTCTTCACGCGGTCGCGGGGCAGCATCTTGCCGCGCGCGAGATGCTTGGCGCGGGCGGTTTCGTCGCCGCCCTTCTGGATCTCGGCCAGCTTTTCCTTGTAGTCCGCGACGGTCTTTTCCATCGCGGCGGCATTGGCCTGAAACTCCTGCGACGTCGATGAAAGCTGCGATGCGAGCTGGGCCATAAATCCTCCGGAAATTGCGTCAGACGACTATAAGCCAACAAAAAGGGCGGCTCAAACACTATGAGCCGCCCCTTTTGGAAGTATGGAAAGTCTTAGAGTTTCGGCGCGCGCTTCACGGCAGGTGTATCATCCTGCACCGCCGGCGCGGTATCGGGCGCCGTGTTGCCGTTCGCCGCAAGGACGAAGCCGGGGCTGATCGATTGCTTGAGCGAAATAACGGCCGCGCTGTCGGGCGATGCCGCTGCGGGCGTCGCTGCCGGACCCGCCGCATCCTTGAAGATCGAAAGCGCTTTTTTCGCGCCATCGCGCAGGCCGGTCACGACGGAAGAGGCAAGAACACCGACGCCGCCAAGGGTGATCACAAGCGGAACGGCGACCTGCTGGACGACCGCCGGCAGGAGCGCGGGCGCGAGCCAGGTCGTGAGCGCAAGCGCGCCGCCAACCGCGAAAACGCCAAGCGTCGCATTGAGAAGCTTCTTGCGCGTGACTGTCAGTTTTTCCGCGCGGGCGGCTGTCTTTTCTGCGCCCGTGCCATCTGCCGCTTCCTTTTTCGCCTGGTCGAGCGCCTTTTCCTTGCCGAAATTTTCCAGCAGGTCGAAGCCTTTCAGGTAGGCGAAGATCTGGCCGAAGGTCGCAACGAAGCCGCCGGCGGGGAGGAATACCGCGGCCGCGACGCCGAGCGCGCCCCAGCCAAAGTTCCACGCGGCGCTGCGGGTGTTCGATTTCTTTTCCTTGTCGAGGCCGTCGAGGACGGTCTGCTGTTCGCTGGTCGCGGAGGTTACTGTTGTCATGTTCACACCTTCATCTGTTGATTTTGATTTTTTTATAGCTCGCTATTACCGCAGCGAGGTTATAACACGCCGGAGTATAAGTCAATATGTAAAATACTACAGTTTGGGAGCCCGTTTCGCTGCAGGTTTGTCATCCTGCACGGCAGGACCCGCTGCATCGGCCGTATTCGCGTTTGCAGCAAGGCCGAAGCCCGGCGAAATGCTTTGCTTCAGGCTGAGGACAGCGGTCTCCGCTGTCACGACCTGCGTATCGCGCGGCGCCCAGGTGGAGACGGTGGTGTTCAGCGATTTAAAGCTGCGCTCCTCCGCGCGTGTCAGCAGACTGCCAAGCCCGCCGCCGCCCCAGCCGAGGATCGCGATATGACGAAGCGGCTCGGTCACGACCGCCGCCGGCGGAAACACGAACCCGACAGCCATCAACCCGATATTCGACCAGAGCCCGATATTCGAGACTTTTTCGCTCGATTTGTGGAAGCGCGACAGCCGCTCCGATTTCTGCTGCAGGCGCGCGACGAAATCCTCCGCGCCCACTTCCTTCTCCACGCGGTCGAGCGCTTTTGCGTTTTTGTAGTGGCTGCCCGCAATGCCGCCGGCAACGGCGAGGCCCGTGGCGCCAATCACACCCGCGATGAGCGCGGGTGCGGCCGGCAGCAGCGCGACAGCGGCCACGGTGCCCAGCGTGATGCCGCCCAGCCATTTCAGCGCGGTCTTGACGACGCCCCTGCTTTTCCGCGCGTCGCGCGCGGCCATTTCGGCGATCTCCTCCTGATGCGGCTTCGAGAGGAAAAGGCGGTCGGTCATTGAAGGCTCCATCTGACGGTTGAAAAACAAAAACCCGCGCCAACGGCACGGGTCATCACAGTTGCGATGCGGGTGGTTCCGGTAGGGGGAAGGTCGGGGCCGTAAACGGTCGCGAACATCTATCCATCTGTCGGTTGTTGAGGCGTATCCAGACAGTACGATAGTACCGCAGCCCTGTCAAAAACCCTTATAATAGGGAATAATATCAAAGAATTAGCTGCGGAATTGTGGTGCTTTGGGTACCGGCACGGGGACCGGCGCAAGCGCGGGTTGCGGGCGGCGACTGAACCTGTCGAACAGCTTTCCGATGGAGCGCGTGAGAAAATCGCTGGGCGCGGGCGGTGCTGTGATGTCACTGGCCAGTTCCAGGTTGCGGACATCGCCGAGCAGTTTATTCGCGACATCCTCTTCGCCGCGCCGCCAGGCATACATGCCGGTCGCCATGACGCTTGCGGCAGTAACGATGCCGCCTGCCGCCGTGCCAAGCGCAAGCGCGGAAACGACGGGGAAGAAGAATGAGGCCGCAGCGGTCGCTATGAGCGCGCCGGTCGCCACGAGCGCGATCCCGTGCAGCGGCTTGTTGCCGGCCGCGCGGTCGCGCGCGTCTTCGGCGAAGCTTGCGAGCGTGCCGCTTTGCGCGAGTTCATCCGCGGCAGCGAAGAGCGTGCGCCGGCCCGCGAATTTTTCCGCAGCCTCGAGCCCTGTCGTGACCGCGAAAACCGTGGCCAGGGGGCCGAGCACGGGCGCGAGCGGCGGCACTGCAGCCGCGACGATCGCGACCGCTGAGAGCCCGAGCCATTTCGCATAGGTGGAGAGCAGGCTGTTTTCGTTTTGCTTGATATGCCGGTCGATTTGGCGGCGGGCCAGAACCTTGGAGAATTCGCTCATTTTCACGGGGCACCCCTCGCGGTTGATTGAACCTTGAGAGGAAGATAACGGCGAATCACACTTTATGTCAAATTACTGCCCGTAGGCATTTGATATATAAAGATTATAACGACGGGGCGAAGCCTTTGGGCGCCGGTTTCGCCGTCGGAGCGGGCTGTTTTTCCGTGCGGCGGCTGAAGATCGCAAATATCGATTTCGCCGATTTCTGGGGTGCGGCGGCGGCGGGTGCCGATTTGATGGATGCGGCGGGCGGCAGGAGGTCTTCGGCGGGGCGGATCACGCCCTCTGCCACCTGGCGGTCATAGACGAGTTTCGCGGTGGGCTTGGTGCCCTGCGCGATGCCGGTGTTCCATTCCGCGCCGGCCCAGGACCCCGCCATGGCGGCGAGCGCAATGGGGTAGGTAATGGCGGCAATCGGCAGCAGCACGGGCGCAAGTGGCGCGAGCATCGGCGCCACGATGGCGCCAATCGTGACGTAGAAAGCGGTATTGGCGTATTTGTTCAGCTTGGCCGCGCGCGCCATGGCATTGCCGGCCTTTTGCTTCAGCTTCGGCACGAAATCATTATTTCCGGCGTCTTTTTTGATGCCGTGCAGGGCAAGCGCGCGCGACGCATTGCCGATCAGGCGCGAGGCGGCGATCAGCGTGACGGCGGCGGCGATGAACAGTGGAAAGCCGGTATAGACAGCGGGGACGAGCGCGCCGACCGCCATGAAGGCGACGGCCCCTGCCCCTGCGACCAGCGCACGGTTGCGCGCGGATTTCGCGTTGAGGGCATGCTGCGCGGGCAGCGCCTCGAGCACCGCTTTTTGAGAATTGGATGAGAGCTGGTCAGCCGAAGCCATGCGTAATCCCCCGTAACAGGTTTACGCGCCGCTTCAGGCGGATTGTTCTTCGTCCCAGGGCGCGATGAATTTAGCTTCGATTTTTCCCGAGGTCTTGTCAACCTTGGGCAGCTCGAGGCCGTCATTCGCCGGCAGCTGGAGCTTGGGCGCGTCGGGGGAGATGTCATAACCCACCGATTGTCTGAGCGCGCGTTCAACGTCTTTATTGTTTCCGAACAACTTCCACAACATTTCATGTCCCCCTTAGGATTAAGGCGGTACCCCCTGCCCGGGCCGTAACCGTCTGTGGATAACTGGCCGCAACCTACTCCTCGCTTTCCGGAAAGTCAAGCAATGCCAAAGGCTTGGTTGCAATTGGTTCTCAATTGCGCGGGAATGATGTGGGATATCAGGGCTTAGGCGAGTTTTTCCGTAATCTAAATTTATCCGGCGAAGCGGGTCTTTGAACGCGCGCAAAATTGTCATTAAAGGCCTCGCGCCGCTTCTGCGATTCGAAACCGTCCAGCGTCTCGAGCAGCGCCCGGTCGATCTCCCGCGGATGGGCCTTTTTCATGTCATCGATCGAGGCGCCCTTCGCCAGCAGGAATTCCACCATGCGCCGATCATCAGCCTTGGCGGCGTATAGCAGCGCTTCCTCTCCCGCCGCATGGATATTCGCGCCCTTATCGACAAGGTGCCGCGCAATCTCGAAATGTCCCATGAGGCTGGCGGTGCGTAGCGCGAGGTCGTTCTCGAAATGGATATCCGCGCCATGCGCCAGCGCATCGGTCACGAGTTCCGGAACCCCCGCCGCCGCGCCGGTCACGAGGTTATAGCCCATTTCTGTCGGGTCTTCGGTCATGCGCCTGTCCTTTTGAATGAGGGTATCATAACGGATGGCGCAGGCTTGTGAAAGTGGCAGAACCACGCCCATGGCGAAGAATGGCGAATGGTTACAAAACCCGCATGCCCATGGACTTCAGGGAAACTGGATGAGGCCGGTGCTGACCCCGCTTAACTTCGGTTCGCGGCAATGGGCGAAGAGATCCATGTCGGGCGCATAGGCCTTCGTGCGCACGCCCGCGATCCCCAGCAGCGTGTGGTAAATATTGTCGTGGGAAAATTCCCGGTCCGCATCGCGGGCGATACACCTTTTGCTCAGGTTCGCCTTCTGAAGGAAGGAGGGCGAAAACCACGCTATCAGGGGGACATGCTTTTGCTGCCGCGGCGCGAAGCCATAGGGCAGGCCGTGTAGATAGAGACCGTTTTCTCCCAGGGATTCCCCGTGATCGGACGCATAGATCAACGAGGTGTCCCATTGGTCCTGATGCTTTTGCAAAACCTGGATGACCCGGCTGAGGACATCATCGGTGTACAAGATCGTGTTGTCGTAGGTGTTCACCAGATCCTGCGCGGGGCAGTTCTGGACGTCGCTCTGGCGGCAGTCGGGCTTGAAAGCGCCGAAATTGCGGGGATACCTTTTGAAATAGGCCGGGCCATGGCTGCCCATGAGGTGAAGCACGATCACCGTATTCTCCGGCTTCAGCCCCTTCAGCCTTTTTTCCAGTTCGGGGATAAAGGCTTCGTCGAGGCAGCCGGAACTGTCGCACAAACCGGGCCTGTCCGCGTATTCCGCGCGGATGCTGATCGTTGGAATGTTTTTACAGACGCCCTTGCAGCCTGAATTATTGTCGATCCACAGCAGCTGCACCCCCGCCCGTTTCAGGATGTCGAGCGCGTTGTCCTGGCTTGCTGCCTTGTCCTGGGAATAACCGGCCCGGGTCAGGCCGGAAAACATGCAGGGCACGGAGACCGCGGTTTCCGTGCCGCATGAGGTGACATTGCGATAGGAGACGACACCCAGCGGCGTTGTATGCGGATTGGTATCCCGCTCGTAGCCGTTCAGGCTGTAATTATCCGCACGCGCCGTTTCCCCGACAACGAGCACGGTCAGGCTCCTGCTGCTTCCGGGGGAATGGTCCAGCCGCGCATCGATGCCGACGTCACGGTAAGGAAGCTTTGACGTGAAATATCTCCCGCGCGCGAACTTGACGCCGCTTGCGAGCGCGTAAGTCGGCACCACCAGTTTCTTCAGGTCAGGATAGTTGCGCAGCGTCATCGCATAGTCCTGAAAGTAGACGCCGGCGATAATGCAGATGGCGAGGAGGGAGCAGCAGGCGGATATAAGGGGATGCGCGTATTTGCGGCGCGAGGGCACAATGTCGAGCCGCGAGACGATCCCTGCCGGCACGATGCCGAGGAAGAGAAACCAGAGGGCTGCTGTCAGGTTCAGGTAGGAGGTCGCCTCTTCAAAGTCCGTGTCGACGATGTTGCCGATCATTTCCTTGCTGAAAATGACGCCGTAGTTGCAGGTGGCGTAGCTCGCCACCGCCGATAAAAGTAAGAGCGGGATGAAAACCACCCGGGCGGTGTGCCTGCCGGAAAAAGGCAGCAGCAGCAAATTGAAGGCCGAGACCGCGAAGACCGGCAAGGACAGGATAAACCCCGGCGTCATGGCCTCGGAGCGGCCAATGGCATAGAGGCGGGCGATCACCGCACCGTTCAGGCAGACAAGGAAGAATACAGCCAGCGACAGGCTGAGGCGCAAGGGGGTTATCGCTGGCCGGAATTTCCACCACGGTGTCATGAAAAAACGTCTCCTTGAGGGAGAGTTTTCCTATGGCAGACTTAAGGGAAACTTAGAGAGGGGCTTTGGGATAGATTATTTTTACGCAGGTGCCCCGGCCCCCAATGCCGGAAGCGATTGATATGTCAGCACCATCCCGGTCCAGAAGGTTTTTCACGATCGCAAGACCGAGCCCCGTGCCCTGCCCCCCGCTTCCCGGCACACGGTAGAAGCGGTCGAAAATGCGCGCCTGCTCTTCCGGCGGAATGCCGACGCCATTGTCCCACACCTCGATGACAGCGTGCTTTTCGCTGGAATACACATGCACGTCCACCTGCCCGTTTTCGGGCGTATAGCGCAGGGCGTTTTCGAGAAGATTGCCGATAACGGTGCGAAGGCTTTCGGCATCCGACAACACAGGAGCCGGTTCCTGTCTCACCAAGCCAAGATCGATATTCTTTCGGACCGCGCTGTCGGAGAAATATTTTACCGCCTCCTGGCAAAGCGGCAGCGCATCGATGCCGGTTGCGGGGACGCTGTCTTCCTTCGCTTCCAGCCGGGCAAAGGCGAGCAATTGCTCGACCAGTCGTATGCTGCGCTGCACGCCCTGGGTAAGATTGCCCACCGCTTCCACCCTTTCGGCTTCGTCTTTCGTGCGGCTCAGCAGTTCCAGCTGCAGGTTGACCGCCGCCAGCGGCGTGCGCAGTTCATGCGCTGCGTCCGCGGTAAAGCGCCGTTGCAGCTTCATCGCTTCGTCCAGGCGCTTCAGCAGGTCGTTCAGGGCCCTTACCAAGGGAACGATTTCTTCGGGAATATTTTCGGACGGCAGCGGCTGAAGCGAGGTTTCCGATTTTTTCTGGAGGCTCCCCGAGATAACGGCCAGCGAGCCGAGACTGCGCCCCACGGCGAGCCAGATGAGCAGCCCCAGAACAGGGAACTGCAGCAGCGTCGGCAGCAGCATCTGCAGCGCGATTTCAAAAATCATTTCGCGCCGGCCGGACAGCGGCTGCGCGATCTGCACGACCGTGCCCTGCGACCGCGTCGAAAAGCTGCGCCATGCCGCGCCCTGGTAGTCGCGGGTCGCGAAACCGCGCGCCGCCGGGGGCGGGAAAGTAATCAGCGGATGCGTCGAATACAGGAGCGTAAGGTCCGGCGACCAGAGCTGGATGAGGAATTCCTCCTCACCCTTCAGGTGGTCCTGACGCGACATAACCGATTTTGAATCCGCCAGCACAGCCCTCTGCCCCTCCAGCACGAGGGCGATCTGCTTGAAATTTTCGTCGAACAGCTCGTTGATCTCGTCGCGGGTGCTTAAATAGCTCACGCCGCTCACCACGATCGAAACGGCGAACAGGGCGATCATGACCTGCAACAGGAGCTGCCGCCGCATCGAGGTCATGACGGCACCATGTAGCCAAGACCCCGGATATTGCGGATGATCTCCTTTCCGAACTTCTTGCGCAGTTGGTGGATATGCACTTCGACGGCGTTGCTGGCGATTTCCTCGTTCCAGCCGTACAGCGCTTCCTCAAGCTGGGCGCGCGTGAGGACCGACCCGGCGGTCGCCATGAGCACCGACATGAGCGCAAACTCCTTGGCGGAAAGCACTTCGCTTTTTCCCTTGTAGGTGAGTTTTTTGCTGACGGTGTCGAGAGCCGCCTCCCCGCTCGAAATTATCGAACCCCGGCTGCTGCCACGCCGGCGCAGCAGCGAGCGGATGCGCGCCTCCAGCTCCTCCAGCGAAAAAGGCTTCACCAGATAGTCGTCGGCGCCGCTATCGAGGCCGAGAACGCGGTCGCGGACCGAGTCCCGCGCCGTGATGACCAGCACCGGCAGATCGCTGTTACCGGCGCGCAGCTTTTGCAGCAGGGTGATGCCGTCCATGCCCGGCAGGCCGAGATCGAGCAGGACAAGATCATAATTTTGCGATTGCAGCGCTTCCCAGGCTTCGAGGCCGTCCTTTGCCCAGTCGATTGCGTAGCCGTCGGCCTTCAGCGCTTTTTTAAGGCCCGCCCCAATCATCGGATCGTCTTCAACCGTGAGCAGTCGCATTGATGGGGTTTTGCCTTGTGTTCCTGAAAAAAATGGACAATCATTCCGACGAACAACGCCGTGATAAGGGTCGCCAGGCAGTGGCTCAGATAATGTTCGCCGCGCGCGATCTGGATCATACTGGAAATACCGCCGATGCCAAGTCCGGCGTAAAGCCCGAAATGCCGCCAGAACTTCGGCACCGCCCCGAAATAAAGGACTAGCAGGCTGAACCCTGCCGAGGGAAACCCCGCGGGGTAACAACGGGGCCGGAACGGCACAGGCTCCTGCAGGCCGACCGCCCCGCCGTATGCGGCGAGCTGCGCGGGGCAAAAATGTCCTGTCGTCGCCTTCAGCATTGTCACGATCCCCGGCACGACGATAAGCCCGAAAACCACCAGCAAGCTTATCTGGCGGTACTTCATGACCTGCGGATAACGGAAACTCGCGATAAATATGAAAACAAAGATAACCGCGATCGCTGTGAATATATCCACCGGCAGGTCGTGCAGCAGAAATGTCAGGCTCTTGTCCGATTTGTCGAGCATCCAGCACGCCCGCATGTTCGTCCCGCCACAGGTGAAATCAAAGAACCTGTCCGAAACGAGGCGGTCGAGCCGCAGCCCTTTATGCAGCAGGAACATGGACTGGATATAAATGAAGGAAAGGCCGGCGAGCTTTACCGCCTTCGCATGGAACGCCCGCTCAATTGCTGTCGTATTCATCCCTTGCCTCGACTGTCATCTGCGTTGAATGCGTCTTCAGTATTCTTTTTCAGGACACAGAATATTTGTCCTGACTTAAGTCAGGCTTAAGTTTGTAGCCATTCAAGGAGGGTCTACCGCCCGCCGGGATGGCGGTTCATCAGACATTCAACCCGCCGGGGCCGCGTTTCAGTTTCGGCGGCGGGGGGAGGTTCTGGGGGAGGCCGGGTTTGGGTTGCGTGATTTCGGCGGCAGTGCCGCCCGCGATATCTTCCTTCAGCATCTGGATCGCGGTCTGGATCAGGCGCTTCTGGGTGCGGGTGCCGGCGAGTTCGGCCAAGTCGCTCATCCCGTTCGTGAAGTGATCGAGCAGTTTCGGCGACAGTGTTTTCCAGCCGTCGGTTTCGGTCAGCTGCTCGATCAGCTGGATGCCGGCATTCGACATTTCGCCGACCATGCGCTTGCGCTCGCTATCGTCCATCGCGGCGATCGCGGTCTTGAATTCCTGGCCCGTGATGCCGGCGGTGATGGCGGCGAAGGCGACCTTTTGCACGGCGGGGTTTTTCGATTCCAGCAGCGCGGCGGGGCCGCCGAAGGCGACTTCGTCGGCATGGAGCGTGTTGACGACATCGGCGACAGCCGCGGGCAGCAGCTTCGAGAGGTCGCGCGCCGAATGGCCGCGCGTCGCTTCATCAACAAGGAGCACGGCCGCTGAAACGGAATCAAGGCTGTCGGTATCGATCAGCAGGTTGATGATCGGAAGCGTGTCGAGATCGTCGATATCGCTGTCCGAAATCACGCCCGCGCCAAGCCCTTTCAGCGTGCGCAGGACGATCGCGTCGGAGAGGATTTCATCGCGTGTGAGCGAAGCGACAACCTCGGGGTCAGTCGCGGGAGCCGCCGACGCAACGGCCGCAGGCTCGGCGAGGAAGATGCCCGCGGTCGCCATTTCGGCGCGCAGGCTTTTCAGCGCGTTATCGACCAGCTTGCGGCGCGTCGTGCCGCCCGCGAGATCGGCGAGCGTATTGACCGCTTCGACGAATTTTTCGACAAGCGCGGGCTCGACATCGCGGAACAGCTGGCTGCCCGTGCCGGCCTCGATGATCTCAACCGCAAGGTCGGTCATTTCGCGGCCCATGGTCGCCAGGTCGTCGGCGGATGCCCATTGCTTCGCCTGCTCGAACTCCTCGCCCGAGCCCGCGACGGTGAGCGCGGCTGCCGCCAGCTTCACGGCCGCGAGATCGTTGGACGATAGCAGCGCCAGCAGGCCTTCGTTCGGTCCCTCAAAATCGCCCTGCAGCAGCGTGACGATGGCGCCGACGCCCTGCGGCAGTTGCGCGATCAGGCTGGTCTTTTCCTGCGGGCCGCGGTGGCGCAGCATTTCATCCGCGATGATGATCGCGCCGATCCGCCCGTCCAGCGCGCCTGTTTCCTCGAATAGTTTGAGCACCGGATGGTCGCGAAGCTCGGCCAGATCGACCGGATATTCATCCCCCGCCGACAGCGTCGCGATGACGGATTGCACAAGTTTATCGTCGCCGAGATCAGCAATGGAGAGCGCGGGCATGAATATGACTTTCTAAAAAATCAGCTCAGGGCTTTGGCGGCTTGACGCTTTTCGGCAGCCGGATTTCCTGCGTCACTTCGCTTTTGAGATTGGCGATGGAGGCGGTCATTGCCGACTTCATGCCGTCATCGGTGACGTGGTGCTGCAGGTTGTTCAGCCCTTCGACCAGCAGCACGAGCAGCTGCGGCGAGACATGGCGGAAATTCTTTTCAATCGCAAGCTTGTCGACCAACGGGATCGAGGTGCCGACCAGCGCATCGGCCGTGCGCGACAACTCTTCGGGACTCAGCATGCGCTTGACGGATTTGAACGTCTCGCCGGTCGAGCCGAAAGCAACGCCCGCGGCTGCGATTTTAAGGGCCGAGGGCGCGCCGTCGTTGATGAGCATCGCGAGATGCTCCATCGGCGATTTCACTTCTGCCGTCAGCAGGCCGACGAGATGCTGGATCGGCTCGGGCACAAACGGCGCCCAGGTTTTCGCATCGAAGCCGCGCACCATTTCCTCCGCCGCGAGCACCGCTGCAGTATGGCTGTCGAGCGATTTCGTATCCGCGAGCGTACGGATGACCGGGTTGCTGTCGACGCGATACTGCTCGAGCTTCGGCACCCCTTCCGCGCGGATAAGGCTGTTGATCGTGACCTGCACGAGCGGATCACTGAGAAAATCGGAAAGCTTGAGCGACATGGCAAAACCCGTAACGGTATTTGAAAAATTATGAAACTGATGATTCATAATCCCGGGATGAGGGGAAGTCAATGCGGGTCTGCGAGGGTTTTTTACAAGGATTTCAATACACTTTAGTCGTCATTCCCGCGAAAGCGGGAATCCAACAGGATATGTCTCGCGAGCCCATGGATCCCCGCCTGCGCGGGGGTGACAAAGAGTGACGAATGGCATTCGGATGCGGCCGTGGGACGAAGGGATAAAGCGGGAATTAAAGCCGCAACTTGCCACGCGCGACGTGCTTCAGGGCGGCGTACTGGCTGTCGGGGTCGATGCGGGGGGCGTGGTAGGTGACGTCGTTGGCGGTGCCCTGCATCATCGCGTATTTCAGCGAGGCGGAAGCTTCATTCACCATGGTGCGGCGGCTGGCATAGCCGGCCAGCTGCTTCATGTTGTCGAGGCCGTCGATGAATTGCTCGACCAGCTTCGGCTCGATCGCGTTATGCGCGCCGGTTTCGACGAGCAGGTCGGCGATCTGCGCCATCATGTCGATGCCTTTTTGGACATCTCCCTTGCGGGCTTCGGCTTGGGACAGCGTTTTCTGGAAGCCAACGCCCGTGGTTTCCGCAATCAGCGTGCCCATAATGATCTTGAGGGCCGCACAGTCGTCGGCCTTGAACAGGTAATCCGGCCCCTCGCCGCGCAGCTTGGGCGATTCCAGCAGGCTGATCACATCGGCGACGCGCGCATCGATCGCACCTTTCACGGTGCCCGACGCAGCCATCACGCCCGCGGCGGTCACAGGATCGAGCGCATCCGCCGCGATCAGCGCCTTCACGGCCGGAACGGCGTTGAGCGCATCGAGATCGATGCTCACGGCATTGCGCGTTTTCTGCACAAGCGGGTCGTTCCAGATGTTTGTCTGCTCGAACTTCATGGCAATAGGGATAGCGGGGCGACTCTGCGCGAGTCAATAACAGTTAAATATTTGTTAAATTTACCGAAATCATGGAACCGGATCCGTGCTCGCAATCGGCGTTTTCGGTGTTACATTACTTATCCTGAAAGGATTTCCGAACATGCCCTCGCACAGCGCCACGACCGACAAGATCTTTTACGAAAAGACGAAGCTTTCCCCGGAGGCCGTCACAAAGCTGGTTGATAACAGCCTGACCGGCGCGGATGACGGCGAGCTGTTCATGGAATATGTGCAGAGCGAATTTTTCGGCTGGGATGACGGGCGGCTGAAGACCTGCACCTATGACACCGATATGGGCTTCGGGTTGCGCACCGTCGCGGGCGAGAAATTCGGCTTCGCGCATTCGTCGGAGCTGTCGGAGAAATCGATCGCGCGCGCGGGCGAAACCGTGAAATCGGTGCAGCAGGGCCATGGCGGCACGATGGACCTCAACCCGCATGGCACGAACCAGCAGCTGTATATCGACGACAATCCCCTCCTCCAGATCCCGTTCGAGAAAAAGGTCAAGCTGCTGCAGGATATCGATGCCTATGTGCGCGGGCTTGATCCGCGCGTGAAGCAGGTCAGCATCCAGATGGCGGCAAACTGGAAGGCCGTGCAGATTTTACGCGCGGGCGGCCACAAGGCCTCCGACATCCGCCCGCTCGTGCGGCTCAACATTGCGGTGTACCTCGATGACGGCAAGGGGCGCATGGAAGACGGCTATTACGGCTTCGGCGGGCGCTATTCTTTCGACCATGTCTTCGATGAAACCGTGTGGAAGAAAGCGGCGGATGAAAGCTATCGCCAGGCGCTCGTCAACCTCACTTCCGTCGATGCACCGGCGGGCGAGATGGCGGTGGTGCTTGGCCCCGGCTGGCCCGGCATCCTGCTACATGAAGCGATCGGCCACGGGCTTGAGGGCGATTTCAACCGCAAGAAAACTTCCGCGTTCTCAGGGCTGCTCGGCAAGCGCGTCGCAGCGCCCGGCGTCACGGTCGTCGATGACGGCACGATGCAGGACCGCCGCGGCTCGATCACCATTGATGACGAAGGCACGCCCTCCCAGCGCACGACGCTGATCGAGGATGGCATCCTTGTCGGATACCTGCAGGACCGCATGAACGCGCGCCTCATGGGCGTGAAGCCGACCGGCAACGGCCGCCGTGAATCCTACGCCGACCCCGTCATGCCGCGCATGACCAATACCGTCATGCTCAACGGCGACAAGACGCCGGAGGAAATCATCGCCTCGGTAAAAAACGGTATCTACGCTGTGAATTTCGGCGGCGGCCAGGTGGATATTACCTCCGGCAAATTCGTGTTCTCCGCCTCCGAAGCCTACCTGATCGAAGACGGCAAGATCGGCCCCGCCGTGAAGGGCGCGACCCTCATCGGCTCCGGCGCCGACGCGCTGACGAAAGTGAAGATGGTCGGCAATGACATGAAACTCGACGACGGCGTCGGCACCTGCGGCAAGGATGGCCAGAGCGTGCCGGTCGGGGTGGGACAGCCGACGCTCAGGATCGACGGGCTGACGGTGGGCGGGACGAAGACTTAACTATCGCGCAGCACCATCCCGGCGAAAGTCGGGATCCAGTATTTGTATCTAATAATGCGGCACAAGTTTTATGAACTGGACCCCGGCCTTCGCCGGGGTGGCTTGCGGATAAATGTCCTCCTGAGCGCAGCGAAGGATCTCCCTTGCTTGCGGAGAAAAAGGAAGATCCTTCGCTTTCGCTCAGGATGACAATGGTGTTAGCCGAGTTTCAGTTTTTTCGCGGCACCGATGACCTGCAAGGGGCTGGCGTTTTCGGGGAGCGGGGCTTCGGCTTTTTCGGCGATGTAATCGACAAAGGCAAGCGAGTAGCGCAGGGATTCCGCGGCGGCGATATTGCCGTTCTTGAGCGCGAGGTCGGCCAGCGCCTCCATGCGCTCGGAGGGGTCGGCGCCAAGTTTCTTCCAGCTGAGATGATCGTAAATTTTTGTCAGCAGACGGTCACCTTGCGTCGCGGTCCGAAATGCGATGCGCGCGAAGCTGGCGATGGCCGGCTGACGCGGGTTGCGGATGTCTTCGATGTTTTTATCGAGATGTTTCGCGTAGGCGGTGATCAGGCGGTCGAGTTTGGGGGTGTATGCGGTCACTGGGTTTTCTCCTCATTGCCGTTGGTATTTAGCGGCAAATATAGGGAAAATAATCGCGGTGAGTCAAGACATATGTACCCCACGCCATTTGCGTCATCCCGAACGGGGTGAGGCATGGCAGGGCTTAGGGTTATTTACAGACCGTGAGCTGCTCCTCGACGCTGACGAAGGAGACAGTGGTCCCCTCTTCCGCATCGGCGGCACGGTAACTGACGATGGTGCCTTTCCAATCGGGGTGCTTCTTGATTGTCGCGTCATAGGTGGTCTTCAGGCGGCCCAGCTCGTCCTTGAACTTGCACTGGCATTCGGCGGGGGGCTCGTTGACTTGCGCGCAGGCGGTGACTTCCTTGGTCAGGGCCGTCGTAATGTCGGAAATCGCGGTGGCGTCCGCGATCGCGGCTTCTTCGGTAAGGGTCACGGTGCGGGCGGCTTCGGCGGCGAAGACGATAGAGGCGGTGAAGCCGAACAGGACGAAGGCGGCGGCGGCCAGGATGGTCTTCATGGGTAATATCCTTTCAAATATCGCCCCCGAACTGGCGGGGTCTATCGCCTAACGCGCCAGCCCAATAAAAATCCCCTCCCTGCGGTAATCTGCAGGGAGGGGATTTGTCCCTCTGGGGAGAGGTATCCGGTATTACTCGGCCGGCTGAACGATCGTCACGGCATCGACAACCGTGCGGGTCTCAGGCTTCACGAGGTAAACGTTGGTGCTGTCGGTCACATAGACCTCGCCCGACGGGGGCGGCGGCAGCTGCTGCACGACGGTCGTCGGCAGTTCCTGCCAGGTCACGGTCTGGGGAATGACCTGACCGGGCTTGAAGTACATGACGTTCGAGCCTTTGGGCGCGATGCAGCGATAGGAAGGATCGCGCAGCAGGTGCTTTTCTTTCACGAGCGTGGTGCCGGCGGGGCAGCCTTTGTTGGTTTCCATGATCCAGTCGCCGAGATAGGTGCGGTTTTGCTGGGTGAAGACAACGGTTTCAGCTTGAGCGGAGGGAGCTGCGACGAAGATGCCGCCAGCAAGCACGGCGACGCCGAGCATAAGGGTCAGTTTTTTCATAGTTAAATCCTTTGTTTGATGGGGTAGCGGCGTTCTAACTTTCATTTCGCTTACCGGTTCCCCCGGTTGAAAAAAATCTGCACGCCCCTACGCATGGCATTAGAATAAGAACGGTGTGAACCGGAGATAGTGCCGATGCTCGACGATGAAAAATTCATGCGCCTTGCCTATGAACAGGCGTTCAAAGGCTATAGCGAGGGGGGCTGCCCGATCGGCGGCGTGCTTGTCCATAATGCGACCGGCAAGGTACTGGGCGCGGGGCACAATGCACTCGTGCAGGAAGGCAACCCGATCCTCCATGGCGAGATGGCGGCTCTGCGCGCGGCCGGCCGCATGGCCGACCGGCACGATACAACGATGTATACGACGCTGCAGCCCTGCTTCATGTGCACGGGCACCATTGTGCAATTCGGGATTCCGCGCGTGGTTATTGCGGATGCGGAAAATGCGTCGTCGGATGAAACGATCCACTTCCTGCGCAGCCGCGGGATCGAGGTCGTTGTGATGGATAAAAACAGCAGCCGGGCCGCGCAGGATTGCATCGCGCTTTGCTCCCGCTTCAAGGCGGAAAATCCGCAATTGTGGCTGGAGGATTGGGGCGGCGGACGGAATCCCGCACTAGGCCCTTGATAAAGAACAAGGATTTGATATTGTTTTTCATAACCTGAAGTGCTAGAGTAGCTGAATTTCCAGCGGCGGCCAAAGGCCGCCATTTCAACCGCGGGTGTGCCGTGAGCTACGACTTCAGCTATATCCTCGCCGACGACCTCGGCCATATCGAGCGCGCGCGCATGGTATCGGAAGATATCCGCGATGGCGCGCGCGCGGATTATATCGCCTATCATGCGACGCTGAAAAACAGCGCCGAGGCGCTGATCATCGCCGGCAACAAGGCGACTGCGCGCGATATAGACGAGGCGATCGACAGGCTGTCTACATCCCTGCAAACGGAAAAGCTTTCGGCAGGGTTATACAGCGCCAATCGCGAGACCATTACCACGCTCCGCCGTGACAACGAGGCATCGCAAAACACCGCGAGCGGGTTGATACCCGAGGTAAAGAAACTCCGAGACGTCTTCCAGTTTCTGACAACCGCTGAAGAAGTCGCGAAGGATTATCCGCAGGAGCATACGACAGCCACGAAGGACATGACCCTGCGCCTGTCACTGACACTCCGGCTGCTCGAACAACTGGCGCCCAATGGCGCGCAGCGCGTCGCGGTGCTCGACCGCACCGCGCGCCAGCTCGATACGCTGGGCGAAAAATTCGCGCAGGCATTGAAACACAAAGCCGCCGCCAGCTATTTACTGTCGGGCCCGGGCGCGCAAATGAAAGCGCCCCGCGTTGCAAGCTTCCGCAGGAACAAGGCGTTGATCGCATGAAGGACTACGCGCAAATCGTTTACTCCCCGCATCTCGGCCTGGTCGAGCGCGCCGATATGGTGGCGAATGCCTTTAACCAGAGCGGGGAGAATGCAGCAGACTACCGCGCCTTCAAGCAGGCTGCGGACAAGCGCGTAACCGGCGCAATGGCAAAAGCGATCATTCTCGGCCAGTCGCGCCTGTCGCAGGAATTGCAGACCTTGACCGATATCATCGGCCATGCGGGCGGTGCGCTGACCCCGGGCGAAGTCACGACCAGCAAGAAAAAACTGGAGGACCTTCGCGCGCAGCATTTCCGCGAGGCGCAGGACAACGAGCGGCTGAAGTCCGACACAGACTCCCTCAGCCAGCTGTTTACCATCCTCGCGCGCGCGGAGGAGAAAATGACCGGTTTCGACCCCGCCGCCGTCCAGCAGACGCGCGAGGCGATCACGCATATGAACCAGTACCATGCGCAGGCGACGACCGACGAGATCACCTCCCGTATGCAGGAGCGGACGATGGACGGGCTGCAGGAACTGCTGCCGCTGAGCGAACAGGACAATGCAAGCGCGGCGAAGAAGGACGAATTTGCCGGGCTGCTGAAGGCCGGTTTAACCATCCCCGCGCCGACGCCCGCCCCCGCCACTGCGAAATTCCGGCGCAAACCATGACCACGGATTTCAACACCATTTTTCACGATGTGAAAAACGATTTCGCCGGCAAGACGACGGCGGCAATTTCCGCCTGGAATGCAGGCGGCGACAACCAGGCCGAATATCGCGCCTGGCATGCGGCGGAGATCGTATCCTATCAGCAGCTGATGGCGCGGTGCCGCGAGCTGCTCGACAACAAGCCGATGGACGACGCGCTGACCCAGTTCGAGCGGCATATGCCGAACGAACCCGTGGCGCTGGCCGAGGCTCTCGCGGCGCTCGATGTGAAAATCGGGGAGAACGAAAAGATACTCAAGGAAAATGCCGCGGCATTTGACAGGCAGCGCAGCCGCCTCGGCGCGATCGTCTTCGCGGAAAACATGATGCAGGGCTTCCCGGCGGTACTGCTCGATGAATCGAAGGCCGCGCAGAAAGACCTGAACGACACCTCCCTCATCGGCAGCATCGACCGCGTGCGCCGGAGTCACGTATCCCGCTTTGCCCGCGCCAAGGACCAGGCGCTGCGCCAGATCGAGCGGCTGGAGCAAAAAGCGGCGAAGGAACAGCTGAGCGCGCGGGAGCAGTTCAACATGGTGCTGGAGCGCGGCTTCGCGGTCGCGGCGCCTGTTCCCGCACCGCAGACGGCAAGCTTCACGCGCAAGCCGAAGGCGGGTTGAGATGGCGTCGCGCAGCATCATGGATATCTTCAATGACGCCGCACTGACCGCGGTTGGCAAGGCAGATGAAATCTCCTTCGCGGCGAGTGGCAGCACGCCGCACGCCGCCGAATACGCGAAATTCAAAAACGACGAAGGCGACAAGATTGACAAGCTGAAACGCGAGGCGGATGCGCTGCTGCTGTCATCTCTCCTGACCGAAGTCGAAGCGGTCGCGGAACGCATCATGGAGGACGGCCTGGCCGAAGGCGAGTCCGACGACCATGCGCGCGGCTTGCACGATTTCGAAGCCCGCGCTGCGGACGGGCGCGCGGCGATCGTCGGCATCCGCAACGACCTTGTGCCCGTCGAGGCCACGTTCAGGCTCTTTCAGCAGGCGGAAAAAACCATGATCGGCATGCCGCCAAATAGCCGCGAAGAGACACGCCTTGCGCTGCAAACGATCGAAATCATCAAGGGCGAAGCCGCGAAGATTGAAAACAAGCTGCAGGATGTGTCGGACGCGGTCGGCATGGCCTGGAACATGCTCGGTGATGTGCGCGACCACCATCGCCGCGAGAGCGACAAGGCGAAGTTGCATGAATACCTCGACAACGGTCTTTCGACCGACAAGCCCCTCTCCGCCCCTGCTCCCGCGCGCTTCCGCCGCTAATCTCATCCTTCGCTTCGGTCTGGATGACAATTCATATGACAAAAAGATTTTTTGCATTTGAGACTTGATAGCAATGCGCTGGGGATTAGGTTAGGCCGCACGTTCCCACCCCTCTCAAGGAGACTCCCCATGGAAACCCGCCAGCTCGGCCGCTCCGGCCTTCATGTTCCTGTTCTCAGCCTCGGCACCGGCACCTTCGGCGGCAAGGGGGAGTTTTTCAGCAAATGGGGAACGACGGATGTAAAGGAAGCGACGCGCCTCGTCGATTTCTGCCTCGATGCCGGCGTAAACTTTTTTGACACCGCGAATATCTATTCCGCCGGGGCGTCGGAGGAAGTGTTGGGCGGCGCGATCAAGGGCCGCCGCGACAAAGTGCTCATTTCGACCAAGGCCACCTTCCCGATGGGCGACGGCCCGAACAACCAGGGATCATCGCGCCACCACCTGCTCAAGCAGTGCGACGAGAGCCTGAAGCGGCTCGGCACCGACTATATCGACCTCTACTTCATGCATGGCTTTGACGGGGTAACGCCGGTCGAGGAAACGATGGGCACGCTCAATGATCTGGTGAAGGCTGGCAAGATCCGCTATATCGGCGCGTCCAATTTCTCCGGCTGGCATGTCGTGAAATCGCAGAACGTGGCCGAAAAATACGGCTGGGCGAAATACGTATCCTATCAGGGCTATTATTCGCTGATCGGCCGCGACTATGAATGGGAGCTGATGCCCGCCAATCTCGACCAGGGGCTCGGCACGATGGTCTGGAGCCCGCTCGGCTGGGGCCGCCTCACCGGCAAGATCCGCCGCGGCGAAAAGCCGAAGGAAGGCCGCATTGCGCAGGGCGGCGGCGATCATGGGCCTGAAGTGGAGGACGAATATCTCTACACCGTCGTCGATGCGCTTGACGCCGTCGCGAAGGAAACCGGCAAGACCGTGCCGCAAATCGCGCTCAACTGGCTGCTGCAGCGACCGGGCATCTCCAACATCGTCATCGGCGCCCGCAACGAGGAGCAGCTGAAGCAGAACCTTGCGGCGACAGGCTGGAACCTGACGCAGGAACAGGTGGCGACGCTGGATGCGGCGTCCGCCAAAACTCCCGCCTATCCCTACTGGCACCAGATGGGCAACGAGACCCTCAATCCCAAGCCTGTGAAATGGAAGTAGGAAAAAGATAAAAGACATCTTCGCGCCGCTTTCGGTTATGCTCGCAAAGCGGCGCGATTCATTTTGGAGGATGTTTATTGGCGTTCGAGCTGTTCAAGGATAGCCTCTTCGTGCTTGCGGCCTTCCTGTTGCTGTGGAACGTCAACATCCTCGTCTTCAACCGCGGTATCCCGAATATCCGCACCGCCCCCGCCATCCGCAAAAAGATCATCGCGCTGCTGCAGGAGCATGAGGCGGGCCGACCCGACCGCAGCCAGCCTTATATCGTTTACGACCTTGGCTCGGGGAACGGTCTTTTCGCGCGGCAGATCGCGCGCAGCATGCCGCAGGCAAAAGTGGTCGGTGTTGAAATTTCCGCGCCGTCAATCGCCTGGTCGGTATGGGTCCAGCGCCTGTTGAAAATTCCCAATCTCGAATATCGCCATGCCGATGTTTTCGCGACGCAGCTGCACGATGCCGGCGCGGTCGTGCTGTTTTTCTACCAGCTCGATAAGCTGGGCGCGAAGCTGCATGCGGAGCTGAAACCCGGCACGCTGATCACTTCCAACAAGTTCCGGCTGGGCGACGGCTGGCAGCCACTGCAAAGCCTTAAGGTTAAAACCCTCTATCCCTTCCAGAAGCGGTTGTTCGTCTACATGAAGACAGCCCTTCAATATGTCGTCTTTGCCGGCGCGATCGGCTGAGCGGGAATCATTTGACGGTATTTCATAATACAGCTAGAGTTTCGCCATGGCTCAAAACACCTCCGTGACCGAGACCCTCAAGGATGCGACCACGCTGCCGCTGATCGTCGCGCCGCTCTTCCTCAATTCCGTGCCCGAACTGGTGCTGGCCTCCGTCAGGGAAGGCTTTGTCGGCTCGATCCCCGCCTTCGGCCAGTACACAACCGAAGGCTTCGACCAGTGGCTGACCGAGATCGACGCGGGCATCGAAAAATTGAAATCCGAAAATCCCGGCGCGAAGATCGGCCCCTATGCGGCCAATCTTATCTTCAAGGACACCAACGCGCGGATCGAGGCGGATCTCGATGCCGTTATCCGGCACCGCGTGCCGATCGTGATGGCCTCCGCCGAAGCGAGCCGCGAGCAGATTGAAAAAATCCATGCCTATGGCGGCATCGTGCTGCACGATGTCGCGAGCCTTGCCGAAGCGAAGCGCGCGCTCGACGCCGGCGCGGACGGGCTGATCGCCATCACTGCGGGCGGCGGCGGACAGGGCAGCACGATGAACCCCTTCGTTTTCATCAATGAACTGCGCCGCATTTTCGACGGGCCGATTGCGCTGGCCGGCGGCCTTGCGACCGGACACGACATCGCAGCAGCGGAAAGCATCGGCGCTGATTTCGCGATCATGGGCACGCGCTTCCTCGCCACCGAAGAGGCGCGCGCTGACCAAGCTTACAAGCAGATGATCGTCGACAGTATGGCCAGCGACATTATTTATACCTCTGCCTTTACGGCGCAGCCGGCCAACTTCCTGAAAGACAGCATCACCAAGGAAGGTTTCGACGCCGAAAAGGTGCGCAAGGAAGGAACAGCCGCGCCGCGCATTACGCCGCCGCCCGGCGAAAAGTCGAAGGCCTGGAAACTGGTCTGGGCGGCGGGACAGACGGTCAGCCAGATCAACGATATTCCGTCCGTCGCCGAGCTTGGCGCGCGGCTGAAAAAGGAATACAAGGCGGCGAAGGAAGAAATCGCCATCCGTCTCGGCCTGCTGCCGAAACCGGCGAACAGCGGCAGCCTCCCGGCCAAGGCCAAGCCGCCCAAATTCGGCTGATCCTGCCATGCCCCTCGCCGACGCCTTCAGCGAAGAGAATATCCGCGCCCTTGTCGATCGCTTTTACGGCAAGATCCGCGTCGATGCGCTGCTCGGTCCGATCTTCAACGGCGCCATCGGCGAAAGCGATGCCGATTGGCGGCCGCATCTCGACCGGCTCTATGATTTCTGGTCATCGCTGCTGCTGAAAACCGGTCGCTATAGCGGCAGCCCGCACCGCGTCCATCAGGCGCTGCCTCCATTTGACCTGCAACTGTTCGAGCGCTGGCTCGGCATTTTCGCGGAAACTGCGCGTGAGGTTTATGCGGAAGAAGCGGCGGCGCATGTCATCGGCAAGAGCCGCATGATCGCCGAAAGCCTGAAATTCAGCCTGTCGGTTTGCGCGCGGCCGAACACTTGATTTAAGGCCCGCTTGCGGCCTGTTTAGGCAAAGCGGGCTGTGGCGCGCGGAAGCGGGACTGGAAGGCCTCCGCCAGTTGCTGCCACGTCGTGCCGGGCTTGCGCAGCGCGATTTCCTTCACGAAGGCTTCAACGCTGTCTGGTCATGGACCACCACCCGCCCCTGCTGCAATGTCGCGGCCAGCACGGGACCGGAATCCGTCCTGTCGCGCCAGTAAAGATCGATGCTGTCGGCCTTGGCAAAATGCAGGTCAATGATGTCTGGCAACATGACATTGCCCTTGGCTTTCACGTCTTCCTCAGGCACATAGCGGCGATCGACTTTGAACCGCGGCGCGACGCTTTCCAGCCGCACCGCCTCCGGCGCGTGGACGATGATAGCCTTCACCTCCCGTCCCATGTCATGCAGCGCATCGTAGGTTTTCGCGATCATCGGGCTGGTCGCAGTGGTGCCCATCGCGATATTGAAGCCTTCATCGACGGCGCGGTTCAGGACCGAATTGTTGACGTAGAGCGAGGCCCAGCGCCAATAGGTATAGGCGACGGCCCGCGTGATGTCTGATTCAACGGGTGTCGTCGCATCGGCGAGATAGGGCTTGAAGCGCGTCAGCACTTCCTCGTCCGGGTCGGTATGGACATAGCCCGCGAGCGGCCCGCCCAGTTTTTGCAACGCGCGCACGAGGCTCGTCTTGCCGGAACCGGGGCCGCCCACCGTCAGCACGAATTCACCGGACTGCTTTTTGCCGGCAACCATCTCGGCGTAAATCCGGTCTTTCTCGCGCTCGATTTCCGCCCGCTGCTCCGCCGAATAATAAACCGGCGCCTCGGGCCGCGCGGGCACGCCGTACATCGCGCGGATTTCCCGGTCGACCTGGATCGGCTTATCGAGCTCTTGCGCGACGATCGCGGGGTCGATCAGGGGTGCCATCCGCGTGCTCCCATGCTGCTGATGCACTCAATATATAGCATGACCAGGGTTAATTATGTAATATGGCTTCCCAGCCCCCCGTGCGCCGCTCACTTTTTGTTCAGAAAAAGAATCGCGCCAAATAAGGGAACCGGAACACCTGTTCCCGAAAACTCGAGGAATTCCGCGGGTTTTCGCGGTGCACATCCGAAATAGTTCCCGTAACGTCTTTCCGTATCCTCGTTAACTTTTATCCCATTGATAATAAACAGGAATTTCGCTTGTGTTTGGCCGCTATATGAAAAGCTGATAGGATTATGACAGACATAAATTTTCAGAAAGTCGGGGAAATGGGGAATTTTCTGAAGGATAACGAGGGGACAAACGTTCCGGAAGTAACCGAGGCACCTAAGTTGCAGGGGAACAGCGCGCGAGGGATTTACCTCACGCCGGAGAAACCGCTCAGCCTTGAGAGCGTTGACTCTGACCTGTTCTCTGCCATCCTGTCGGGCGAGGTTGAATTCGTCCGTTCGCGCTTCCGCGGCAGCGACCGCACCAGCGATGCCGAAGCGGTTCTCATGATCCGCGCGCGCCGCGCCGAAGAAGAAAAAGCCTATTCCAAGCACATTGCTGCTGAAGCCTATGCGCAGTCGCAGGAAGACCCGGCCAAGTCGAAAGCCGGCTACAGCTTCTTCGGCGGCATGTCCTATGCCGCTTACATGCAGAATATGTCCCGCCCCGAAAGCGGCACGCCCGAAGGCGATCGCGACCGCGACCTGTTCGGTGGCTTCTTGCTCGGCGGCCAATATGTCGACGCCTATGGCGGCAAATACGATGCCTATGGTTACCAGTATTCGAACGGCAACTATAAGACTGTCGCCGGCGACCTCTTCGACATGGCAAAAGGCACGATCACGCTGGCATCAAGCGGCGCGGTTATCGCCCTCGCCCCTGCCCTTGCGACCGAGGGCGCGAATGTGCTCCGCATCAGCTCGGCGATCGCCGACGAGATCGAGCGCGCTTTTGCCGACCAGGAAAAGGCGGCGAAGCCCGCTTCGCTCGCCGGCAAGATCATCGGCGCCGCGGCGGATGCGATCAACCCTGTCGCCAATGCCCTCGAAGTCGGCGCGCCGACGGCGCCTTATACCTCGACCCCGACCGATCTTGTCGCAGGCGCGGCTTCGGCGATTGCGCCGGTTGCCGGCGCAAACGCCGAAATGGCGATGGCGACGGCCTCTAATGTCGCGGCCTTCGCGGTTGCCTCGACCGGCGTGTCCAAGTCGATTGGCGATGCTTTCGCGGCGGATGAAAGCTTCCGCGCAGCGGCGTCGTTCGAAGAAGGCGGCGCGCTGAACCGCATGGAAAAACATGCGCCGCTGAAAGAACACCATATCCATCTCGGCGAGCGCTACCTGTGGCGCCATATGAACGCGGGGATGACGGGCGCGAAGGCGGCGGAACTGACGCATGAAGAGAAGAAAGAACTGCACGCGGCCGTGAAGGCGCATGTCGCCCAGCATACCGGCGGCGTGGTGACGAGCCTGCTGCAAAATCCGCTGATGGCCGTTAACGCGACCACCGCCATCCGCCAGGCGAAGGAAGCCTTCGACCGCGGCGATGCCGATTTCCTGCGCGGCATCGCGGGCAAGGCGGTCGGCGCGCCGGAAGCCGGTTCCTGCGCCCTCAACCTCGGCAAGAAACCCGCCTTCAAGATTTAACAGGGCGAGACAGCAAAAACCCCGCGGGGCGCGCCTCGCGGGGTTTTGTTTTGTTGTGTCTTTACTGCTTGGGCGCCTTGAAGTCCTTGTCGCCTGGCAGGATCAGCTTTTTCGGCTGGTTGCTGTTGGCGGGAATAACGAGGCCATTTGACGTCGTGAGGACGGACGGATTGTTCCCGTAGTTCATTTCATTGAACACGCGGGCGATGTCACCCTTCCATTCGCCGTTGAATTTTTCCTCGAGGCGCACGGCCCAGTTGCGGCCGCTTTCGACGATTTCCTTCAGGGGCTCGAGATAAATCGTTTCGTCCTGCCCCTTGTCATTAAGGATCGCGCGGCGCTTCAGCCCCGCTTCGGACAAGGCCAGCGCGTTCTTCGCGATTTCCTGCACGGTGGTGTTCAGGAACTTGGTCTGCAGTCCCGTTTCGGGCGTCATCACGCGCAGGTAGTCGCGGTCCTGGTCGTCCCAGTCCTTGACCATTTCATAGGCAGCGTCGAGCGATTGCTTGTCGTAGAGCAGGCCGACCCAGAATGCCGGCAGCGCCTTGATCATTTCCTGCGGGCCGACATCGGTGCCGCGCATTTCGAGGAAGCGGCGCACGCGCACTTCCGGCCAGATGGTGTTGAGATGGTTTTGCCAGTCGCCCAGCGTCGCCTTCTGCCCCGGCAGGATATCGAGCTTGCCGTCAATGAAGTCCTGGAACATCGCGCCCTTGGCGTCGAGGAAGCTGGTGCCTTTATAGACGCCAAGCATCGGCATCGTGTTCAGGGCATAATCGGTGAACATTTCAAAACCGAAGCCGGGGTCGAAAGCGATCGGCAGCATGAAGCCGTAGCGACCGCCCATGTTCTTGTAAAGCTTGTGGCTGCGCGTGGACTGGTAGCCCGACAGCTCCCCCTTCTCGAAGGGCGAGGTCGCGAACATCGCAACCGCGATCGGCTGCAGCGACAGCGACACGCGCAGCATCTTCACCATATCGGCTTCGTTCTGGTAGCCCATATTGACCTGCACGGTCGAGGTCGATGACGCGACATCAGCGGCGGTCGGGAATTTGCGGTCCGCGAACCAGTCAAACAGCGCCTTGTAGCGCGATTTCGGCATCAGCGGCAGGTCTTTCGACAGATGCGTTGGATGGAAGCCCATGGCGAGCATGCCGAAGCCCAGTTCCTTGGTCACCTCAACCGCTTCCTTGATGGTGCGGTCCGTTTCCTCAGCGTTCTGGTGGACGTTCTTCAGCGGCGCGCCGCCCAGTTCCATCTGCCCGGCGGGCTCGAATGTCCAGTTGGTGTTGCCCTTCTCGACCGAGAGCACGATGCCGTTTTCCGGCGCCGCCGGGCTCCAGCCCCGCTCGGTCGCCATCTTGGCGATGAAATCCGATATCCCGGCGCGGCCATTTTCGCCGATGAAGGGAACCGGGCCGTTATTGTCGAGGTAGAAAGGCGGCTTCTCGTGCTCGACGCCGATCAGGCGTTTTTCGGCGGGCGTGTTGCCGCCCTCGAACCATTCGACCAGTTCGCTTTTGCTCTCGATAACCTTCTTGTCGCGTTGGCTCGCGCTAGACATAACTGCACACTCTTCATCTATAAATTTCTTGGCTTCTTATGGCCCTGCTGCCACGCGCCGCAGACACGCGTAGACCGTGTATTGAATGCGGGACTGGCGCAGATGGTGCCAGCATATACGGAAAAATATATGCCCGTCAACTTATATGGGAATTGGGTAATTTTATTGCGCAGCGGCTTACCCGCGGCCGATTGCCTGCATCGCGGCCAGCGCCGCGACCACCGCTGTCTCCGCCTTCAGGATACGGGTGCCGAGCGAGACGGGTATGGCGAAGGGCTGGCGTGTGATGAAGGCCATCTCCGCGTCTGTAAAGCCCCCTTCCGGCCCCACCAGCAGCGCGAGCGGGGTATCCGGGGCAAGTTTGGCGAGGGCGGCACCCAGCATGGGCGCGTCGCCCCGCTCCATGCAAAAGATGAGCTTTCTGGACGGAGACCATGATTCAAATAGGTTTTCCAAATCGCCGAGGTCGCTGACCTCCATGGTATCAAGCCGCTCGCATTGCTCGGCCGCGTCGTTGGCGGTCGCCTGCAGGCGCTCGAGATTGATACGGTTGACGATGGTGCGGTCGCACAGGATCGGAAAGAAGCGCGCCGCGCCCAGCTCAGCCGATTTTTCGATCATAAAATCAAAGGCTTCTTTCTTGACGGGCGACGCCAGCACCCAGATATCTTCCGCGGCATGCTGCTCGCGCAGTTTCTCAAGAACGGTCACGAGCGCGTTCTTTTTGCTCATTTCCGAGACCTCGGCAAGCCATTCGCCGTTGCGCCCGTTGAACAGGCGCAACTGCGTTCCTGCCTCCGCCCTCATCACGTTTCTTAAGTAATGATGCTGGCCGTCTGATAACGCAAAACTTTCGCCGCGCGAGAGGTTGTCGCGCGGAACGTAAAGGCGGCTGAGATTTTTGGAGGCGTCGCGGCTCATTGAAAAAGACTAGCATTGATATACACTTCGTTTCAAATGGCGACCGACATCAAAAACAACGCGGTCATTTTCCGCATTCTGCCGAAGCCGCTGCACCCCTATGCCCGGCTGATGCGCCTCGACCGCCCCATCGGCACCTGGCTGCTGCTGCTGCCGGGCTGGTGGAGCATCGTGCTGGCGGCGGGCGGCATCCGCCATATGACAAGCCAGCATTGGGCGCTGATGGCCATGTTCGGCCTCGGCGCGGTCCTGATGCGGGGGGCGGGCTGCACCATCAACGATATCTGGGACCGCGACCTCGACGCCAAAGTCGCGCGGACGCGCAACCGGCCGATCCCCTCAAAGCAGGTGACGGTGCGGCAGGCTTTCATATTTATGATAATTCTGCTGCTGCTCAGCCTGTGCATCCTGCTGCTCATGAACCGGCTGACCATCCTGCTCGGGTTTATGTCGCTGCTTCTGGTCGGGCTCTACCCCCTCATGAAGCGCGTGACCTGGTGGCCGCAGGCTTTCCTCGGCCTCACCTTCAACTGGGGCGCGCTGATGGGCTGGGCCGCGGTGAACGGCAACTTCAACCTGAACGATTTCGTGAACGCGGCAGGACACGAGCGGCTGATCTATGCCCCGCCGCTATGGCTGTATGTGGGCGGCATTTTCTGGACGCTCGCCTACGACACCATCTACGCGCACCAGGACAAGGACGACGACGCGATCATCGGCATCAAATCCACGGCGCGGTTGTTCGGCGCTCGCAGCAAACTCTTCGTGGGGATTTTCTTTGCGCTCGCCCTGCTCTGCTTCGGCATCGCCAAATTCTTCGCCGCCGCAAGCCCGCTCACGCAGTGGCTGATCGTGCTGCCCGTGGCACATGCGGTATGGCAGTTGCAAAGCTGGAACATGAACAAGCCCGATAGCAGCCTGAACAAGTTCAGGTCGAACCGCGATTTCGGGTTGTTGCTGCTGTTGTTGTTCGCCGTCTAATCTAAGAGATCATCCAGCACCGGCGGATGGTAATTCGGCCCCTTGAGCACCTTGCCGTCCTCGCGGCGGATCGCTTTGCCGTCATCGCCAAGCTTCGACATATTGCTTTCGTGCACGCGATCGAACACTTTGTCGATCGGGAGGCCGAAGGTGCAGGAGGTGCCGCTCAGCACATACTGGACATCGGCGAGCTCCTTCATTAGGTCAAGCTTCGTTTTCTTCGTCACCGCGCCGCCGGACTTCAGCTCTTCGATGGCGCGGTCGATTTCGGCGAAGAGTTCTTTCACCTCTTCGCCGATGAGCGTCTTGCGCAGTTCAAGCAGCTCGACGGAAAACGGGCGTTCGTTGGCGACATCGGTCGCGGCATGGAACGCATGGACTTTTTGCTCGTACGGGTTCATGCGCAGCAAGATACAACCAACCCCGCGCCTGCGAAAGCTGCCTGAATATGCTTATGGCAATCATTTGACGGGAATCGATGGCTGGGGTACATTGCTGCCGTGCAGCATATTCAAGGAGAATAACCACCGATGCTCAACATCGCCAAGCTGATCCCTTCCGAGGGAAAATTCTATACCTTCCTGCAACAGCTGTCCTCCGAGGCGCATACCGCCTCCCTCCACCTGAAGACCTTCGTTGAAAGCACCGACCCCGCCGCGCGGACCGAGGCGGGCGCCGCGATCACGTCGTGCAAGGCGCAGGCGAAAACGATCTCGGCCGAAGTGACCAAGGAGTTGTGCATCAGCTTCGTCACGCCCTTCGACCGGGAAGACATCCAGAATATCTGCGGCCATCTTTATCGCATCACCAAGACCATCGAGAAAGTCCGCGAGCATATGGACATGTACCAGATGAAGGACGCGATCGAACTGGCGCGCCAGGTCGAGGTGATCCTGCTGGAGGCAGACGGCATGCAGATCATGGTCGACGCGCTGATCAAGGGCGGCAAGGCGCAGCAGATCATCGAAAAGGCCAAGCTGCTTGACGAGCTGGAGAACAAGGGCGATGCGATCCTGAGCGATCTTCTGGTCACGCTCATCCGCGAAGCGCCAGATACCAAGCAACTGCTGCTGCGAAAGGATATCTATGACTTATTGGAGCGCGTGATCGACGGCTACCGCGATGCCGCCGGCGTCGCCCTGCAAATCGCCCTCAAATACAACTAAGAACGGCCCAATGGACGCAAGCCTTATCCTCCTGATCGTCGCGGTCGTGCTGACCATCGGCTTCGATTTCATCAACGGCTTCCACGATGCGGCGAATGCGATCGCGACGGTCGTTTCGACGCGCGTGATGCGCCCGGGCATCGCCGTCATTTACGGGGCCGTGCTGAACTTCATCGGCGCACTGATGGGAACGGAAGTCGCGGCAACCATCGGCAAGGGTCTTGTGGAGGCATCGAGCATCACGATCCATACTGTTATCTGCACCGTGATTGCGGCGATCGTCTGGAACCTGATCACATGGTGGAAGGGCCTGCCCACCTCTTCATCCCACGCGCTGATCGGCGCGCTGCTGGGCGCAACATTCTTTTCGGCCGGCAACAACAATATCATCTGGCCCAAGGTCATGGAGAAAGTTGTCGCGCCGATGGTCTCCTCCCCGGTGATGGGGGTCATGCTCGGCTTCACCATCATGCTTGCCCTGATGTGGATCGTGCACAAGATGCCGCTCGGCCGCATCAACCGCGTGTTCGGCAAACTGCAGATTTTGTCGGCCGGCATGATGGCGCTGAACCACGGACATAACGACGCGCAGAAGTCGATGGGCATCATCGCACTTGCGCTGATCCTCACCTTTCCCGACAAGCATTTCGAAGTCCCGCTCTGGGTTATCCTCTCCTGCGCCATCGCCATGGGGCTCGGCACCGTCTCGGGCGGCTGGCGCATTATCCGCACGCTCGGCACCAAAATGATCAAGCTCCAGCCCATTCACGGCTTCGCGGCGGAGACGACGGCGTCGGTCATCATCTTCGGCGCGTCGCATTTCGGCATCCCGGTCTCGACGACGCAGGTCATTTCGACCTCGATCATGGGCGTCGGCGCGACCAAGCGCCTCTCGGCCGTCCGCTGGGGCATCGTCGGCAATATCATCTGGGCCTGGGTGCTCACCATCCCGCTCACCTTCTGCTTCGCGGGCGGGCTGATGTGGGTTTACCGGCTGTTCCTCAAATAGAAAAAACCCGCTCCGGTAAGGGAGCGGGTTTTTCTTTAAGCTTTCAACGCGCCGGCGTAATCGCTGCGGCGCGAATAATTACTTGCCGACTGCTTCTTTCAGTTCTTTCGCAGCGCGGAAGGCGATTTTCTTTTTCGCCGGAATCTTGATGGTTTCGCCGGTGGCGGGGTTGCGGCCCATGCGAGCAGCGCGTTTGCGCACTTGCAGGATGCCGAGGCCGGCCATACGGACGCGGTTGCCTTTTTTCAGGTTTTTCACCAGGTGAGCAATCAGGTCTTCCATGATCGCGTTCAGGGTCTTCTTGGGCATTTCATGCTTTTCAGCGATTTCCGCCGCGATGTTTTTCAGCGTGACGGTCGGTTGGGTTGCTTTTGCCATGTGTTTAAACTCACTTCGTTGATTGCACAACGGCGCCGGTCCTCAAGTCGAGAAAAGCCTTTAATAGCAGGCCTCCCCAGAATCGCATTCCCTTGCCGTGACAAATGATTCATGACAGATAACGCATAAACCGCCAACAATTAAATGGCCAAAAAACGCTGTTTTCAGGCTTTTTGGCGTTCTTTTTCCAATAATCGGCGTTTTAGGCCCTCAAAAAACCCTTATTTCAAGGGGTTTTCTGCGATGCAGCGCGAGTTATCCACACGCTTGACGCATGCAATCAATTGTCGACGGTGATCTTCATTTCCTCGAGCTCGAGCCAGCGCAGTTCGGCGGAATCGAGGTCGCCGCGCGCCTGCGCGAGACGCTTTGATGCCGTATCGAACGCGCCGCGGTCGCGTGAGTAAAGCTCGGCGTCGTCGAGGATGCGCTCGAGGCTTTCAATTTCCTTCTGCAGGGCTTCAACCCTTGCGGGCAGGTTGTCGAGCTCGTATTGAAGTTTATAGGTAAGCTTTTTAAACGTCTTCGGCGCGTCGTTTTTCTGCTCCGCTGCGGGCGGTGGTGTATCGCGTTTTTTCGGCTCGCGGAACGACAGGAAATCGTCCTCGTCGTCTTCATGATCGCGTCGGCGTTTGCGCGCCGCGATATAATCGGAGTAGCCGCCGATATAGCCGTGTACCCGCCCGTCGCCCTCAAAAGCCAGGATCTTGCTGACCGTCTGGTCAAGAAAGTCGCGGTCGTGGGACACAACGATCAGGGTGCCGGTATAAGCGGCCAGAATTTCCTCGAGCATATCGAGCGTGTCCATGTCGAGGTCGTTGGTCGGCTCGTCGAGGATCAGCAGGCCCTTGGGGTTTGCGAGCACTTTTGCCAGCAAAAGACGGTTTTTCTGGCCGCCGGAAAGCGTGCCCACCCGCTGGTCCACCATGCTTGCGTCGAACAGGAAATCGCGCAGGTAGCCGATCACATGGCGCGTCTTGTCCATGACTTTCAGGTATTCCCCGCCCTGCGGGCAGAGAACGTGCTTGACGGTGTCTTCCGGCTTCAGGTCGCGGCGTTTCTGGTCGAAGTACGAGAATTCCATGCCGCGCGCGAGCTTGACCTTGCCCATATCGGGCTTGATCTCGCCGATCAGCATGCGCAGGAACGTCGTTTTGCCGGACCCGTTCTTGCCGAGGATGCCGATGCGGTCGCCCTTCTGGAAGCGCATCGAGAATTTATTCAGGACTGTTTTCTCGCGGCCCTTGTCGTCGACGAATTTCTTGTCGGTCTTGACGAATTCGGCGACGAGCTTTGATCCCACGCTGTCGATTTCCATTTCGCCGACTTCGAGGCGCCGCATCATCTGGCGGTAGGCGCTTTTGTCTTTCTTGAGCTTCGCGCGCTCCTCCAGCATCAGAGCGAGGCGGCGCTGGTTGCGCTTCTGGCGCGCCTTCACGCCGCGGCTGCCCCATTCGACCTCGATATCGAGCGCCTTCTGGCGGTTTGCGAGCTCGCGCTCTTCCTGCTCCAGCAGCATCGACGACCATTCGTCGAAATGTCCGAAGCCCTTCGGCGCGATGCGCATCTTGCCGCGGTCGAGCCAGAAGATCTTGTTCGAGATATTGGCCAGAAACGCCTTGTCATGGCTCACGCAGAGCAGCGCGCCGCGATAGCGCTGCAAAAACTGCTCCAGCCATTCGATGATTTCGAGATCCAGGTGGTTGGTGGGCTCGTCGAGCAGCAGGATATCCGGCTCCTCGACCAGCGCCCGCGCCAGCGCCGCGCGACGCAGCTGCCCGCCGGAGAGCATATCCATGCGGTCCTCCGGCTTCAGGTCGAGCGGCTGGATGACCATATCGACCTTGTAGCGGTTTTCCTCCTCGACCCCGTCCTTCATCAGTTGTTCGAAAACGAAGTCATAAACGGTCTGGCCGGGGATTGGCTGCACGTCCTGCTGCATATAGCCGATAGTTGTGCCTTGCAGCACCCAGCGCTTGCCGGTGTCGAGGTCCCGGTCGCCGGTGATGAGGTTCATCAGCGTCGATTTGCCGGAGCCGTTCTTTCCGACCAGCGAGATCTTGTCCCCTTCATGAATGTTGAAGGAGAACTCGTCAAAG
>DASPMW010000020.1:0-15722 GCA_035626855.1 Patescibacteria group bacterium
CCAATGCGGATGTGATCGCTTAAACCGGCCCGGCGGATATCTTCCTCCAGCTCGCTTTTGAAACCACTGGTGCCCGTGTTGGACGTTAGGAACAGGCAGGTGAAGTCCCGCCGCGCGAGCTCCTTCAGCGCCGCCAGCGTAAACTGGTGGCCCTTGGACCGCGTCAGGCGCGCGGGCAGGATGAGAACTTTCCCGCCGTCAGGGATTCCGAAAGATTTTCTCGCGTCGTCCATCTGTGCGGCCGTCACGGCATTCCGATCGAATTTCGCAAGAGAAATGCCGCGATGAATAACGCGCAGCCGCCCATGGTCGAATGCGTAATTGCCCCTGAGATAATCCGCGAGATATTCCGAAACCGCGATGACGCGCGCGCCGCGCGTGATCGATGAGTTATACCACCGCTTAATTGCACCCGTGATTTTATGCGCGGAATGGCAGCTCGTGACGAATTTTGCGCCTGTGCCGCGCACCGCGTAAAGCGCGCTCCAGGCCGGCGCCCGCGAGCAGGCATGCAGGATATCGACCTTTTCAGCCCGGATAACGTCGCGCAGCCGCCTTATATTCGCAAGGATGACCAGAGGGTTTTTGCTGTGGACGGGCAGCGCGATATGCTTGCCCCCTGCGGCGGTGATTTCGCCGACGCGCTTGCCCCCGCTGGAGACGACAATCGACCTGCCGCCTGCCTTCACGATCTCCGCATTCAGGTCAACGACGCCCTGTTCGACGCCGCCGGTGTCGAGCGCGGGCAGCAGCTGCACGATGACCGGCTTTTTTCCGGCTGCGATGAGGTCGGCAAAAGCCATCAATTTTTATTTCAGCCGGCGCAGGACGAGGCCGGGGCGTTTCGTGATCCCGGGCTTCTCGACCTTGAAAGCGTCCGTCGTTTTCAGGAACTCATCGACAGCCTGCGTCTCGCCCGGCCATTCCTCCAGCCCGTATTCGTCGAAAACGAACACGCCGCCGACCGAGAGTTTGTCCTTCAGGCATTCGAGAACGACTTTGCAGGGTTCATAAAGGTCGGCATCGTAATAAAGGAAAGAGAACCGCTGATCGGGCGCGCTTTCCAGGAAGGCGGGAAGGGTATTCTCGATAAAGCCTTGGTGGATCAAGATGCGCTGGTCGAACCCAAACAGGCTTATAAATTCCTTCAGGACGGCCAAGTTGCCGCGGTAGCGGCCCTGATTCCCTTCCTGCACCCCGTCCTCGGCCTTGAAATTCGTCAGGCCCTCGAAGCTCTCGAAGCAATGAAGGCGTTTTTGGTCGAGCACGCCGTAAATCTGCGCGAGCTTGGCGAGGTACATGATGTTGGCGCCGCGGTGAGAGCCGAATTCGGCGATATCGCCCGGCACATCGAGGGTGCTGCGGAAAATATCCAGGATCTCAACCGTGCGCGCCAGCGTCTTCGTGCCGACATACAGCGGCCAATGGTCGACGATGCTGTAAATTTCCTGCTCACCGAGGTTCTCGGACAGCTCTTTTCGCTTCGCCAGAAATTCGCTTTTATTAGCCATTGCTCTTTTTCGCCTCCGGGTAAATCTGGGCATTGAGGGTGTCCGCGCTGTTATCCGCCTTGCCGCCGTTTTCGCAATCGAATTTCCACTGATGGCGCGGGCAGGTGACGTAACGGCCGTCGAATTTCGCGTATTTCAGGTCCGCGCCTTGGTGCGGGCAGAAGCGCTTGCAGTTGACCATAGTGCCGTCAGCAGCGGTCAGCGTGATCATCTCGTCGTTGTTGCGGAATCCCGAAAGCTTTTCGAGCCCGTATTCCAGCTCATTCGTGTCATTGGCAACGAAAAAGGTGCTGAGCACGGAATCGAACACATCGGGGTCGCGCTTGTTGCGGAACAGGAAAGACAGGAAATAGGTCCCCCAGCCGCGTGTCGATTGAATTAGTTTCCGCAGCGCCGCGATGGAAGTCTGGTGCAGGTAATAGGGCGGCTTTAATTCCTGCGCCTCGATGCGTGAGAAAGTATGTTCGGGCAGCGTGATCGCGTATAGGTGTTCGCTGGTTTCGCCCTTGACCGAGAAATAAACTGCGCCGGACAGGGGCTCAGCCGGGAATTTCTGCAAAATCGCGGTCTTGTCCTGCATTTCCTTTTCAAAGAAGCGCAGCACGTCGCTTTCGGAAATGTCAGCGGGTGCGGGCGCGCCGGCATCCACCGCACGGTAATACTGGATGATTTCGTCGAGGCGTTGTTTGTCGAGCGGCGCCGCGGTTCCTTCAAAGTGGATGGGAGCGCCCCCGCTGGCCATTGCACTGCCACCGACATCAAGCGCGGCGAAGCTGATACCGCTGTTCTTTTCCTTCAGGTAGCTTTCGAATTCCCACCATTTCGGGAAGATCGTCTCCGTCTCGAAATTGAGGTGGTAGTGCTCGGGATAGGGGAAGATGGCGGGGCCCGCGGAGGGCATGTAAAAGCCGGGCGCGAGATCCTGGATGAAGTTCCGCGCGGCCTGGAATTTCCGCATCTTTTTCTGGCGGGATATCTTCTTATACTCTTCCGGCGAAATGTCGTAGCAGATCGGGTGCATATTTGCGCCGCTGAATTGCGAGCTCATGATGTCGATATGCCCGCATTGTTCTTTCAGCCAGAGCGCGCGGTCGAAGATCTTGCAGTCATTGGCGTCGAAAAAGGAGAGGTCTGCGGTTTTGATAAAAATCGCGCTGTCGCGGTTGATGCCGCTTTCGTCGATGAATATTTTAAATTCGATATCGTGAAAGCACTGCGTTTCGTTCTCGTCCACAAGCTCCGGCGCGTGGTTCAGGTGAGCCGCGATGCGCCGCTTGAAATAATCGCTGTCGTAATTCGGGATGCAGAGTTTCGCCGCGAAGGGCAGGATCTTCGCAAGGGTCTCCTCGTCGTAATGGTCTTCATGCTCGTGCGTGACATAGACCAGTACGGGCTTTTCCTGCATCTTCGCCAGCAACCATTGCAGCATGTGGTCATTCGGGGGCAATTGCCGCCATGCGCCGAGGAACGCGCCCCGCGGCGACAGCCACGGGTCGATCAGGCAGGCGGCGGCCTCCGTCTCGATCAGGAAACAGGCATGCCCAAGATAGGTCAGTTTCGTCATTTGCCCTCGCTTCGCGGCGGAAACTAGCAGGAAATGCGGGGAAACTGAAGCTTTACTAGGAGCTGCACCAGCCTCTCTGCTCCGGAAGCGCGAGCGGTTTCTCCGTATTTTCAAGGGGATGGCCTTTTGGGCGTTGCACGGAATTTGCGGTTTCCGTCGCGTTCAAACCCGCCTACACTTGGCCTCTCAAACGAAAGCGCCCGTGGCGGAGTTGCAATGAAGGATTTGAGCAAGGAATTCCTGAAAGCGGTCGGCGAGTATATGCTCGTCGAGACGCCGCTGCGGCGCGCGGATGTGTGCCTTTGCTTTGGCGGCGAGCATGCCGAGGAAATCGCGCAGCATGCAGCAGATCTTTATCATCAGGGGTATTTCTCGCTCGTCGTCGTTTCCGGCCAGCCGAACACCTCGAAGGGTGTGATGGAGGCAAAGGCCATGCGCGACGTGCTGCTGGCGCGCGGCGTGCCGGACGAAATCATCCTGGTCGAAGACCGCGCGACCAATACCGGCGAAAACGTGAAATTCGCGAGGGAGCTGCTTGACAAAACCAAGGGCCTCGAAAACATCCAGTCCGTTATCGGCATCGGCCAGATCCACGGTTCCCGCCGCTTCCTGATGACGCTCGAGCAGCAATGGCCGCAAGTGACCAAGATGTTCACAGCGCCCAATTATTTCCCCGTCAGCCGCGAGGACTGGCACAAGGACGCGAAGTTCCGCGACGCGGTGCTCTGCGAGTTCAACAAGGTGGCGCCTTATAAGCAAGTGGGATTCATCCGCGAAATCGACATGGAAGAAGTGAAACGGTCGATCGAGAAATGCCCGCCGCCCAAAGGTCCGCGGCCATGAAACGTGAAATTCGCAAATCGCCGCATCGCGCGCCCCCGAAATCCGCGCCCCCGAAATCGGTGCGGGCGGCTGCGCGCCCGACCGCGAAAAATTCTGCAGGACTGCCTGTGCTGCTGCGCTGCGCCCCCGGGCTGTCGCGCATGATGCAGCATGAAATGAGGTTCCGCAAACTCATGGAACGCGGCGCGCGCCCGACGGAAGTCTATCAGCGCAACCACGACATCGTCTTTCTGAAAAACGTGATGAACCGCGAGAATATCGCGCAGATGCGCATTGCGGAGGATGCCGGGAACTGCCTGATCCACGGGCAATTCAAGATTACGCCCGCGCAACTCGACCGCGCGGCGGATGCGCTGCTGGGCCTGCGCCATCCGCTGAAGCTTGCCGTCACGGCCGATGGCCGCCATTTTGACCGCCGTGACATGGAACGGTTCATGTCGCGCGAACTGATCCGGCGCGGCGTCCGGCTTGCCGATGAAGGCAAAATGCTGTGGTTGTTCATCGTCGATGAAAAATTCTATCTCGTGCAGGAAACCGCGCGGGAGGACGCCGCCTGGTCGCGCCACCTCCGCCGCCGCGAGCGCGAGGGCAGCCTACCCCCCACAATAGGGGCTGCCATGGCCTTCATCGCCAAGCCACAACCGCGCGAAACCGTGCTCGACCCCTGCTGCGGCAGCGGCACGCTGCTTGCCGAAGCGCATGGGCTGCAGCCAGATCTAGCGAAGCTGACGGGCTTCGATCTCGACGCGCAGGCCATCGCCATCGCGCGCGAAAACCTGCGCAAGATCCCGAATGCCGAAGCCTTCACCGGTGATGGCACCCAGACCGCGCGGCCTGACGCCTCGGTTGACCTGCTGCTCGCGAACCTCCCCTTCGGTAAGCAATACGGCAAGCGGGTAGAAAACCCTGCGCTTTACGCGGCGCTGCTGAAGGAAGCTTTGCGCCTTGCAATAAAGCCTGCCTTCCGCGCTGTGTTGCTGACATCCGACGTGCCGGCCTTCAAGGGGGCGATGCAGGAAGTCCGCGAACTGAAATATGAAGAGGCATTCAACGTCAAGATCCGCGGCGAGCAGTCGCGCTGCTACCTGGTGACCCTGAAATGAGCTTCGCCGGGTATATCGACACCTATTACGCCGATACGCTTGGCCGGGAGAAATCTTACCGCCCGCTGCACGCGCCGATTGATGCGGATGTCTGCATTGTGGGCGGCGGTTTCGCGGGCCTGAACACGGCGCTCAGCCTCGCCGAGCGCGGGCGGAATGTCGCGCTGCTGGAGGGCAAGCGCATCGGCTGGGGCAGTTCCGGCCGCAATGCCGGCTTCGTCGCCAAGGGCTATGCCGCGGATGAAGCCTACCTTTTGAAAAAGCTCGGTCTGGAAATGGCGCGCGAGATCATCACGCTGACGCAAAACGCACGGCGCAAGATACAGGAACGCATCGCGACCTATAACATCGATTGCGGCCCCGTCATCCCGGGCGTGCTCACCGCGAGCTGGCGCGACAACGACGCGGAAATGCGCGACTACGTGAAGCAATCGAACGACAATTTCAACACGGGCTTCGAATTCTGGAACCGCGAGCAAATCCGCGAGGCTTGCAAGACCGATAAATACTACAACGCCGTCTATTCACCGCAGGATTTCCAGTTCCACCCCTTGCGCTATGTCCACGGACTTGCGGCGGCACTGGAATCAAAGGGCGGACAGATATTTGAAAATTCGCCCGTGATCAAGATCGAGAAAGAAGGCATGCACTGGCGTGTCGCGACGCAAACAGGTTCTGTGCGCTGCAACCACGTCGTTCTCGCCTGTTCCGTTTATATCGAGAAGCTCGATCGCCGCCTCGCCGCCGCGTCCTTTCCGGTGCAGACCTACATCATGGTGACCAAGCCTATGGCGGAGGAGGCTCTGGCTGCCTCCATTAATACGCGCTGCGCGATTTCGGATATGCGTTTTTGCAGCGATTATTACCGGCGGCTTGATGGCGGGCGGGTGCTGTGGGGCGGGCGCGTCGCGCTCTGGTCGAACCCCAAAGATATCGCCGGCATGATGCAGTCGGACATGTTCAGGGTTTATCCGCAACTCAAAGGAATTGCGGAGCCGGAATATTCCTGGGCCGGGCTGCTTGCCTATGCGCCGCACAAGATGCCGCAAATCGGGGAGATCGAGCCGGGATACTGGTACGCGACCGGCTTCGGCGGCCATGGAATCGCGCCGACGACTGTCGCGGGCGAAGTCGTTGCCGCGGCGATTGCGGGCGGCGACGACACCTATAAACACTTCTCTCCCTTCGGGCTTGGCTATGCCGGCGGAAAGCTCGGTAAATATGTCGCGCAGCTAGTCTATTGGTGGTGGCGTGCGCGCGATCATATTTCGGTGGGTTAAGCCGTTGAAATTGGAAGGGTTATTACTTTCCGAAAGCAATTGACATAACAAGTTGATATCCCTAAAGTCCTCGTCAGAAAACAATTAAAAAAACGAGGGTCATCATGGATTTCACCAAAATAAAAAACGCTGCCAAAGCCGTGCGCAAATTTCTGACCAGCCAGGAAGCGCTGAATACCCGGCTGCTGCAGGCGGTCGAGCAAAACAATATCGCCAAAGCGACCAAGGCGTTGGCGGATGGCGCGAATGCTTCGGCAGGCAGCGGGGGCTGGCGCAATGACAGCCCGCTGCTCGCCGCGATCATTGCCGCGAATGTCGAGATGGTGAAACTGCTGACCGCGGCGGGCGCGGATGTGAACAAAAAAATCAGCTATGGCGACGACACGCCCTTCACCGAGGCCGCGCGCCGCGGCAACCTTCCGGTTATTACCGCGTTGCTCGATGCCGGCGCGAAGATCAATGCGAAGGGGGATCGCGGCCAGACGGCATACCTTCAGGCCGTGGCGACGAAGAACAAGCCTCTCGCAGATCTGCTGGAACAGCGCGGGGCAAACCTTGACACCGCCGATAAATACGGCTGGTCGCCGATTACCTACGCGATCAAGAACGGCGATATCGAAACGGTGCAGGCGCTGCTCGCGAAAGATGTGCGCACCAACCGCATCGACGAGGAAGACCGCAGCCTGACGGATATCGCAACGCAACTGCAGCAATGGAGCGCCCTGCGCGCGCTGCAGGACCATGCTGATAAAAAGGTGCCGCAATGGCAGTTGCTGCCGGATGCAGACGCGGTAGCTCATGTCAGCATTATGCGCGATCTTGGCTATAAACTCACCGAAGTGTTCAACACGCGCACGCAGCGCCTCACCGCGATCACGCATAACTTTGAAACCGGCCTCGACAGTACGCTGGTGCGCCCGCTCGCCGATGCCGACAAGCCGGCGGTCGACGAAGCGGTGAAGCAACTGGCGTCACTTAAGGCTCCGAAACCCGAAGCCAAGCCGCAGGTGCAGCCGTGAGCCGCAGAAAATCCTTCAACAAGGCGGCGAAAAAGGACGAAGTCCAGTTCCAGATTTTCTCCGACCTCGACGGCGTGCTGACGGATTTCGACGGCCATGCCAAGGCGCATGACAAGTTCGACGCCAAGGGCAACCCCAAATGGGACGCGCTCGACCTGAAATGGTGGTCGAGCATGCCGGCCTATGAGGGGGCGAAAGAATTTTATGATGCGCTCCGCGCGCGCGGCCGCACGCGCATGCTGACCGCGCCGATCATGAATGCCGACAGCTTCCGCGGCAAGGCCGAATGGGCGAAGGAGTTCCGCCGCTCCCGCTTCGCGCTGCTCGACCTCATCATCGCGAAGGCCGAGGACAAGAACCTGCTCGCCCGTCCGCACCATATCCTCGTCGATGACCGGGAAAAGAATATCGACGCCTGGGTGAAGGCCGGCGGCATCGGCATCCTGCACAAAGGCGATTACGCCGATACGCTGAAACGCATCGACGATGCCATGGCGCAGTACCGCCGCGACAACGACCCCGCGCTGCCGCCGGCGCCGCCCGCGCTGGAAGACCCTGCCGCGCTCAAGGTCTTTATCGGCACCAACGGCGTGCTCGCCGATTTCCAGACGCATCTCGAGACGGAAAACAAGATCGACGCGACCGGAAACACGAAATGGACCGCGCTCGACGCCGCCTGGTGGAAATCGATCCCGGCCTTCGACGGCGCGAAGAAATTTTACGAAGATGTAAAAGAGCTTGTGAAGGACGCCGCGACCGGCAAATCGCAGGTGCGTTTCCTGACCGGCCCCGTGCCGACGCCCGACAGCTTCGAGGGCGACGCCGAATGGACCATAGGCTTCCGCCCCGAGGCGAAGAAATTCGCGCTGCTCGACATTATCATCGCCCGCTCCGGCGACAAGGAGCTGCTGGCGCGGCCCAACAATATTCTCATCGACGACCGGCAGAAAAATATCGATGCCTGGGTGAAGGCGGGGGGAATCGGCATCCTGCACAACGGCGATTTCGCAGATACGCTGCTTCGCTTGAAGCAGGCGGTGCAGGATTACCGGACGCCGAAACGCGCCATTCTTCCCATGAAGCCGCTGCCGCCTAACCATCCCTGATCGGCGGAACTCTTCATTCTGCCGCGCTGTTAGCGTTGAGACGCTACGGCCGGGAGGGCTATTATCATGCATGCAGAACGCTTTATCGCCTTGGGAATGACCGCTTTAATGGCGTTATCCGGCCCTGCGCTCGCCGCTTCCCCAGAAAAGGCGCCGATGCGCTACAGCGCGCTGATGGAGCTTGAGCACGGCGTGACCCTCATCGACAGCGCGCTGAATGCCGACCCCGAACTCCGCCCGTCCTCGCCCGAAATGGGTCTGACGACGATTACCTTCCAGAGCCTCGATGCCGATGCGAACGGCCGGGTGACGAAGGAAGAATTCGAAAAGCAGGGGCTGACTGAAAGCCTCTTCACCACGATCGATACGGACCATGACGGCGCGCTCAGCCAGGGCGAGGTGGATACCCACGGCCCGGTCATGAAACCCGTCCAATAAATATTATCTTTCCGCCTTGCGCCGCTTTTTATCCGCCGCCAGCATCAGGTCGGCGCCGCCATAGGTCGCGGTGTATTCGCTATGCGCGGTGACCGGCAGGCTGCCGATGCTCGCGCCGATTTGCAGCCGTTCGCCCCGCCAGGACATCTCCATACTGTTGAGTGCACGGCGCACATGCTCCACCCGCATCATCCCGCCATCCGCATGCGTCTGAGTCAGCAGCAGCGCGAATTCGTCGCCGCCGAAGCGCGCGACGCCATCCGTGATGCGCACAGCCGCGACCAGCAGCTCCGCCACCATGCGCAGGCAGGCGTCGCCGGCAGGGTGGCCGTGGCGGTCGTTGAGCGGCTTGAACCTGTCGAGATCGATGAGCACAAACAGCGCGCCCGGCGAATGGCCGCGGCGGATGCGTGCGCGCCCCCCCTTCGAAAAACTTCTCGAAGCCGCGGCGGTTCATGAGGCCGGTCAGCGGGTCTGTCGCCGCCATTTCCTCAAGCTGGCGGATGCGGCGCTCCTGCTCCGCGATTACGCGCTCCGCTTCGTTAATCCGGTTGTTGGCGTTTTTCAAAAGGGCGCCGGCCGTGCCCTTGGCGCGCCATGATTCATCAAGCCGGCCGGTGGAGGAGGGGCGGTTGTCCTGCGCGCCCGTGGCCGGGCGCAAGATTGCGGGAAGTTCATGCTCCATGCGGGATAATCACACTAAAGAATGAGGCTTGGCCGTATCCCGCAAGGTTACCACGAATCGCGCGAGGCAGCACAGGATTTGCGCTCCAAATCTTTACATAAGCGCTTGTTTTCGTTCTTTTTACCCTTAGTTCATTTTAAAGGTGTATGCTGTTCCGACGGGCATGACCTCGCACTGACAGGACGATTATCTCGATGAATACGCGCTTTCTGATCGCTTTTTTCTCCCTTGGACTGCTTGCGGCCGGTGCGCTCCCGGCGCTCGCCGCCGGCGCGACAGTACCCGCGGCGCCTGCAAAAGCCGATGTGCCGATGGCGACGCATAAGGCGCTTTATGACTTCCGCATGACCTCCGTCCAATCGGGCGCCGGCATTTCCGGCATCCAGGGCAAGATGTATTACGAGCAGGACGACAATTGCGACGCCTGGACGACCGATCACCGCTTTTCGGTCGAATACCAGTATCCCGAGCGCCGCCCCGTCGAAAACACCAGCCACTACGTCGCGTTTGAATCGAAAGACGCGCGCCAGTTCTATTACTCGTCCGAGCGCGAGGAAGACGGATTGACGATCGAGCAACTGCGCGGCGCCGTGAAGCCCAATGCCGACGGCACGGCAAAGGCGAATTACACCCGCCCCGACAGCCTCTCCTATGACCTGCCGAAAGGGTATTTGCTGCCGACCCAGCACACCGCCGAAGTCATCCGTCACGCGCGCGCGGGCGACAAATTTTTCACTGCCACCATGTTCGATGGCACCGATGCCGATGGCCCGGTCGAGATCAACGCCTTTATCGGCAAAAAGCTCACGGCGGATGATAAAAAGAAGATCGCCGAAGGCAACCCGAAGATCGACGCTGCGATGATCGCAGGCGATGCCTGGCGCGTGCGCATGGCCGTCTTCCCGCTGAAGGAAGATAAAGGCATGTCGCCGTCCTATGAAATGGACCTGATCCTGCACGACAATGGCATCGTCAGCTGGTCGCTCGTCGATTACCACGCCTTCAAGGTCGAGCAGAAACTGCTCGCGCTTGAAAAGCTGCCTGCCAAGAGCTGCAATTAAGCGTTATTTCACGAGTCCCTTCGCCCGCGCGGCAAGACGCGCCCGGTAAAGCTTTTCGCGTTTCTCCTCCACCGTCAGTCCCGTCGTCTTCGCCGCAACCTTGCGAAACCGCGCAGTCGCGGGCGCCTTGTGTTTTGCGAAGATATCGATCACTTCCGGCGCCGGCAACACTGGCGAATAGGAAGGGGAAGCCTCTGCGGAGTCCTCCGTGCTTGTTGGCGGTGTCGGGCAGCGCATATGTGCCATGTTGTGCGATACACAGTTCGACCAGGTGGAAGTCGTCGCCGATTCCTGCTTTACCTTTGCCTGCGCAAGCATTGCGGCATGACGTGCGATGGCCACATCGATCATTTTGACAACCGTGTAATTTCCCTTTGCCATCGCGGTGCTGACAGCCGTGCGGTAATCGTCATCCCGCCGCGATATGTCAGTCGCGGGGTTTTCCAGCAGGATTCTAGCGATTTCCACATGGTTCAGCTGACCCGCCAGATGCAGCAGGGGCTGACGGTTCTCCCGCCATCCGCCGTCGCGGGGCGCAAGCCAGATGAACGCCGTCGCATTCGGGTCATCGCCTGCGTCCAGCAGCGCACGTACTGCGTTCGGCTTGTTCTTGCGGACGGCAATGGCGATGGCGGGATCGCCCTGCGACGGGCGTTCAGTCATCCAGTCGGGGTGCTTTTTCGCCAGGTTCAGGACGGTTTCGTAGTCATCCCGCTCGATTGCCTTGTGGAAAAGCTTTTTTTCCTGTTCCGGGCTGAGGGGGAGGCCGAATTGGGCTGGGAAGGCAAGACGGATACCCTGCATCCAATTGGCGAGCTTAACGCCGGCAGCGGTCGCGCTGAATTCTTCTCTGATTGTCGTCGCTGACATGAACCCCTCTCTTTTCCCGGGCAGGCCTTCAGAGAGGGAATTCGTACCCCGTTCCCGAAAGCGACCTGACAAAGTTCAACACGATACTGTCTAGGCCGTTTCAGCCCCGCTTAACCGGCAGAAGAGAAACGAGCGGAAATCGTTCTGCCGTAGCGTGCGGTGCGTAGGACAGTTATACCCCATCTCGTGTATTATGTCAAATCAAATCTGGGTTGGTATCATTCCGCGTTACAGGTGACTGCCCGTTCGGCGACGCGCTGTTGCGCCGGGGCATAACCTTGGGCGGCCGACCGGCACCACCAGCGCTCGGCCTCCGCCGTGTCATAAAACCCGCTATCGCCGCAGCAAAAGCTCTCGCCAAAGTTGAATTGGGCAACTGGGTCGCCTGCCTTCGCCTGTTGTTCGAGCGCGATGCGGTTGGAATTGTCATACGCAATGCGGGTATCGCCCCTTTTCGCGCAGGCGGCCGCGAAAAGGCAGAGAACAAGGACCGGCCACGACTTCATCGAATCTTCCACCCGCTTTGCTATGATGCACCATGCGCGTTTTGATTGTAGAAGACGACCGCGATATTGCCAAGCAGCTCGCCGCCCATCTGGGCGAAGCGGGGTTCCTCACCCATGTCGCGCATACGGCTGAGGAAGGCCACTACCAGGGTGATGTCGAAAGCTTCGACCTCGTGCTGCTGGATATCGGCCTGCCAGACCGTGACGGATTCAGCGTGCTCGAGGACTGGCGCAAGGCGGGCCGCAATATGCCCGTCGTTATCGTCACCGCGCGCAGCCATAAAATGGAGACGATCAGGGGGCTGAAGGCAGGCGCGGATGACTACGTGACCAAGCCCTATGACCTCGATGAACTGGTCGCGCGCATTCACGCCAATATCCGCCGACATAAGGGCGCCGCGAGCGCCGTGCTCACCTCCGGCGATGTAACCTTTGACAGCTTCAGCGGCAAGGTGACTGCCGGCGGCGCAGCCGTCAAGTTGACGCGCATTGAATACCTGATCCTGCAATACCTCTTCCTCAACCAGGGGAAGACGAAAAGCGCGACGGATATCTCCGAACACGCCTATGCCGATTTCGACCACGATTCAAGCATCGTCGCGCGGCACATCTCAAACATTCGCAAGAAGCTGGGGCCGGAGATTATCCGGACCGACAGCAACCGGGGCTACCTTGTTCCCGAATAGCCTTATGGCACGCATTGCATTGCTGTTCACGCTCGCCAGCGCGCTCACCGTCGCGCTGATGGGGGGCGCGGTGCTGTGGCTATTCACGCTCTCCTCCCACCGCATCCTCGACAACCATCTTATGGCCTATGCGGATATCATCATCGCGCAGGTAAAAATCGTCGACGGCAAAGTCACGATGAATGATCCGGGCGGCGTGCTGAATAACCTGCCCCGCTACTGGCAGGTGAGCGAAGGGCGCAAGCCGCTGTTCAAATCCGACCGCCTCGCCGTCTGGATGCCGGTGCGCCCCGACGAACCCGTCGAGCCTCAGCCACTCGCCTGGCTGACCCCTGACGGAAAGGATATCGTCGCGCTGCAGGCCACATTCCTGTTCCCACAGGGGCGTAAGATCACGCTCGTCAGCGGTCTCGACCGCGACGTGGCGGAGGCATACCGACAGCAGGAACGCGACGCGCTCGCAGCGCCGCTTTACCGCGTCATGGCGGTAGCGGCGGTGGCGCTGGCTTTATTTTCAACCCTTTTCCTGCTGCTCGCGCTGCGGCCGCTCGCGCGCATCGTTGCGGCGCTGAGGGCGGTGCAGGAGGGGCAGGCCGCGCGCATCGAAGGGCGTTTTCCAGACGAGATCGCGGCGCTAGCGGCGGAAATCAACCGCCTGCTCGACTACATGCAAGGCACCGTGCGGCGTCACCGCGATTATGCGGCGAACCTCGCCCATGCGCTGAAAACCCCGCTCACCGTCGCGGCGAATGAGTCCGATCCCAAAATACTGCGCGAAAAACTGCGCGGTATGAGCGAGATCATTGACCGCAGCCTGGCCCGCCTGGGTGCGGTGGGGGCAGGGGGCGGGGTTTCGTCGAATACGGCCGTCCTCCCCGTCGCGACCGACATCGCAGAAGGGTTTGGCAAGCTTTACCAAAAGCAGGTGGAGATCAGCATTGCGGACAACCTCGTTTTCGCAGGCGACCGTGCCGACCTTTTCGAGATCGCGGGCAATATCATCGAAAACGCGTGCAAATTCGCGGCCGAAAAAGTGGTCATTTCTGCTACCACCGACGCTCTGGTGATCGAAGATGACGGCCCCGGCATCCCCCCCGAAAATTACGCAGCCGTTCTCGCACGCGGCGTGCGGCTTGATGAAGCAACGCCCGGCCACGGCATCGGCCTCGGCGTCGCGCAGGATATCGCCGCGCTCTATAGCGGCCACCTGCAATTCGAACCTTCGTGCCTCGGCGGGCTGAAGGTAATGATCCACCTGCCGTTCCGCCGTTGAATTTTTGCGGAAGACGGCTTTCCATGCCCCTTCCGGCGGATTTGATACCGTCTCCTTATGTTCAACCCCAAGGAGGCTTCCATGAAAAAAACGATTCTGATTCTCTCGATCGCTCTCGCGCTCGGCGCGTGCTCCCGCACGACGCAAACTACGTCGGGCAGCGCATACCTCTCCCAATATTCAAGCGTTCCCGTGGCGGAGCCGGTGACTATCGCGAGCAAAGACGGCACGGTGACGGAATATAAATCGATCGACCAGCGCGTCCGCGAGGCCGCTGCCGTCGAGCCGGTGCTGCGCTTTCCCGCACGCATCGGCCTCGCCCGTATCGACGGACGCCAACTGACGATGATACCGGCGGAGGAAAGCGAAGCTTGGGGCAATCTCGCCAAAAGACTCGGCGCGGGCTATGGCGAATTCGTGCCGGTCAACCCCATGATTGCGAGCATGGTCGCCAATAACGGCGCGCCGGGGCAGCGCCCGACGGACGCGATTGACCTCATTCGCCTCGGAGCGGCGCGGCAGCACCTCGATGCGGTGCTGATCTACGAGGTGCTTGCGAAGGAATCGAAACGCAGCAATATCCTTTCTATTGCCAATGCGTCGATTATCGGCGGCTATGTTTTGCCATCGAAGATCCACGATGCGGAAGGTCTCGGCAACGCATTGCTGATCGACGTGATGCAGGCATATCCTTACGGGACGGTGACGACCGAGGTCGAAAAGACGCGCTTGTCCTCATCCTGGGGCTGGGGATCCGATTATGACGACAGCCAGAAGGCGAGCGACGCGATCAAGGTGCAGGCGGCATCCCAGCTGGCGGACGAGGCCTACGACATGCTGATCGAACTCCGCGACCAGTTATACCAGAAAAAGAAATAATATATGGCAAATGCTCCGGGGCCTTCTTTCGTTAGACCCTGCGTTAATAATTTGTTAACGTAACCCCGCGTATAACGGCGGAAGCGCCCGGAGCAGCCTATGAAAAAGAAAGTCATGATCGTCGAGGATAATGAGCTCAATATGAAGCTCTTCGACGATTTGCTGGGCGCCCATGGATACGAGACGATCAAGACCCGCGACGGCACCAAGGTCATGGATATGGCCCGCGCCAACCGTCCTGACCTCATCGTCATGGATATCCAGCTGCCCGAGGTCTCCGGCCTCGATGTCACCAAGTGGCTCAAGGCCGATCCCGACCTGAAATCGATCCCGGTCATCGCTGTCACCGCCTTCGCCATGAAGGGCGACGAGGAGAAGATCCGCCAGGGCGGGTGCGAGGATTACGTATCGAAGCCGATTTCGATCATCGACTTTATGAAAGTCGTGCAGAAATACCTCGAAAAATAATCCCGCAAGCTTTTGGCCTGAAAAGCTTTTCTTCGCTTAAAGCTTCGTTTAACATTTCCCTGTAGGGTAATCTTGGGGGCCTCGCCTGCGCTGGGGCAAAACGATAAAAAATAAGAAGCCATGACCGCACGCGTACTCGTCGTCGATGACATCCTGCCAAACGTGAAACTGCTCGAAGCGAAACTGAGCGGTGAATATTTCGACGTGCTGACCGCGACCTCCGGCGCCGAAGGCATCCAGAAGGCTGAAACCCAGAGCCCCGACATCATCCTGCTCGACGTCATGATGCCCGGCATGGACGGGTTCGAAACCTGCTCCCGCCTGAAGGCAAACCCTGCGACCGCGCATATCCCGGTCGTCATGGTGACCGCGCTGACCGACGCGACCGACCGCGTGCGCGGGCTTGAATCCGGCGCCGACGATTTCCTCT
>DASPMW010000021.1:0-17194 GCA_035626855.1 Patescibacteria group bacterium
GAAGGAATGCCTGAAGATCCGCAGCAAGCAGGGGCGCAATGCGCCCTTTACGCTGAACGCGGCGCAGCGCCATATCCATGCCCTGCTGGAGAAGCAGCTGGCGGAGACGGGACGCATCCGTGCCGTGATACTGAAGGGCCGCCAGCAGGGCTGCTCCACCTATGTCGAGGCGCGGTTCTACTGGAAGGTGACGCATCACAAGGGACGCTCGGCCTTTATCCTGACGCATCTCGAGGAAGCCTCGCGCGGCATCTACCAGATTGCGCGGCGGTTCCATGACCATTGCCCCGACGCGGTGAAGGCGAAGACGCGGATTTCAAACAGCAAAGAGCTGTTTTTCGGCGCGCTCGATTCCGGTTACCGCATCGGCACGGCGAAATCGTCGGGCGTCGGGCGGGGCGCCACGCTGCAGCATTTCCACGGCTCGGAAGTCGCGTTCTGGACCAATGCGGCAGAGCATATGCAGGGCGCGCTGCAGGCGGTGCCGGATGCCGAGGGCACGGAAGTTATTTTAGAAAGCACCTCGGCCGGACCGGAGGGGTTGTTTTACAAGCTGGCGCAGGACGCAAATTCGGGGAGCAGCGAATACCAGCTGATTTTCATCCCCTGGTTCTGGCAGGAGGAATATCGCCGCCGCCCGCCCGCAGATTTTGTCGCGACGGAGGAAGAGCGCGTCTATGCCGGCACGTTCGGCCTTGATGACGCGCAGCTGTTCTGGCGGCGGCAGAAAATTCTGACGCTGGGCGGAAACAATGTGTTCCGCCGCGAATACCCGGCGACTCCGGCGGAGGCATTTCATGCCGATACGACAGGCGCGCTGTGGAGCCGCGACCAGATCGAGAAAAACCGCGCGACCGCACCGCTGCCGGAAATGGCGCGGGTCGTCGTCGCCGTGGACCCCGCCGTATCAGCCAAGAAGGGCAGCGACGAAACGGGGATTATCGTCGCGGGGCTGGGGCGCGACGGAAATGCCTATGTGCTGGCAGATTTGTCCGGCCGCTACGCGCCGCTCGACTGGGCGCAGCGCGTGGTGAAGGCCTATCACGACTTTTCCGCCGACCGCGTGGTCGCGGAGGTCAACCAGGGCGGCGACCTTGTCGAATGCACGCTGCGCTCGATCGACCCCCGCCTGTCCTACAAGCCCGTGCGGGCCAGCCGCGGCAAGACCACGCGGGCGGAGCCGGTCGCCGCGCTCGATATGCTCGGCCGCATACGGCATGCCGGGCGGTTCGAAAGACTGGAAGACCAGATGTGCGGCTTCGACCCGCTGCAAACGGCGGACAGCCCTGACCGCGTCGATGCGCGCGTCTGGGCGATGACCGAGTTGCTACTGGGCGCGCCGCCGCCGCAGGGGCCGAAGGTGTGGGCTTAACTTTATTGTCATCCTGAGCGAAGCGAAGGATCTCTCTTCCGCCAAAGGGAGATCCTTCGCTTCGCTCAGGATGACAGGAAATTCAGGGAGCTATCATGAAATTCAAAAATCCCTTCCGCCGCGCGGAAGTGAAAACGTCTGCGTCCGCGCGGTTGCTGGTGCCGATGGGCGTGCGGGAGGCGAAGTTTACGCCGCGGCAGTACGACCAGCTGGCGGCGGAGGGCTTCCAGAAGAACGTGATCGCCTATCGCTGCATTTCACTGGTGGCGCGCAACGCGGCGCATGTGCCCTGGACCGTTTATCGCGGCAAAGGCGCGAACCGCCAGCGCCTGCACGAACACCCGCTGCTGGACCTGCTGCATAAGCCGAACCCGGGACAGGGCGGATCGGCCCTGTTCGAGGCGCTGTATGGATTTTACCTGATCGCCGGCAACAGCTATGCCGAAGCCGCCGGGCCGAAAGACGCGGCGCCGCTGGAATTGTGGAGCCTGCGTCCCGACCGCATGAAGATTGTGCCGGGATTGTCGGGCCTGCCATCCGCTTACCGCTATCAGGTCAATGGCGGGACGGTGGAATATCCGGCCGACGCGCTGACCGGGCAGGCGCAGGTGCTGCATGTGAAATCCTTTCACCCGCTGGATGACTGGTACGGCATGAGCGCGATGGAGGCGGCTGCGTTTTCGATCGACCAGCATAATGCGGCGGCGAAATGGAACGCCGCGCTGCTGCAGTCATCGGGGCGGCCGTCGGGGGCGCTTGTTTACAGGCCCGCGCACCCGGACGCGCTCGATACGCTGACCGGCGAGCAGCGCGACCGGCTGAAAGCGGAGATCGAGCAGTATTTCAGCGGTCCCGGCAATGCCGGCCGCCCGCTGGTGCTGGAGGGCGGGCTGGACTGGCGGGAAATGAGTTTATCGCCGAAGGACATGGACTGGCTGGCCGGCAAGGATGTTTCGGCGCGCGAGATTGCGCTGGCCTTTCATGTGCCGCCGCAACTGATTGGCATAGAGGGGTCGCTGACCTTCGCCAATTTCGAGCAGGCGCGGCTTGCCCTGTACGACGACGCGGTTCTGCCGCTGGTCGAGCATTTCAGGGACGCGCTGAACAACTGGCTGTCGCCCCGCTTTGGCGACGATATTACAATCGGCTATGACGCCGACGCGATCGAGGCGCTGTCGCCGCGGCGCGAGCGCACCTGGGCGCGGCTGGCGGTGGCGGACTTCCTGACCGCGAACGAGAAGCGGCAGATGCTGGGGTTGTCGCCATTGGGGCAAGACGACAGGTTGTGACGGCAGTTCACGGTGCCACCCCGGCGCAGGCCGGGGTCCAGTTCATGTAACTGCTACTGCAAAATTTACGAGATAGAAGTTAGATGAACTGGACCCCGTTTTTCAACGGGGTGGCGAAGAGGCGTTACGGCCCCACCTTGAACTGCGCGACGCGCTGTTCGATGGGCGCGCCGTTCGGGGATTTGAAGCGGTTGACGTATTCGAGCCACTTGATTTCCTGCTCGGTCACCGGCGTTTCATTGCGGAGGAAAGAGCCGATGCGCTCGGTCGTGTCTTCTTCGTAAGGCGCGAAGGCGCGGACCTTGGTCATGGCGACGGCGTTCTGGCGGATGAGGTCGTCCACCTGTTTCGTCACCTCGGGCGGGACGCGGGCGATGCCGTTGAATTTCGCGGTGAGCTTGCCGATTTTTTTGTCCATGCTCTTCAGCGCGGCGATCGCTTTTTCGTCGCCCTTGAGCACGGCTTTATGCCGCTCGTTGCTGAGTTCATTGGTGGTGCCGGTGATGATGTCCCAAAGCGACATGAGATGCTCCCTTAACGGGATATACCATAATACATAACGGAAAAAAGTCAACAATGACGCGGCACAGGCGGCGGAGGCCGCTGATTCGCTGCGCCAATTGGCGTGAAAGGAAGATATGAACCATCCGCTTCTGGATACAGCCTTCGAGCTGAAATTCCTCGCCGAAACAGGCGTGTTTGAAGGCTATGCCTCGGTCTTCGGCGTGACGGACAGCGTCAACGACCGGATCCTGCCCGGCGCCTTCGCGGAGAGCCTGAAGGGCTTCTCGGCGGAAGGACGGCTGCCGCTGCTGTTGTGGCAGCACGACCCGCGCCAGCCGATCGGCGTCTGGCGCGAGATTCGCGAGGACGCCCACGGGCTGTGGGTCAAGGGCGAGCTGTTTATCGACGACATCCCCCGCGCGCGGGAGGCTTACCGGCTGCTGCAGGAAAATGTCGTCACGGGGTTGTCGATCGGCTACCGCACGAAGCAGTCGCACAGGGACGGCGATGCTCGGGTGCTGAGCGCGCTCGACCTCGTGGAGATTTCGATGGTGACGTTCCCCGCGAACGACATGGCCCGCGTGCGCCGCGTGAAATCGCGGCTCGCGGCCGGAGAGACGCCGAGTGAAAAGGAATTCGAGGCTTTCCTGCGCGACGCAGGCATGAGCCGGAAACAGGCCAAGGGCGTGATGGCCAATGGCTACAAGTCGCTGAACCCGCGCGAGGCGGATGAAGCGGCGGAAGATGACGGGCTGGCCGCGGCGATCGCGGACCTTGCCGAGACGATCAGAAAATCAACCTGAAGGAAACAACATGACGAATGATATCCGCACGGCGGTCTATGACCTGGGCCGTGCCTTCGAGCAATTCAAGGACGCGAACGACCAGCGCATCCGCGAGATGGAGCGCCGCGGTTCGGCCGACCCGCTGACCGAGATGAAGGTCAACCGCCTGAACGCCGAGATCAGCCGCGCGAGCGACGCGGCTGATGCGGCGAAGAAGCGCGTGGACCTGCTGGAAACAGCCCTGTCGCGCGCGCCGTCGGCCAAAGGATCGGACGACTGGAAAGAAGCGGAAGCCTTTATGGTGGAGCGCAAGCATGCGCTTGACCAGGGCTTCGGCGTTGATGCCTATCGCCAGTACCGCTCCGCCTTCCGCAGCTATATCCGCAAGAACAATGCGGGAAGCGGCGTCGACGAGATCAAGGCACTTGCGGCGGGGTCGGACCCCGATGGCGGCTTTGCCGTGACGCCCGATATGTCGGGCCGCATTGCGACGCTGGTGCGCGAAACCTCGCCGATGCGCCAGGTTGCCAATGTGATTACCATCGGCACTGATGCGCTGGAGGGTGTGAACGACCTGAATGAAGCGACGAGCGGCTGGGTGGGCGAGACGGAGTCGCGCGGCGAAACCGCCGCGCCCAAGATCGGCGAATACCGCATTCCGGTGCATGAGCAATATGCGGAACCACGCGCGACGCAGAAGCTGCTCGACGATGCGATGTTCAATGTTGAGGAATGGCTCGCCGGCAAGATCGCCGAGCGCCTGGCCCGCATGGAAAACGATGCCTTCGTCAACGGCAACGGCGTGCGCAAGCCGCGCGGCTTCCTGACCTATGCGGCCGGCACGCCCGGCGCTTCGACCTTCAACGTGATCGAGCAGATTGCGTCGGGCGCATCGGGCAATTTCGCGGCGTCCGACCCGGGCGATGCGCTGATCAGCCTCGTCTACGCGCTCAAATCGGCCTATCGCGAGAAGGCGGTGTTCATGATGAAGCGCTCGACCCTCGCGGCGGTGCGGAAACTGAAGGACAGCGACGGCAATTATCTGTGGCAGCCGGATTTCCAGCTGAAACAGGGCGGCGCGCTGCTCGGTTTCGACGTGGTCGAGGCGGAGGACATGCCGGCGATTTCGGCGGGCAGCCTTTCGATTGCCTTCGGCGATTTCAACGCCGGCTACCAGATCGTCGACCGCCAGGGCGTGCGCATCCTGCGCGATAACTTCACCGCCAAGCCCTACGTCAAATTCTATACGACGAAGCGCGTCGGCGGCGATGTCGTGAATTTCGAGGCCATCAAGCTCATGAAATTCTCGGCCTAAGCAACAGAATGGCTCCGCTCGCGGAGCCGGGTCCGGTGCAGGTATGCAAGCTCGCGCGCGTTACCCCCGCGCGCCGCCTGCACCGGATTTCTATTTTTGAAAGGACTATCATGCACGATCTTATCAATACCCTATCCATCAGCCAGAGCCTGCGCCCGCAAACGGTGCAGGGATCGGCGGTCAATTCCGGCAATATCGACATGCAGGGCGCGGAAGCGCTCGCGGTCGTGGTGCTGGTTGGCGACATCGCCGACACGCTCGACGCCTCCCACCGCATCGACCTGAAAATCGAGCATGCCGATGACGACGGCACGGGCGCGCCGGCAGCATATTCCGCCTGTACGGACGAGGACGTCCTGAACTTCACCGGCCTGTCGGCAGGCGTTTTCATGTCGGTCGACGCAAGCGGAGACGAGCAGAAGCGTCATGTCATCGGCTATCGCGGGGGAAAGCGTTTCGTGAAAGTCACGGCAACGCCGGTTTCCCTGACCACCGGCGGGCCGATTGCCATGCTGGCGATCAAGGGCAACCTGTCGAGCCTGCCGCAGGCGAATACCTAGACCACACGGGGGCGGGTCTGAAAACCCGTCCCCTTTTCCGAAAGGGACGCCAATGACGCTGATCGAAGACATACCGCCGTCGGAGCCGCTGACGCTGGAGGAGACGAAGGAGCATTTGCGCATCACGCATGATGCGGATGACGATGCCCTTGCGGCGCTGATCCGGACCGCGCGGCAGATATGCGAGCAGCATACCGGCCTTGCGCTGATTGCGCGGGACTGCCGGATGTATCTCGACGCCTGGCCGGGCACGGTGATCGAGCTGCCGCGCCCGCCGCTGGCTGATGTGGCGGCGATAACGCTGTATGACGCGAGCGGCGAAACAAGCGTTTTTCCCGCGACCGATTATGCCGTGGATACAGTCGGCAGGCCGGGGCGCATCCGACTGACAGCTGCGCCGCCGCTGCCGGGGGCGGCATTGAACGGCATCGAGATTGCCTTCACCGCCGGATATGGCGAGGATGCGTCCGATGTGCCGTCCAGCCTGCGGGAAGGCATGAAGCGGCTGGTTGCCTATCTTTACCTTAACCGCGGCGACGCGCCCGATACCGCCATCCGCAATTCCGGCGCTGGTCCACTCTTCGCGGGCTATCGCGTGATGAGGCTGGCATGACGATCGGGCAGCTGAATACCAAACTGTCGCTGGAGGCACCGGTGCTGACGCCGGATGGCGGCGGCGGTTTTACGGTTGAGTGGCAGGAGGTCACCGAGGTCTGGGCTGTGGTGACCGACCTGACCGGACACGAGCTGCTGCAGGATGCGCAGGTGACCGCTCACGCGCCCTGCCGCATCCTGCTGCATTATCGCGACGACCTGACGGGAAGAATGCGCCTGTCCGGTAGCGGGCGTGTCTATGACATTGTTTCGGTACGCGATCCGGATGGCGGGAAGTGCTGGCTGGAAATCATCGCGCAAATGAAATAACCTTTCTGCTGCATGCTATTTTTCCTGTTCATCACCGTCTTTTTCGCGACCGCCGAATTTCACCGGCGGGAACATGTGCTGATGCAGAAGGAACTGCGCGACCTGCAGGCGAAACTGGCAAGCGAGGCGCCTGTGGAAGCCGCGCTGCGCGCGCAGCTGCAAGGGGAGGACTGGCGGCTCGTGAGCCTGACGGGCACAGAGGCCGGCCTGCGCCGCGCCTTCGAAGTGCCGGAGCGGGAAGCGGTGCTGCGCTATGCGGTGCCGGTGGTTGCCTTCACCATCATGCTGCTCGGGCTGCAGAACTGGACGCTGCCGTTTTTATACGCGGGCGTGATGGCGCTGAAATGGTTCGCGAGCCTGACGGTCCTCGACCTCGACCCGCACCGGCCGCGCTACGAGGTGCGGCTGTTCGGCTTGCGGCTGTTCGGCGAGCGTCTGGACAAGGACGATATCGGCCTACAGCACTAGGGCTTCTCGGTCGCGTCGGATTTTTCGGCAGGTTTTTCTGCGGGCTGGCTGTCGGGTTTATCTGCAGGTTTTTCGGCCGGCTTGTCGCCCGGTTTGTCTGCGGGTGCTGGTGCAACGGCCTTCTCCTCGGGCGCGCTGCCGGGGGGCTGTTCGTCCTTGGGCAGGTCCTCGGGCTTGATGCCTTTTTCCTTCATCTCGGCGGCGAGCTTCGCCTCCGGATCGGGGCCGAGGACATCGAGCGTGTCTGGCGCCCAGCCGGCGACTTCTTTTTTAGCGTCGATCACCTGATCGGGCGGCAGCTTTTCCTCGAGCCGGAGGGCGAGCTTGAATGCCTCGTTGCGGATGCGCTTGTTGTCGCCATTGGTGGCGGCGATGCGGAACCATTTATAGGCGGCAAGATGATCGGCCTTGAGATCATAGGTCGTGCCCTTGCTGCCCTGGAAATTGTGGATGGCGTAAAAGAACGCGCCCGTCTGGTCGCCAAGCCGCGCGGCGCGCTCGAACCAGCCGATCGCAAGGCGGGTGTTGAGCCCGACGCCGATGCCGCGCTGATACATGGCGGCGATCGCGACCATTCCTTCGGTGTTGCCGAGCATGGCGGCGCGGTGATAGAGGCCGAAAGCTTCGCGTTCGTCTTTCGAGACGCCGTTGCCGACGGCATACATGTTGCCGAGCAGCATCATGCCGCGCACATCGCCGTATTCGGCGAGCGGGCGCAGATCGGCGATCGCCTTCATCCAGTCGCCGCGGTCATAGGCGCGCTTGCCGCGGGCGAAGGCTTCTTCCCGCGCGCGGACGGGGTCGGGCGCCTTGACCGGCGCTTCGGCGGGCTTTGCAGCAGGCGCGGCAGCGGCCGGTTTTTCGCCGGCAGGTTTCGCGGCTTCGGAGGCGGCGAAGGCAGGCGCTGCGAGCAGGACAAGTACCGACAGGCTGGTGAAAAGGATCGGACGGGGCATGAAACGCTCCAAAAGGACGGTCTTTATCCAAATTAAGCCTTTTGGCAGGTAAATTCAAACGGACAAGGAAAATTAAAATGTCGCAGGACAGTTGCTGGCCCGTACAGGCCGGCGTCTATGCGCGGCTGGGCAGCTTTGCGCCGCTGACCGCGCTGCTCGCGAGTGGCGCTTCGGGCGTCTATGACCATGTGCCGCCGGGATCGGCTTTTCCCTATATCGTGCTGGGCATGATGCGGGCGGAGCCATTCGAGACGCAAAGGGGCGGCGGTTATGACATCGTGCTGGAAGTGCAGAGCTATAGCCGCGCACTTGGCATGAAGGAGGCACGCGGGCTGATGGAAGCCGTCGCCAGCGCGCTGCATGACGAAACCTTCCCGATCGAGGGACAGCGGCTGGTTTTCTGCCGCCTGGTCGCCCAGGAGTCGCGTCTGTCGCCGGATGGCGAGACACGCACCGGATCGCAGCGCTTTCGACTGCTGACCGAACCGCTGGAAGGGGAATAGCATGGCAAGCCAGAACGGCCGCGACCTGTTGCTGAAAATCGGCGACGGGGCGGCGGAGGAATCATTTGCTGCCATCGGCGCGGCGCGGACGACGTCGATGACGCTCGACAACCGCCCGGTCGATGCAACGCGGATGGATGCGGGCGGCGTGCAGCAGCTGATTGCGGGCGCGGGCGTGCAGGTGATGCAGCTGCGCCTCGACGGGTTGTTCAAGGATGCCGCGGCTGAAGCACGGCTGCGCGCGGCGGCGATGAACCGCAGCGCCGAAAACTACCTGCTGTGCTTCCCGAACGGCGATACCTATGCCGCGCGGTTCATCGTGACCCAGTATGCGCGGGGCGGGAGTTTTGACGGGCTGGAAAGTTTTTCAGCCGTGCTGCTGCGCAGCGGCGCAGGCATTTTCAGCGAAGGTGGCGCATGAGCGACAATATTCAACTGCCAGGGGGTTACTGCCTCTTCGTGAACCTCGCGCTTGTCGAGGTGCTGGAGCAGGATACGACAATCATAAAAATGGCGGAGCGGCTGGTAGCGCGCGACATGAAGCTGGCGGAGATGATCGCCGTGCTGCGCCGCTGTTATGCCCATGCGGGCTGCACGAGGCCGGTTGCCGAGATGGATGAATTCCTGATCGGCAGGTCCCCTGCCCTGCTCCTGGCGGAAATCCTCTGCGCGGTGCTGGCCCCGGCTTCCGCCATGGGAGCAATCACGCCGGGGGAGCTGCAGGGCGCATAGACGTCACGTCTTTGCGCCGGTTTTTCATGGGCGTGCTGGGTTGGACGCCGGCGGTCGTGATGCGGGACGCGAGCTTGCGGGATCTCGGCGATGCCTGGCAAGGCCATGCACGCTGGCACGGGATTGACCCCGCCGCGCCGCCATCAAATGCGTTTTTGCAGCAAATGCTGCGCTGGTTTCCGGACAGGAGCGAATAAATGACACAAGTAGAGGATTTGATCACGCAGCAGCTGCAGCAGTTGCTGCGGCAGGAAATGGCCGCCGGTATTGCGGCTGCTTTTGCCGGCCGCACGCAGGGCGCGGGCGGCACCAGCATCGTGATCCACAACAACACGCCGGCAACCGTCGGCGTGTCCGAGACCGGCGGCTTCGACCAGAAGCAGCTGGAAATCACCATCGACCAGATGGTCGCAAATTCGCTGGTGCGCGGGCGGGAGACGGGCGGCGTGCTGCGCACGCTGTTCGGCCTGGTGCCCGGCCTGATTGGACGCTAGGAGGAGAAACATATGCCGATATGGCCCGAAACACTGCCGCAATCGCCCCTGTCGGAGGGGTTCCGCGAAATGCCGCCCGATGTGCTGGCGCGCAGCGAGATGGATACCGGACCTGCCAAGCTGCGCCCGCGCACAAGCGCCGGCTGCGCGAAGCTGGAGGTCACCTATATCCTGAGCCGCGAGGAGGTGGAGATGCTGAGCGACTTTTATAACGAGGAACTGATGTGGGGCGCGCTTGCATTTTCCTTCCCGCATCCGCGGCTGGAGGAGCCGGCCGATTGCCGCTTCCGGCAGCCGCCGTCCTATACGGCGATCAACGGAGATTTTTTCAAGGTCGCCTGCCAGCTGGAGGTGCTGCCATGAGCCGCAACCCGAGCCTTACCGCCCGCGCGGCGCTGAACGCACCCGGCACCGGGGAGGTGTTCCTGGTCCTGCTGACACTGACGCATCCTGCGATGGCGGCGCCGATCCGGGTCACCAGCGATGCGGTTGCGACGGTCAGCCGCGGCAACAGCTTCGAGCCGTTCCCTTTTGCGCTCACCCTGCCGGATGACGCCGAGAACGCAGCGCCGGAGGCGCGGCTGCGCATCGACAATATCGACCGCCGCGTGGTTGCCGCGCTGCGGGGGCTGGACAGCGCACCTTATATAATGATCGAAATCGTGCGCGCCGCAGAGCCCGACGTGATCGAGGCGAAGTTCGAGGATTTCCGCCTGACCGGCGTCACTTACGATTCGCAGGTGGTGTCTGGAACGCTCGGGGTCGAGGACTTCACAGCGGAGCCGTTTCCCGCGGCAATATTCTCGCCCGGAGGCTTTCCCGGTCTATTTTAGCCTGCTGAAAACGTTGATGAATTTGGCCGTGTTTAGATTCATTTTATTTTTCTTATGGTAAAATTGGGAAAGCTGGCATACGATATTATAAATCAGGTAAAACATTCCAGCGGCCGGGCGTTAGCGAATGACCGGAGCATGGCAATAAGGGTGGTAAAGCATGTCGAAATCCCAGTTCTTGACCGCGACCAACAACTTTTCCGGCGGTGACTTCCTGCTGGGTTCGCTGAACCTCGCTGCCGCCGATACGCGCAAGGGTTTCGATGCGCCGACCGCCGAGCTCGTCACAAAGATGACCGGCTATGTCGAAGCCAACCCGCAGAGCACGAATGCCGAGCGCTTCAACAAGTATGTCGACAAGATCACCCCCGCGCAGAAATCGGCGACGCCGCGCGCGACCGTTAAGCTGGGATCGTCGATGTAACGACCAACACAAAGTTTCTTCCCAAAAAAAACCCGCCGTAACCCGGCGGGTTTTTTCATGGCCGGAATTCAAGGATCATCATTATGCCCGTCCCGATCTGGGCGGGGCGATATATCGGACTGCCGTTTGCCGAGCACGGGCGGGACCGCAGCGGCGTCGACTGCTGGGGTCTCGTGCGGCTCGCCCTGTTCGAGCAGTACAATATCACCCTGCCGTCCTTTGACACCGACTATCAGCGCACCAATGACGCCCTCCGCATCTCGGCCCTTGTCGAGCGCGAATCCCTGCAATGGCGCGCGATGCCAAGCGGCGCGGAGCGCTGCGGCGACGTGATCGTGCTGCGCATGCGGGGGTTGCCGCTGCATGTCGGCCTCGTGCTGGGCGACCGGCAGATGCTGCATGTCGAGCAGGGCATTGACAGCGCGATCGAGAAATATACGGGCCAGAAATGGCGTGACCGCATTTACGGATTTTACCGGTATGAACCAGTTACCTGACCAGATTGCCGCAACGCTGGCGCCGCTTCCCTTTGCGGCGGAGCGCGTGACGGGAAGTTTTGCAGCGGGCGCGACCATCGCGGATATCGCAGGTGCGATGACCGGCGGGCTGCGGCAGGCATTTTTGCACGCCTGGCTTGACGGCCATTATATCCCGCGCGAGAACTGGGCGGCGCTGCGCCCGAAGCCCGGGACTGTGCTGACCTTCCGCGCCGTGCCGATGGGGGGCGGCGGGTCGAAGAACCCGCTGCGCACCATCTTGTCGCTGGCGCTGACAGCTGCGATGCCGGGACTGGCGGCAGGCGCGCTCGGCGCCTTCGGCTTTGCGGCGGGAAGCATCGGGGCGCGGCTCGTGACGGGCGGGCTTGGCATTCTCTCGCGCCTCGCGCTGAACGCGATCGCGCCGCCTGCGCGCCCGCGTTTTTCGGCGCAGAAGGAAAGCCCGACACTGTTCATTCAGGGCGCGCAGAACCGCGCGACCCCCTTTGGCCGCGTGCCGCGCGTGCTCGGCCGGCACCGCTTCGTGCCGCCCTTTGGCGCGCTGCCTTATACTGAATCGGCGGGGTCGGACCAGTACCTGCGGCTGCTGTTCGTCTGGGGCTATGGGCCGCTCAAGATAACGGACCTCAAGATCGGCGAAACGCCGCTGTCCGAATTCGAGGGCGTCGAGGTGGAGACGCGGGAGGGCTATCCGGACGATGCGCCGCTGACCCTTTACAGCAACAGCGTCCTCCAGAATGACCTGAGCGCGTCGGTCCGCCAGTCGGATGGTTATATCGTGCGCACGACGGAGGCCGATGCCGATGAGATCGGTGTCGATATCACCCTGCCGCGCGGGCTTGTGAAATTCGGATCGAAGGGGGGCCGCCAGCCTGCGAGTGTGCGTATAGAAATCCAATATGCGCCAATGGGCACGCAGGACTGGAGTGCAGGCGCGGAGGAATTTTCCCCCTTTCCGGCGCGGGAGCTTGCCCTTCCGGCAAAACCGCGTGCTTATAGCAAGGCGGGCGGGAGCCTGCCGGTGGTGCGCCATGACCGTGTCGCGATCGATGCCGCGAGCGGCGCGCTCAAGGTATTGCGCGGCGTGGAATTCCGCGTCGGCCTGGATGAGGGGGCACCGGAACCGCCCCCCTTGCCGCCCGGCATGCTTGCGCTGGCGCGGGTGGAACGCCGGTCGGATGACAGCGACGCGATTGCTACAAACGCTATCAGTGATCAGCGCGATGCGACGCAGTTCGGCGTCAATTTCGAAACGGGCGCTGATTTTGCTGTAACCGCGGCCAGCGCTGACAACACGCTCAACATCGCGGCTGGCGGCCTTCAATTCCCGGGCGTCGAAATCACGAGCAAGCAGACGGCCGCCCTGCGGGAAACCGTGACCTTCAAGGTCCCCAAAGGCCAGTATGACGTGCGTGTGCGGCGCGTGACGCCGGACGCCGATGAGAGTAACCGCATCTTTGACGAGACGGTCTGGACGGCCCTTCGCACCATCCGCTACGCCTATCCGATTCGCATGACGGGGCTTGCGATGACGGCGCTGCGGATCAAGGCGACGGGCCAGCTGAACGGCGTCGTCGACCGCTTCAACGGTGTCGTCTCCTCTATTCTGCCCGACTGGGACGGGACCGAGTGGGTGGCGCAGGAAACCGCCAACCCCGCGTCGCTCTTCCGCCATGTGCTGCAGGGAAGCGCGAATGCAAGGCCGCTGCCGGACAGCAGGCTCGACCTGCAGCGGATCGAGGAATGGCATGCGGCGAACGCGGCCGCCGGGCGCGAGTTCAATATGGTCACCGATTACGACGTGTCTGTGCGCGAAACGCTGCAGAACATTGCGGCCGCCGGCCGCGCCAGCCCGACGCTCATCGACGGCAAATGGGGCGTGGTCGAGGACCGCGTGCAGACGGTGCCGGTGCAGCACTTTACCCCGCGCAACAGCCGCGATTTTGAGGGGCGCAAGGATTTTGCCGAGCTGCCGCATGCGCTTCGCATCCGATTCATCAATCGCGAGCGCGGCTGGCTGCAAGACGAGCGACTGGTCTATGACGACGGGTATGACGCGGGCAATGCGGCGCTATATGAAACGCTGGAGTTGCCCGGCGTCACCTCCCCCGCGCGGGCCTGGGCGGACGGCCGCTACCAGATTGCGGCGGCGCGCCTGCGGCCGGAGAGTTACAGCTTTACCTGCGATCTTGAGCATATTGTCTGCACAAGGGGCGATCTCGTGCGCTTCACGCATGACGTGCCGCTGTTCGGGCTGATGTCGGCGCGCGTGAAGCAAGTACTGACAGGGGAAGCAGGCGTGACTGGCGTCGTGCTGGATGCGCGCGTTGCGATGGAAGCGGGCAAGACCTATGCCGTCCGTTTTCGCGCAGCTGACGGAACTTCGTTGGTGGCCATACTGCAAACGGCGCCCGGTGAAAGCGAGACCGTTTTCTTTGGTGCGCCGCTTGCAATTGCTCCGGCGGCGGGCGACCTCGCCATGTTCGGAGAGGCGGGGCTCGAGAGCGTCGAACTGATCGTGACGGCGATCGTGCCGCAGGGCGACCTTGCCGCGCGGATTACCTGTGTCGATGCAGCGCCCGGCATTCATGCGGCGGATACCGGCGCGATACCGCCGCATGCGAGCCAGATCACGCTGCCGGCCGAGATGCAGGCGCCGCCGGTGCCGGTGCTGGAGGAAATCCAGTCGGGAGAGGAAGCGCTGGTCCGCAACACGGACGGATCGCTGCAGACACGCATCTTGCTGACGCTGCAGCCGCCGGGCCGGACACGGCTGACTCCTCAGGTGCTCATTCGCGCGCAGGACGAGACCCGCTTCCGGCCGGCGGAAATGACGGCGCAGCAGGAAAGAATTTCCATCACCGACGTGGCGGAGGGGGAAACCTATGAGCTGCAGGTAAGATATATCGGCGCAGGCGGGATTGTTTCGCCGCCCCTTTTCATCTCCGGCCATCGCGTGCAGGGCACCTCGGCGCTGCCATCGGATGTGTTCGGGTTGACCGTCAATGTCCTAGGGGATACCGCGCACCTGAACTGGGAGCCGGTGGGCGACCTGGATCTTGGGGGATATACCCTGCGCTTCACCCCGCAGACGACGGCCACTTGGTCGGAGGCGGTCGATATCGTCACCCGTATCCCGCGCGAGGCAACGAGCGCCACAGTGCCGGCTGCCGCTGGAACTTACCTGCTGAAGGCTGTCGATATCGGCGGACGCCTGAGCGCGAATGCGGCCATTGCCGCGACCGCCGTCAATGGCGGACGTGGCCAAAACGCCATCCTGACGCTGGCAGAGCATCCCGGTTTTTCCGGGGTCAGGACCGGCATCGCGAATGGCGGCGGCGCGCTGCAACTGGCCGGACGGGACAGCGTGGACGACTGGCCGGATTTCGACGCCGTTGCGAATATCGATGTCGGCGAAGCGGGGCTCGCGGAGAGCGGGATCTATGAATTCGCGGGCACAGTTGACCTCGGCGCGGTTTACACGAGCCGGCTGACAGCGCAACTGGCCGTGGCCGGCGTCGACCTGAATGCGGGCGTGGACAGCTGGGGCAATGTCGACCTTGTCGAAAACATCGATACAAGCGTCGATCCGTCGCTGTGGAGCCTGCAGCTGCAGTTGCGCAGCACGCGCGACGACCCCGACGGCACCCCGGCGTGGTCCGACTGGACCCCGTTCGTCGTCGGCGATTACACCGCGCGCGGGTTCGAGTTCCGGGTGCTGATGGCGGCGGGGGCGACGAATGTTACGCCATCGCTGTCGTTGCTCAGCGTCGATATCGACATGCCCGACCGCGTACACAGCGGACGCGGCATTGCGGCCGATGCGGGCGGGGTGGATGTAAGTTTCAATCCGCCTTTCCGCGATACGCCTGCCATTACCGTCACGCCGCGAGACCTGGCAAGCGGGGATTACTACACCGTCACCGCGCAGGCGGCCGGCGGCTTTACCATCCGTTTCTTTAACGCGAGCGGCGCGGGCGTTGCCCGCAGCTTCGACTACCTTGCCCGCGGCTACGGCGAGCAAGCCTGAAATCAATACCAAAGGAGAACTGAATGTCACAATCGAGCCCGACCATCGGCGCGAACAAGGACGGCCTGACCTTCCGCCAGGAAGGCAACGACGCCCGCAAGGCGCTGATGACACATCACAAGGGGTCAGCCGCCCCCGATTACGCAGAGGCCGGCGCGATCTGGCTGGACGATGCGGCGACGCCTTGGCTGCTGAAACTGCATGACGGGGCGGACTGGATCACGCTTGGCGGAATCCATGCCGGCAACAACACCTTCCAGCCCTATCAAGGCACCGCCGCGATGAAATTCCTTAATTTCGCAAGCGATACCGGTTCGGCAAACGCCTATGCCGTGGCGCCCGCCCCGGCCCTTTCCGCCTATGCGGCGGGACAGGTCGTGACGCTGAAAACAGCCAATGCAGTGACCGGTGCCAGCACGATTAACGTCAATGCGCTCGGTGCGAAGACGATCAAGATGCAGGATGGCAGCGACCTGAGCGCCGGCGCGATGAACGCGGGAGGCGTTTACATTCTTGTTTACGACGGCACAAACTTCGTGCTGACAAATCCCGCTGTTACCGGGAATTACCTGCAGGCGCGCGGCACCGCCGTCGCTTCGGCGGCAACAACAGATATCGGCGCGGCGAACAGCGACTTTGTCGAGATCAGCGGCGCCACCACCATCACGAGCCTTGGCGCCTCGAGCGGTCGCAACCATGTATGGGTGAAGTTCCAAGGGGCGCTGACGCTGACGCATAACGCCGCCTCGCTTATCCTGCCGACGGGCGCAAATATTACGACTGCGGCGGGTGATATCGCCGAATTTGTGCGGCTGACGGGGGGAAACTGGCAGTGCCTCGATTACCTTCCCGCGTCGGGCAAGCCGGTCGCGGCGCTGTCGCGGGCAGATCTTCCCGCCGGCGCGATCGTGCAATCGGTCGTCGCGAATTATTCGGCCAATGCAGACCTCTCAGCGAACATCCCCAACGATGACACGCTGCCCCAAAGCAGCGAGGGCACGGAGATATTGTCTGCGTCCATTACGCCCTCGAGCGCGTCGAGCACGATCGAAGTGGAGTTCCGCGGCTTCGGCTCGGCCGCCGGCACGGCGAACATCGTGTCGGCGCTTTTCCGTGACGCGGGCGCAGGCGCCATCGCGGCAAGCGCCGGAATCGCAGGCACGGCGAACCTGCCGGGCGCAATCAGCCTCAGTTACCAGGAGAGCGCGGCGTCGACCACGGCGCGCACCTACAGGGTCCGCGTGGGCAGCAGCAGCGGCGCCTGCCGGCTGAACGGCACAACATCGGGCCGGCTGTATGGCGGCGCAGGCGCGGCGACGCTGATCGTGCGCGAAATCAAGGGATAACAGGAAACACAGCAATGATCGACAACACTGCCGTCGCTCTGCTGACGCTGTCGCTGACGCTGCTCGTCCATCTGGTGACGACGGTGTGGTGGGCAGCCAGCATCACGCGGCGCATCGAATTTATCGAAAAATGGATATCGCATAACGAACATACGGCAGAAA
>DASPMW010000022.1:0-3165 GCA_035626855.1 Patescibacteria group bacterium
CCCAGCTACAAGGACATCGCCGACAGCCGCAAGGAGTGGCTGGAGGTCGACAACGCCAAGGGCTGGATCGGCATCACCGAGAAATACTGGTGGGTCGCGCTGGTGCCCGATCCCAAGATGAGCTTCAAGGCGCGCGCGGTCTGCAAATCCGGCAAGGACGACTGCGCAGGGTCGCTGGACCGTGCACTCAACAGCGCTCAGTTCTTCCAGACCGATATCCGTACCGATGAATTCACCGTCGCGCCCGGCTCCGACGCGAGCGAAACGACGCATGTCTACGCGGGCGTCAAGAACCTCGACGTCATGCGCGCCTATCAGGACAAGCTTGGCATCGACAAGCTCGAGCTTGGCATCGATTTCGGCATCTATTACCTCATCACCAAGCCGTTCTATTATGTGCTGCACTTCCTGTTCAAGTGGACGGGCAATGTCGGCCTTGGCATTCTGCTCATGACGATCCTCGTGCGCCTGTGCGTTTTCCCGCTTGCGTCCAAATCCTTCCGCTCGATGGCGAAAATGAAGATCATCGCGCCGCGGCTCAAGGAACTGCAGGAACGCTACAAGGACGACAAGGCCCGCCTGCAGATGGAGATTTACGATCTCTACCGCAAGGAAAACGCCAACCCGTTCTCCGGCTGCTGGCCGATCATCGTACAGATCCCGATCATCTTCGCGCTGTACAAGGTCATCCTGATTTCGGTCGACCTGCGCCATGCGCCGTTCTGGGGCTGGATCCGGGATCTTTCCGCGCCCGACCCGACGTCGATCTTCAACCTGTTCGGGCTCATTCCCTGGACGCCGCCGAGCATGCTCATGATCGGCGCCTGGCCGGTGCTGTTCTGCCTGACGATGGTCCTGCAAAAACGCATCACGCCGCCGATGGCGGATGCCGCGCAGGAACGCCTCCAGACCTGGTTCCCCTATATCGCGACCGTCATGATGGCGCAGTTCGCGGTCGGGCTCATCATCTACTGGACCTGGTCGAACGTGCTGTCCACGCTGCAGCAGTATTACATCCTCAAGAAAGTGGGCGGCGAGAACACTTCGCTCATCCGCGGCCATGCGGACCGTCGCAAGAAGAAGGGCTAGATGTTCGAGCTGGACGCCGAGGCGCTGAAGCAAGGCCAGCGGCTGTTCCAGCGCGAATGCACCTTCGTTGCAGGCGTCGCTAACCACGACGCGATGCCGCCCGATGACGGCATGCCCGAAATCGCCTTCGCGGGCCGCTCCAACGTCGGCAAGTCGAGCCTCATCAACGCGGTCACCGGGCGCAAGGCGCTCGCGCGCGCATCGAAAACGCCGGGTCGCACGCAGCAGATCAACTTTTTCGAAATCGACGGCCAGTTCCGCCTGGTCGACCTGCCGGGCTACGGCTATGCCAAGGAATCGAAGACGAAAGTCGCCGCCTGGAATGTGCTCATCCGCGACTACCTGACGCATCGCCGCTCGCTGCGCCGCGTCTGCGTCCTCATCGATTCACGCCACGGAATCCTCGCCGCCGACCGCGAAAGCATGGAAATCCTCGACCGCGCGGGCGTGCGCTATGTCGTGGTCCTGACCAAGGCCGACAAGCCGAAAGCAGCCGAGCTTGCCGCGACCGTGCGGCTGGTGCAGGAAGACCTGCAGACACGGCATGTCGCCGCCTACGGGCAGGTCTTCGCCACCTCCGCCGACAAGAATATCGGCATCGCCGAACTGCGCGCGATTTTGCACCAGATCAAGGATCAAGAGTAATATCGGCTTCGAATTCACGACGGCAGGCGAGCATGAATTATTCCGGCAAAAAACCCGATCCGCGCGAGACAATTGCCGCGCTGCATAAGCTGAAACAGAAATTTAACGACGCGGCAGCGGAAAGCGAAAACGCCGCCTCCGTCATCGCGGATGCGGTCAACCTCTCCGTCGCGAACGACGACGCGCAGAAATTGCAGCGGCATTTCACACGGACCGCCGAGGATCAGCGCGATCTCGCCCGCGCTGCCGCAAATCTTGCCCGCAAGCTGGAAGAGGAGGAAGCGCGCAAGGCAGCGACCGAGCAGGCGCGCTTCCGCGCGCGCACGCAACAGGTGAGGGACCATATTAAATCGGCCCGGTTGAAAGACGCGAAAAGCGAATTCGCCGTCTTCGTCGACCGCTCTGGCAGCATCACGGCAAAGCCCTTTTCTGCAGCGCTCGATGCCGCGGCGGTGATGGATGCGCCGGTCTGTCTTTTTGCGGGCAAGCGCGAACCGGAATGGGCGAGGGGCGATATTCTCGACCCCGATACGCGCAAAGCGTTGTTCAAAAGCGGCCCGTCGAGTGATTTCGCGCCGGCCGTAACCGAAATGATCAAGACCGCCGCAGTAAACAAGCTGAACGGCAGGCGCTCTCATTTCGTCGTCATTTCCGATGGCGGCTTCCATGACTATCCGACCGCGAAAAAGGAAATGGAAAAACTGCTGGGCGCAAAGCTGCGCGTGACGGTCGATTTCGTCATCGCGGGCGCGAGCGGCAGCAGCATGGAGTTTTTGTCGGAGCAGCTTGCCAAGGATTTCCCGGGCAAGGTCAGGCATCACCTCGTCAACGGCCCCGCCTACTGGCAGGGGACGGAAGAGGACCTGTCCCGGGCGGTGCAGGAAAAGGTCGCCGGTGCGGTGAATGCGCGGCTGCATCCCGCACGTTCGCCCCGCCGTGCGCCGCCAACGCCGCATTAAACCGTCTCCCTCCGCAGGGAGCGAGAATATGAAAACTGGCGACGGAAAATTGAACATCTGCTCGCGGCGCGGCCTAACGGCCTTCGGCGAGCGGGATAAATCCTTCAAATACAAGCCGGGCGGGCTTGGTTATGGCATATAAATTTTATTGCGCCATGCTTCACAACATATAGACACAGGTATATAACTGTCACATGGCCGAGTCCGGCCAGTCCTTCATGACGGATCAAGAGAAATGACCTTTAAAAGACCGAGCCTTCTGGCGATTTTTTCCTGTGTTCTGGCGATTGCCTGCATCGCCTTTCCGGCCCTGGCCGCCGTGACCGGCGCGGAAGAAGTCATCGGCCAGCCCAAGGACTGGGCGTTCGGCTTCCAGCCGGCGGCTTCGCCCGTCAAAGGCCAGATGGAAGTCTTCCACAACCATATCCTCGTGCCGCTGATTTTCGCGATCTCGATCTTCGTGCTGGCGCTG
>DASPMW010000023.1:0-7291 GCA_035626855.1 Patescibacteria group bacterium
GAAGTTTTGCGGCACTGCGATTCATCGAGCCTTATCACGATCTTGCCGCCGCCTGATTCCCGCTCTTGACCTCTTTCCGGAAAGTCTTATGATGCGGTTCATCCCGAAGCGAGGTTCATTATGTCCAAGACCAATCTGAAAGTCCGTGAAGACGACGAGCAGGAAGAAAAGAAAACCCCGGACAATGTCTCGGGACAGCGCCTGAAATCTTTCCTCGAGCGCATCGAGCGCCTGGAAGAGGAGAAAAAGGCCCTCGCCGAAGACATCCGCGATGTTTACGCGGAAGCGAAAAGCACCGGCTTCGAGCCGAAGATCATGCGCAAGATCGTCTCATTACGCAAAACCAATCTCGAGAAGCGCCGCGAAGAGCAGGAATTGCTCGACCTCTACATGGCAGCGATCGGCATGGTCGAGTAAAATTTTCCCGCGATATTCGGGAACCATCCGCAAAAAAGTTAAGGATTTTAACGGCAAAGGCTTTTATACTGGCCTCTGCCGTATTATCTTTGACGTCCAGAGAGGTCGGCAACCGGCTTTCACCAAGGGCTCCCGCATTCGCATCATGAAACAGCGCGTCTTCATCCCCGTTTTCGTCGCGGCCGTGCTGTCGCTGGGCTATCCGGCCGCGCCCGCGCTGGCGCAGACGGGCGGCGATCCCACCTTCGATGACGCGATCTCCGCCTTCAACTACGGCGACAACGACCTCGCGAACAAATATTTCTGGAAGCTGGCCGGGCAGGGCGATGCGCGCGCCCAATATTACCTCGCCTATATGCTCGATGCCGGTCTTGGCACCGGGCAGGATATTTCGGGCGCCGCCGGCTGGTACAAGAAATCCGCCGAGCAGGACTTCCTTCCAGCCGTTGTCTATATGGGCTACCTCCACAGCCAGGGCCGCGGTGTCGCCAAGGATGAAAAAGAGGCGTTCAAGTGGTACACCCGCGCGGCGCAGATGGGCGACGCGGTCGCGCAGAACAACCTCGCCACCATGCTGCTCAACGGCACGCCCTACACGAAAAACGCCCCGCTCGCCGCGCAGTGGTTCATGCAGTCGGCGATGCAGGGCAACATGCGCGCCCAGCACAACCTGGCGACCATGTACCGCACCGGCGACGGCATCAAGCGCAACTACGCCGAAGCGCTGCGCTGGTACAGCTTCGCCGCCAACCAGGGCGACATGTACGCGCAGAACGCGCTTGGCTATATGTACCGCAAGGGTCTCGGCACCGAAAAGCCGCCCGCCGGCGCGACGCCGGAGCAGGTGGCCGCGATCGATCTTGCGAACAAGCAGCAGGCGATCGAATGGTATCGCCGCGCGGCCGAGCAGGGCCATATGAAATCGCAGATGGCACTCGCCGTCATGTACGAGCTCGGCGAAGCGGGCCCCGATAAGGGCCCCGACGAAGCGGCGGTCTGGTATTTCAGCGCCGCGCGCCAGGGCAATGAAAAGGCGATGCACCGCCTCGGCTTCCTTTACGAGCGCGGGCCCGAAGCCTGCCCGCCTGCGCCCGAAAAATGCGCGCATCCCGAGCGCGAGGGCCGCGGCCTGCCCAAAGACGACAAGGAAGCGCTCAAGTGGTACCGCAAGGCGGCGGAGGAAAAGAACTATACGCCATCCATCATCGCCCTCGCGCGGTTCTACCAGAACGGCCTCGGTGGCCTGCGCCCCGATACGCGCAAGGCGGTCGAGCTTTATAACAAGGCCGCCAATTGCAGCGATCCGCTCGCGATGCTGGAACTTGCGCGCATCTACCGCGAAGGCGTCGTCAACAACACGCGCGATTACGTTCGCGCGCTGCAGTGGTACCAGCTGGCCTACCAGAACCTGACGGATTCCGCGACGGCCGATCCCGACCTGCTCGCCGAAGCCGCCAAATGGCGCGCGCAGCTGCGCCAGATCATGACCAAATCCGACGTCGACAGCGCAACGCGCCTGATCCAGTCGTTCCGCCCGGCCTGCTACGGGCGCGGCCAGCAGCTTTTCTCGGGTCGCTAAGCCATGAAAAAAACCGGACCTGACTCTCCCGAACAAGGCGTCATCATTGGCCTATCGGCGGTCGCCGTCGCGGTCGAGGGCCATGAGCCGAAAGTGTTCATCGTGCGCGGCGCGGCGCATGCGCTCTCCGCCGGCGTGCAGCCGACGAACGAGGAGGGCGACGCGCTGCCCTTCGGCCCCTTCGATCCCGACCGCCACCCGACGCTCGAAGTCGGCCTGCGCGCCTGGGTCAAGGAGCAGACGCCGCTCAACCCCGGTTATGTCGAGCAGCTTTATACCTTCGGCAACCGCGGCCGGTATGCGGGGCAGGCGGCGGAATCCAGCCGCGTTATCTCGATCGGCTATCTCGCCCTTACCTACCAGGAAAAAACGCGCACCTCCGACACGGTGTTCTGGGGCGACTGGTATAGCTATTTCCCGTGGGAAGACTGGCGCAACGGCAAGCCCAAGATCATCAGCGACGTGATCGAGCAGGGCCTCAAGCGCTGGATCAACGCGGCCGAGTCCAAGGAAGACAAGGCGGCGCGCCGCACCCGCGTCGGGCTTTGCTTCGCGCTCGACGATATCCCGTGGGACGAGGAAAAAGTGCTCGAGCGGTATGAGCTGCTCTATGAAGCCAAGCTCGTCTATGAAAGCATCCGCGATAAGGGCATCAAGGTTGATTATGTGCTCGTGCCCGGCCGCTCGATGCTCTACGACCACCGCCGCATCCTCGCGACCGCGATGGGCCGGTTGCGCGGCAAGCTGAAATACCGCCCCGTGGTGTTCGAGCTGGTGCCGCCCGAATTCACGCTCCTCCACCTGCAGAAAACCGTCGAGGCGATCGTCGGCCATACGCTGCACAAGCAGAATTTCCGCCGTCTCGTCGAAGGCTCCGGCATGGTCGAGGAAATCCCCGGCAAGAAATCTGCCGAGGCCGGCGGCCGCCCCGCCTCGCTGTTCCGGTTCAGAAAAGACGTGGTGTTCGAGCGCCCCGCGCCCGGGGTGAAGCTTTCCCCCGCGATGGGCTAGGGCTTAACGTCCGGTTTCCGGCGAAAGCGCGCAACCGAAGCGGTCATCGGCTTGCCGGCGCCGTTACTGAATATTTCGTTGGTCTGCGCCACGCGCGCTCTGCCCGTTTGCGATTTGATGGCGCGGCCCTGGCTCGGGCTTTCCACCGCTTCGACGAGCCATTTCTGGATGCGCGGTGTATCGCTGTCGCCCTGCTTTCGCAGCTGGCTGTAATCGAGCGCGGTGCGGCCATCGCTGTCTTTCGCCGCCGCATCCGCGCCCGCTTCCAGAAGCAGGGCAACGCTTTCCGCATCGCCCTCGCGCGCCGCCAGCATAAGCGGCCTCATCTCGTGGCGGGCTCCCAGCTCCAGCTTCGCGCCTTTGCGGATCAGCAGGTCCACCATCGCGGGCTGCCTTCCCGCAATCGCGTGGTGCAGCACGCTGCGGTCGTCGTCGCGATCCTCCCGCCATTTCCAGGCATCCGGGTTGTCGGCAAACACCTCCAGCACGAACGACATGTTTCCGGTCGAAACGGCCGAGATAAAACGGTAACTGTCCTGGATGGAATATTTCGTCTTTGTCATGCGGCGGGAATCCTGCGGCGGAAGCGCGCTGTTTTCGGCGCGGCGACTTCGTCCGCGCCTTCGTAAATCACCGTGGCGATGCCGGCCATCTTCTGCAGGTGGCGCCCTTTTTCTTCCTGCACGGCAAGGATGTCCAGCGCCTGCTGCTTTTGGCGCGCCTCCTTCTCCTGCGCCGCGCGGCGTGTTTCAAGCGCCTGCAGAAATCCGAAATGCGCTTCGTAAGTGGCGACCCGCATCTGTGTTTCGATCGCGGGATCGCTGAAATCGACCTCGCCACCCTTTTCCATGAGCATCATCGCGGTGTGAAGATCGCTCGCGCGGATCGCGTCCATGGTCGGGTTCGACGCGCGCATGCCCGTTTCCGGCTCCGGCGGCGGGGACTCGACCGGCGCCTGGCGACCCAGCAGTTTCGCGAAAACTTTGTGCAGCGACATATATAGCCAGCTCCTCTACCGTCCAGATCTTACCACGCGGCGCTTATGAAAAGGTAAAACCGCCTGATTCTCCGTTTCGCAGCTTGGCTGAACAGTGCCTTTGGGTATAAACCGCAGCCGGATAGTGGTCTAAGCATCTGAAACTAAACATGAATAAATTATGCTCCGGTTAATCATATCTTCATTGACTTATGCTCTAATGGATTATATATCTTATACTCAGAAAGAGCAGAAAAACGGCCATCCAAAAAGGCCGGAATATATAAGGAGCCACCAGGATGTTCGATCAAGTCAACCAGATCCCCGCACTCGCCTACACCCCGGCCGTCGCGCGCGAAGCCGCGCCGCTGTATGACAAGGTGAAGCGCGTCGTCAATGAACTCGACTGGGCGACCTATGCGCCCTACATCCTCGAAATCAACCGCCTGAAAAAGGAAATGGGCGCGGTCGTGCTGGCGCATAACTACATGACGCCCGAGATTTTCCACTGCGTGTCCGACTTCGCGGGCGACAGCCTGCAACTCGCGCAACAGGCCGCGAAAACCGACAGCCAGCTGATCGTTCAGGCCGGCGTGCACTTCATGGCCGAAACCTCGAAGATCCTCAGCCCTGAAAAAACCGTGCTGATCCCCGACATGAAGGCCGGCTGCTCGCTCGCATCAAGTATCACCGCAGCCGATGTGCGCCTGCTGCGCCAGAAATTCCCGGGCGTGCCGATCGTCACCTATGTCAATACCTCGGCCGATGTGAAAGCAGAATCGGATATCTGCTGCACCTCCTCGAACGCGCTGAAAATCGTAGAATCGCTGGAAAGTGACACGGTGCTGATGATCCCCGACCAGTATCTCGCCCGCAATATCGCGAAGCAGACGAAAAAGAAAATCCTCACCTGGCAGGGCGCCTGCGAAGTGCACGAGCGCTTCACGGCGAATGACATCATCAAATTCCGCAAGGCCTATCCCGGCGCGATGGTGCTGGCGCATCCCGAATGCCCGCCCGAAGTTTGCGCGGAGGCGGATTTCTCCGGCTCGACCAAGGCGCTCGCCGATTACGTCGCCGAAAAGCAGCCGAAGAAAGTCGTGCTGATCACCGAATGCTCGATGTCCGACAACATCGCGGCCTTCAGCCCGAACACCGAGTTCCTGCGTCCCTGCAACCTTTGCCCGCATATGAAGCGCATCTCGCTGCCGAAGATCCTGCAGTCGCTGCAAACCCGCACGACCGAAGTCCATGTCGACCCGGAAATCGGCCTGCGCGCGAAACGCGCAGTCGACCGCATGCTCGAAGCGTCGAAGTAAGGAGCGCGCCATGACCGCAGAAATCAAAGACAAGGCAGATGTCGTTATCGTCGGATCGGGCGCGGCCGGCCTGTTCGCCGCGCTGACGCTCGCGCCCCGCCGCGTGCTGGTCCTCTCCGAAAAACCCCTCGGCGGCGTCTGCGCATCCGCTTGGTCGCAGGGCGGCATTGCCGCCGCCGTTGCGCCGGACGACACGACCGAAAGCCATGTTGCGGACACGCTGAAGGCCGGCGCGGGCATCACCGATGCCGATGTCGCCCGCACGCTGGTCGAAGCCGCACCGAAATATATCGAAATCCTTGCCAAATACGGCGTGAAGTTTGAGCGCGATGAAGCGGGTGCCTATAAACTCTCCCGCGAAGCCTGCCATGCCCGCCGCCGCGTGCTGAAAGCGGCAGCCGGCGATGGCTTCGGCGCGGAAATGATGCGCGCCCTGGTGGAAGCCGTGCGCAACACCCCCTCGATCATTTATGTCGAAGGCGTCTCGGCCGAGCGCCTCGTGCGCCGCGACGGCGCGACCATGGGCCCCGTGCAGGGCGTGCTCTGCCGCCGCCTGAGCGATGGCAAGCCTGTGGTCTATGCAGCGCCGGCCGTGCTGCTCGCGACCGGCGGTCTCGGCGGTCTTTTCGCCGCGACGTCCAACCCCCTTCATGCGATCGGCCGCGGCATCGCGATTGCCGCGCGCGCGGGAGCGGTCGTTTCTGATTTGGAATTCGTGCAATTCCACCCGACCGTGCTCGATATCGGCGAAGATCCGGCGCCGCTCGCGACGGAAGCCCTGCGCGGCGAAGGCGCGCATCTCGTCAACTCGCGCGGTGAACGTTTCATGCTTGATTATCATGAAGCGGCGGAACTTGCCCCCCGCGACGTGGTGAGCCGCGGAATATTTGCGCAGATCCAGAAGGGCCAAAAGGTCTATCTCGACTGCCGCCATATCGACACGGCGCATTTCCCCGCGCTGCTGCAGGCGGCGGGCCGCGCCGGGCTGAACCCCAAACGCGACCTGATCCCCGTCATGCCCGCCGTGCATTACCACATGGGCGGCGTCGCGACTGACCTTAACGGCCGCGCCTCGCTGCATGGCTTGTGGGTGGCCGGCGAAGCGGCTGCAACGGGCCTGCATGGAGCGAACCGCTTGGCCTCCAACTCCCTTATGGAAGCGATCGTCATGGGCGCGCGTGCGGCCGAAGATATCGCGGCTTTCGTCAAGAAAGGCCAGCCCGCGCCCCGCATAAACCTGACCGAACTCCCGAAGCTGCCCCATGCGGATATGGAGAACGAACGCCAGGTGCTGCGCGACATCATGACCGACCTCGTCGGCGTGATCCGGAGCGAGCAGGGCATGAAGGAAGCGATCCGCGAACTTTCGGTCATCTGCGCGAACGCCGAATCCCGCGACACCAAAACCGCCGATATGGCGCTGGTCGCGCGCATGATCGCGGCCTGCGCCCTTGCCCGCACGGAAAGCCGCGGCGGCCATTGCCGCGCCGATTACCCGGTGCCGGTGAAGGCCTTCCAGAAGCGCAGCTTCACGACTCTGAAAGAGGTTGATGGCATGGTTGCGGCCGCGCTACTCTCCCGCCAGCCCGCGCGTGAAAGCGCCGCATAAGGAGTTGCAAACATGACCTCTCTGCCCGCACCGCTGCCCTTGGTGATCCTCGAGCCATTGGTGAAAATGGCGCTCGCCGAAGATCTGGGCCGCTCCGGCGATATCACCAGCAACTCGACCGTGCCTGCCGAAACGCGCTCCCGCGTGGTGATCGCCAGCCGCGAAGAGGGCCGCATCGCCGGCCTTGATCTTGCCGAGCTCGCCTTCAAGCTGGTCGACCCTACCCTCAACGTAAAACGCCTGAAGCCCGAGGGCAGCGACGTCAAAAAAGGCGACGAGGTGATGGAGGTGGAGGGCAAGGCGCGTTCCATCCTGACCGCCGAGCGCGTCGCGCTCAATTTCGTCGGCCGCATGTCGGGCATTGCGACGCTGACGCTGAA
>DASPMW010000024.1:0-3117 GCA_035626855.1 Patescibacteria group bacterium
GCTATGGGCCACAAGCTGGATCGCAACGTCATCAAGTCGAAATACGCGATTGTCAACGCCGCCTGGGCGGGCAAGAACAAGGCCGGCAAGAACGGTTCCGCCGCGCATAGCCGCGATTTCATGGAAGAACTGAACCTTTTGAAGATGCGCATGGCGCACCTGCCGACGCTGCTCAAGCAGGACAAGTCGCTGCTGCGCGGATATGGCATGGGCAATATTTACGACGCGCATACCTCGGTGCAGGTGGAAAAAGAGCGTCCGCATACCGACGCGATTATCTCGGGCACGCTGTCGGATATGGAGCAGTACAAGGACAAGTTCAAGACGCTGGATTCCGGCGTGCAGAACCGGGTCATGGAGTCCGGCGGGGCTAACGTCAAGAAAAAGCTGAAACCGCTTGTGTCGACGGCGCCCGCAACGCCCGGCCAGGGCCAGCCTGCCTAATCCGTAATCATCATTCGTCGTCGGCGTCGTCGGGATCTTTTTCGCCCTTCGCGAGCGAGCGTGCCTTGCGGTTATAATGCACGATGCCAAAGGGCAGCGACAGAAGGTAGACCACCGCCATCATGGTCAGCGTCGGCCAAGGCTCGTTGATGAGGAACGCGACGAATACGGCGCAGGCTGCGAGCAGCGGCATCTTCATGCGCACCGGGATGCGGAACTGCTTGGTCGACAGCGTCGGGAAATTGCTGACCATCATGCCGGCAACCACGACCAGCCAGACAGCGATCAGCTGCGGGTCGCGCAGGTATTTCAGCCCCGCGGATTCAAAATCGCTGCGGTCATCCGCGAGGAAGCCGAGGATGATCGGCAACAGGCAAAGCCCGCCGCCGAGCGGCGAGGGAACGCCGACGAAGTATTTCGTTAGCGGGTCGTTCGGGTCCTTGTCGTCGGTCAGGATATTGAACTTGGCAAGGCGCAAGGCAACCGACATGGCGAAGACCAGCGCGACAGGCCAGCCCCAGCGCGGCAGCGTATCGAGCGTCCAGAGGTAGACGACAAGCGCCGGCGCCACCCCGAAGTTCATGAAATCGGCGAAGCTGTCGAGCTCGGCCCCCAGCTTGCTCGACGCCTTCAGCAGGCGCGCGGCCGCGCCGTCGAACGCGTCCATGAAGGCCGCTACCACGATCGCAAGCACCGCCAGCTGCCACTTCCCATCCATCGCAAACCGGATCGAGGTCATGCCGCAGGCCATCGCCCCTAGCGTGATCATGTTCGGGATCATCTTGTGAAGTGACAGCTTTTTGACGCGGACGGGCTTGTCGTTTTTCATGGCAGGTTACCGCGCGTCCGCGAGACGCTGCGCTTCCTGTGAATGCACGTCGGCGATAACGCTTTCGCCGCCGACCATGCGTTGGCCCAGCGAAACGAGCGGCTTGACGCCGGGCGGCAAGTAAATGTCGACGCGGCTGCCGAAGCGGATCAGGCCGTAAAGCTCGCCCGCGCGTACCTGCTGGCCCGCGACCGATTTGCAGATGATGCGCCGCGCGACCAGGCCCGCGATCTGCACGAAAGCGATCGAGGAGGGGTAATTGTTCATTTTCAAGAGCACAGTCGAACGCTCATTCTCGAGGCTCGCCTTGTCGAGATTGGCGGAAAGAAACTTGCCCGGATGATAGACGACCTTGCGGATCTCCCCATCGGCGGGGATGCGGTTCACATGCACGTCGAAGACGTTGAGGAAAACGCTGACGCGGGTCGTAGTCTCGACATCGCAAAGCGCGTCGCCCGTGGTCTGGCCGGGCTGCGCGCGCATATCGGCGAGCTCTGGCGGCAGCGGCACGTCCTGGATCAGGCTGACGATGCCGTCAGCCGGGCTGACGACCAGGCCTTCGCGCACGGGGGTGTAACGGACGGGGTTGCGAAAGAAATAAACGCACCACAGCGTCAGGACCAGGCCGACAAACCCGAGCGGCGCCCAGAGCATCGCGAGGATCAGCGTCACGACGGCGAAGATGCCGATGAACGGGTAACCGGCCGGGTGGATCGGCACAAACAGGACTTTTTTGATCAGCAGCAGCAGGTCATTCATTTTCTTTCCTTGAGTTCGACGCGCGAATTTGGCGCAAGCCCGTATTTTGCTGTGGAATCGTCTGGAAACAAGCAGTTTATTTAGTTGCCATAAGAATTTACGGGCTGGACAGCGTGATCCGCTTGTTTCTAATGTCCAAACATGGCAAAGCTCACATCAGTTTCCGTCTTTTGCGGCACGGCCGAAGATATCGATCCGCTTTACAAAGCGGCGGCCCGCGATCTGGGGCTGTTGCTCGCGGCGCAGGGCGTGCAGCTCGTCTATGGCGGGGCGCGCGCCGGCCTGATGGGCATCGTCTCGCAGGCCTGCTTTCGCGCCGGCGGCGCCGTCACCGGCATCATGCCGGAGCATATGCAGGAAAAGGAAATCCTGAACATCGAGGTCACGGAAATGATCGTTGTGGACAGTTTCCACGCGCGCAAGCGCGTAATGGTCGAGAAATCGGACGCTTTTATCGTCCTGCCGGGCGGATTTGGCACGCTCGACGAGGTTTTCGAGGTGCTGACCTGGAAATACTGCGGTATGCATGCCAAACCTGTCGCCTTTGTGAATATCAACGGCTTCTACGACCCGCTGCTGGCGACGATCGACCATATGATTGCTTCGGGCTTCTCCGCGCCCTGGCACCGCGACCTGTTCATTGTGGCGAAAGACGTGAAGGACGCGCTCGCTGCGATATCGGCTGCGGCGGGCCCGGCCGCCGTTTAGGGAAAATGCCAAGCCGGCACGGCTTTGGGAAAATAAACAATTCGTTGGTACTTTTGCGTCTAGAATAGAGGAAGATTCTAGAGGGCACGGACTTACCTTGGCGACCAAGCTTCCCCATCACGACACGCCGCAAAAGGCGCCAGCGCCGCCCGACAGCCTCGAGCGGGCGCAGGGCGTGGCGATATCCACGCTCGAGCGGCTGGAAGAATTGCGTCTGAAGCCGCTGCCGCAGCTCTACGAGCTGTGGTACCGGTATTTCGACGGCGATCCGGAAATCGTGCGCGCGATCGACAGCTATTCCGGGCCCTTCGATGAAAATACCTGCCACAAGCTTTACAAGCGTTATCTCGGCCCCGGCGCACGGGACGAGGCGGTGC
>DASPMW010000025.1:0-49192 GCA_035626855.1 Patescibacteria group bacterium
AGCCGCCGCGGCCGGCAGGTCGGGGCAAGGCGCTCGCCTCCTCCCCGGTCCAGCGGCGCGCCGAGGCGGCGGGGCTCGAGGTGCGCACGCCGTCGAGCTTTCGCGAGGCCGCCGAGCGGCAGGCGTTCGCCGCGCTCGAGCTCGACGTCGCGGTGGTCGCCGCCTACGGCCTGATCCTGCCCGAGCCGATCCTTTCCGCGCCTTATTATGGCTGCCTCAACGTCCACGCCTCGCTGCTGCCGCGCTGGCGCGGCGCGGCGCCGATCCAGCGCGCGATCATGGCCGGTGACACGGAATCCGGCATCTGCATCATGCAGATGGAGGAAGGGCTCGATACCGGCCCCGTTCTCGCGCGCCGCACGGTGCGCATCGACGGCGCAACCACCGCGCAAACGCTGCACGACGCGCTCGCGGCGCAGGGGGCGGAACTGATTGTGCAGACGCTCGCGCAAATCGCCGCGGGAAATCCGCCGCAGACGGAGACTCAGCCGGAAGAAGGCGTGACCTATGCCCATATGCTGACCAAGGAAGACGGCCGCATCGACTGGACCAGGCCGGCCGCCGAAATCGAGCGGCAACTGCGCGCGCTCACGCCCTGGCCGGGCGTGTGGTGCATGCAGGGTGAACACCGCGTGAAAGTGCTGGCGGCGGAAATAGCCGAGGGCAAGGGCAAGCCCGGCGAGATTCTCGACCGCCACCTGATCGTCGCCTGCGGCGAAGGGGCGCTGAAGCTCACGAAAATCCAGCCGCAAGACCGGAAGCCGATGGATGGCCTCTCCTTCATGAACGGCACGCACCTGAATGTCGGCGATACGTTCCAATGACGCAGCGCTGGAAGCTCACGATCGAATATGACGGCGCGGGCTTCGCGGGCTGGCAGCGGCAGGAAAATGCGCTTTCAGTGCAAGAGGTGCTCGAAAAAGGCGTGAAGGGCTTTTGCGGCGAAACGGTGACCGCGCATGTCGCGGGGCGCACCGATGCGGGCGTCCATGCCGTCGGGCAGGTCGCGCATATCGACCTCGAAAAAGACACGGATGCCAAGGCGGTGCGCGACGCGATCAACTTCCACATGCGCCCGCATAAAGTCGCTATCGTTGCGGCGGAGCCGGTGTCGCAGGATTTCCACGCCCGCTTCGGCGCGATGAAGCGCTATTACTGCTACAAGATTATTTCCAGCCGCCGCGCGGAGCCGGTCATCGATGCCGGCCGCGCCTGGCATGTCAATTTCGACCTCGACGTCGCGCGCATGAACAGGGCCGCGAAATACCTGCTGGGCGAGCATGACTTCACGAGCTTTCGCGCGAGCGAATGCCAGGCGAAATCGCCCATCCGCTCGCTCGATCGCCTTGAATTCACCGAGAATAAAACCGCGCTCGGCTTCGGCACGCATCTCGAATTGCGGGCGGAGGCGCGGTCGTTCCTGCACCACCAGATCCGCAATATGGTCGGCACGCTGAAGCTGGTCGGCGAGGGAAAGTGGCAGCCGGAAGACGTGAAAACCGCGCTCGACGCGCGCGCGCGAGCCGCTGCCGGCCCGACCGCGCCACCCGAAGGCCTTTATTTCATGCGCGTCGATTACAACGACAGCGCCTTTACGCGCGGCGTCGACTCCCTGCTCTAGGCCCCAAAATCCCGTTTTATGTCAACGACATAAAATTATTTATCCATAATCTTTGACAATTGCCCCTGCCGTTTGGTACATCTTCATCAGCTTATGAAAACAGCTGCGGATCCAACCGCCTTTTAATAATCAGATAATAGAGGAGCACGATATGAGCCTGTTCAAGAAATTCACCGAAATCGCCGCCGCCGTCGCCGAAGACGCGCTGATCACCGGCGCTGACGCACTCAACCGCGCGCAGCAAAAACGCGACGAACTGCGCGACCGCCTGCAGCAGGAAGCCGGCAAGGCCTCCGTTAAAATCAGCCGCAAGCGCGACCAGGTCGAAAACGCGATTGCCGATGTCGTCGAACTCGTCGACACCGTGCTGACGCAGCTCGACCGCGAATTCAACGGCAAGTCGAAGCCGACCGTCCAGCCGACGACCACGCTCGACAAGCCGGAATTCAAGGCTCCTGCAGCGCCCGCCGCTGAAGCGCCCGCGAAAGAAGAAAAAGCAGCAGCGCCGAAGGCGAAAAAGCCCGCCGCGCCGAAAGCAAAAAAGCCGGCAGCGCCCAAGGCCGCCGCTAAAACCAAAAAGCCTGCCGCGCCCAAAGCCGGCAAGTAAGAGACACACACTCTCTATCTTCCCTGAGAAGGGCCGCCTTGCAAAAGGCGGCCCTTTTTCCTGCGTTGACGCTCCCGCCGCGGTTTCGTACCCTTTGCGCAGGAAACAGGGTTTTTTAAGGAGATTTTCATGGGCTGGAAAGACAAGCTGAAACAGGGCAAGGATCTCGCCGGCAAGGCGCTCTCGACAGGCTTTCAGAAGGCGGTGGAGCTCGACAACAAGATCGAAGACGGCAAGACGCGCGTCGTCAATGCGATCGAAAACAAGCTTGCGACGGTCGGCCGCGACAAGCGCAAGAAAGCCGGTGACGCGCCGAAGGGTCCTGCCCCCAAAGGTCCCGTTCAGGAATGAATCAGCGGCTCGAATATATCCGCCTTGGCACGGGTGACCCCGCGCCCTGGTTCACGCAGCGTTCCTACAGCAATCCTGAATACCGTTTCGACACGGCTGCCGGCCGCTACATCGTCATGGGCTTTTTCGCAAGCGCAGGATCGCCCGGCGGCCAGGAAGCGCTCGAGGTCATCCGCCAGAACCGGGCCCTGTTCGACGACAAGCACCTCGCCTTTTTCGGCATCAGCATCGATGCGGGAGACGAGGCGCAAAAGCGCGTTCATGAGGAAATGCCGGGCCTGCGCTATTTCTGGGATTTCGACCTCGCGGTCAGCAAGCTGTACGGCTCCGTCGCCCGAAACTTCAGCCCCGCCGACGGCAGGGTCGTCGCGCGGCGCATCTGGTATGTGCTGGACCCGACCATGCGGATCATGGCGGCAATCCCGATGGACAGTAACCCGAACCATGGCGCGGAGCTGATCGCGTTCCTGAAGGCGCTGCCGCCCGTGGAAAAATTTGCGGGCATCGAGCTGCAGGCGCCGGTCATTTACCTGCCCAATGTGTTCGAGCCCGAACTATGCCAGCGCCTGATCGATATCTACGAGGACCAGGGCGGGGTCGAAAGCGGCTTCATGCGCGATGTCGGAGGCAAGACCGTGGGCATCGTCGATTACGGCCTGAAGCGCCGCAGCGACGTCGTGCTGACCGACGAAACCCTGCTGGCCGAACTGCGCGCGCGCCTGAAAAAGCGCCTGGTGCCGGAAATCGAAAAAATCCATTTCTTCCACGCGACCCGCATCGAGCGCTTTATCGTCGCATGCTATGACGGCGCCCATGGCGGCTTTTTCCGCCCGCATCGCGACCATACGACCAAGGGCACGGCGCATCGCCGCTTTGCCGTGACGATCAACCTGAACAATGATTTCGAGGGCGGCGAGCTCAACTTCCCCGAATACGGCCCGCGCACGTTCAAGCCGCCGCCCGGCGGGGCCGTGGTGTTTTCCTGTGCGCTGTTACATGCGGTGACGCCCGTGACGAAAGGCAAACGCTATGCCTTCCTGCCCTTCCTCTATGACGAGGCGGCGGCAAAGATTCGCGCGGAAAATCAGCAGTTTCTGGAAGCGAACGCGACATCGGCTGCAGCCACGAAGGCGTGACGCGGCGAGGCGAAGCGTGACGAATTAAGGAGCGGGCAGCGTGACGACATCGATCACGCGGCGCGTGTTGATATCCATCAGATAGACGTTGCTTGCGGCATACACGTAGCGGGTCTGGTTGGGCGTATCGCTGATGCGTCCCGTCACGTCATCCGGCACGGGAACCACGTTGACCTCGGGCGGGAGGATGCCGCCCGGCTGCACGATGTTCACCTGCTGCTCGGGCGTGACGCAGGGCTTGGGGCTGCCGGCTTCGGCGGCATCGCAGGCACGGTCGCGCTCCTGCTCGATAAAGGCGCGAAGCATGCTCCGGCCGTTTTCCGGGATGGTATAGGTCGATTGTTCATAGGTCTGCTGGGCCATCGCAGGGGTCACCATGACCGCCCCGGCGCAAAGGGCGAGAAGCGAGAGCGAAAAATTGAGGTTTTTCATGAGCGTACCTTTTTGCCGGAGAACTACATGCCGCAAACCAGCCACCTCGCTTTGCGGTTCCATTGATTATGTTAATCACTTAGGACTCGCCGCAAAAACCTGCCCGTTATATAGTCGCCCCCTGAATTAGGGCACATGGAAACGAGGCTTGGGCTTGCCGAAACAGCGCCATAACATTCTGATATTGAACGGTCCCAACCTTAACATGCTGGGCAGCCGCGAACCCGAGGTCTATGGAATCCAGACGCTCGGCGATATCGCGAACGACTGCGAGGAATATGCGGGCGAGCTCGGCTTCACCATCGATTTCCGCCAGACCAACAGCGAGGGCGAACTGGTGACCTTTATCCAGCAGGCGCGCGGCGCGTTTTCGGGCGTGGTCATCAATGCCGGCGCCTATACCCATACTTCCGTCGCCATTCACGACGCCCTGAAAATTCTCGAGATGCCGGTGATCGAAGTGCATCTCAGCAACCCGCAGGCGCGGGAAAGCTTCCGCCATCACTCCTATATCTCCCCCGTCGCCAAGGGCACGATCTGCGGCTTCGGCGGGCACGGATATATCCTGGCGCTGAACGCCCTGCGCTCCCTGCTCGACGACGAAGGATAAAAACAATGGCAAAAGACATGGCAAATGCAAAAAAACTGGAGAGGAACGAACCCATGCCCCCGATGACGATCGATCATGAGGCGATCAAGAAGCTCGCCGGCCTGCTCAACGAAACGGGCCTGACGGAAATCGAAATCACGGAAGGCGACAAGAGCCTGCGCGTGCAGAAATCGGTTCATGTGCAGAGCTACGCTTCGGCCCCCTCCTATGCGCCTGCGTCCTCCGCCCCGGCTGCGACCGCCGTGACGTCGAGCGTCGCCGCGCTGTCGCCTGACAACCACCCCGGCGCCGTGAAATCGCCGATGGTCGGCACCGCCTATCTGCAGTCGGAGCCGGGCGCGCCGAAATTCGTGTCGAAAGGCGCGAAAATCAAGGCGGGCGACACCATCTGCATCATCGAGGCGATGAAGGTCATGAACCCGATCAAGGCGGAGAAGGGCGGCACCGTCACCGACGTCCTGATCGACGACGCGCAGCCCGTGGAATTCGGCCAGGTCCTGGTCATTATCGAGTAACAGCATGTTCAAAAAGATCCTGATCGCCAACCGCGGCGAAATCGCGCTCCGCATCGTCCGCGCCTGCAAGGAAATGGGCATCGGCTCGGTCGTCGTCCATTCGACGGCCGACGCCAACGGCATGGCCGTGCGCATGGCGGATGAAAGCGTTTGCATCGGACCGCCGCCGTCGCGCCAGAGCTACCTGAACATTCCGGCGATCCTGTCGGCCGCGACCATCACCGGCGCGGATGCGGTGCATCCCGGCATCGGCTTCCTGTCCGAGAACGAGCAGTTCGCCCGCATGGTGGAGGAGCATGGCTTCACCTTCATCGGCCCGACGCCCGAGCATATCGCCAAGATGGGCGACAAGGCGGTTGCGAAGGACACGGTCAAGGCGCTCGGCCTGCCGGTCGTTCCAGGATCGGACGGCATTTTGAAAAACCCCGAGGAAGGCCTCGAGCTTGCCAAGAAAATCGGCTTCCCCGTTCTGCTGAAGGCAGTCGCCGGCGGCGGCGGCAAGGGCATGAAGGTCGCGCATGGCGAGGATGATTTCCGCGCCGCCTATTCCATGGCGTCGACGGAGGCAAAGAACGCCTTCAATAACGGCGACCTGTATATGGAGAAATACCTGACGGCGCCGCGCCATATCGAGATCCAGCTCATCGGCGATACGCATGGCAACGCGATCCACCTGGGCGAGCGCGACTGCTCGATCCAGCGCCGCCACCAGAAAGTGATCGAGGAATGCCCTTCCCCCGGCCTGACGCCGGAACAGCGCAAGTTTGCGGGCGAGCTCGCGGCGGGCGTCGTCAAAAAGATGGGCTATCGCGGCGTCGGCACGATCGAAATGCTGTTCGAGGACGGCAAGTTTTACTTCATGGAAATGAACACCCGCCTGCAGGTGGAGCACCCGATCACCGAGATGATCACGGGCGTCGACCTGGTGCGCGAACAGATCCGCGTGGCCGCGGGCCTGCCGCTCTCGTACAAGCAAGAAGACATCAAGTTCAACGGCTGGGCCTTCGAGGCGCGCATCAACGCGGAACACCCCGAAACCTTCGTGCCGTCGCCCGGCAAGGTCACCCATTACCACCCGCCCGGCGGGCTTGGCGTGCGCGTGGATTCAGCGATCTATGACGGCTATTCCGTGCCGCCGACCTATGACAGCCTGGTCGCGAAGCTTATCGTCCATGCCCAGACGCGCGAAGAGGCGATGAACCGCCTGAGCCGCGCGCTCGGCGAAACGGTGATCGAGGGCATCCAGACCAATATCCCGCTGCATGAGCGCATCCTGGCGCAGCCCGACTTCCGCGCCGGCCAGTTCAACATCCACTGGCTGGAGAAATTCCTCGCGAGCGCGGGCGAGAAGGCGAAAAAAGCGTCATGATGCGGGTCGCAGCGCTCATCGTCCTTATGCTCGCGGCGACGCCCGCCGCGGCTGCCGATAAATACAGCTTCGACCCTGCGCATACGCAGATACTGTTTTCGGTCAGCCATATGGGCCTGTCGCACTCCCATGGCCGCTTCGCCAAATTCGACGGCTACTTCACCTTTGACGAGAAAAACCCGGTAGCGGGCAGCGTCGAGGTCACCGTCGACATGGACAGTGTGGATATGGGCGCGCAGGACTGGGACGAAGCGGTCAGGAGCGATAAGCTGCTCGACGCGCGGAGATTCCCGAAAATGACCTTCAAAAGCACCTCGGTCAAGAAGACCGGCGCTGTTACCGGCACGGTTACCGGCGACCTGACGCTGCATGGCGTGATCCGCCCGCTGATGCTGGAGGTGGTGTTCAACAAGGCTGCCCGCAACCCCTATAACAAGAACCTGAATGCCGGCTTTACCGCGACCGGCCGCCTGAAGCGCTCGGATTTCGGCATGGACCAGTATATCCCCGACGTGGGCGACGAGATCGCCATCACGATCGAGGTCGAGGGCATTCGTCAGGACTTTGAAGGCCTCGACAAAAAGTAGTAGACTTTAGGGGAACGGAGTTCCCATGCAGGTCAAAAACACCCCCGAGAAATTCGGCGTCGTCACGAAGGGCTTTCACTGGCTCACCGCGCTGCTGGTCGTCACACTGCTCTGCGTCGGGCTTTACATGGTCCGGGCGGAAAAGAACGCGTCGCTGATCCAGCTTTACGGGCTGCATAAATCCTTCGGCGTGACGGTGCTGACGCTCACCTTTTTCCGGATGCTGTGGCATGTCTATACCAGGAAACCTGCCATCGTCACAGGGCTGCCGAAATGGGAGCAGTGGGCCGCCCATACCGGGCATTTCTTCCTTTATATCTGCCTGTTCGGCATGCCGCTCTCGGGCTGGCTGATGTCGTCAGCCTTCGGCCGCACGGTCAGCTTCTTCGGATTGTTCAGCCTGCCCGACCTGATCGGCCAGGACCAGGCCCGCGGCGCACAACTGGCCGCCCTGCACGAATATCTTGCCTATGCCCTGATCGGCATGATAGCGATCCATGTCGGCGCGGCGCTCCGCCATCATTTTTTCATCAAGGACGCCACGCTGAAACGCATGCTCCCCTTCGGAAACCCGCAGTCATGAAACATCTCCTCCTCGCCCTCCTGATCCTTGCCGCGCCGGCGCTGGCAATCGCGGAGGAAACGGCCGCGGCCGCCGAAGCGCCCGTCCTCGCGGCGGAAACGCCCGCGCCGCCCGCCGCGCGTGAATGGACGCTGCTGCCCCGGGAAAGCACCATCACCTTTCGCGGCAAGCAGATGGGCAAGGAATTTGACGGGGAGATTTCCACCTTCAAGGCGCAAATCTGGTTCGATCCGGAGCAGCTCGACCAGTCGAAAGTCATCGTCGATATCGACCTGATGTCGATCGATGCGCGCGACACCGACCGCAACAAGAGCCTGCTAGGCCCCGAATGGCTCGATGTCCAGCAGTTCCCGGTCGCGCATTTCGAGACGGTCAATTTCGCCAAAAAAGAAGACGGCAGCTATATCGCGAGCGCAACCCTGACGATGCACGGCATGCCGGTCGAGGTGCAGTTGCCCTTCACGCTCGATATCAAGCAGGACTCTGGCAAAGACAAGGCCATCATGACAGGCAAAGTGACGCTCGACCGCTCGAAATTCGCGCTCGGCACCGGCGACTGGGCGGATCCCAGCGTTATTGCAAATGAGGTCGATGTCACGGTGACGGTTGCGGCGACGGCGCCTGCCGGAACAAAATAAGTCCGAAGCCGCATTCAGCACGGGCCGGGATTTTACAATTGTCGCCCGGCGATTCGTGCTTTAAATTCAATGCAATGAGGACGCTCTATCACCTTTGGCTCCACCCTTCCTCCCGGAAAGTGCGCATCGCGCTCGCCGAGAAGAAGCTCGACTTCGACCTGAAGATCGAAAAAATCTGGGAGCGCCGCACGGAATTCCTCGCGCTCAACCCGGCCGGCGACGTGCCTGTCCTGATCGAGCCCGACGGCACGATCCTGACCGACAGCCAGGTCATCTCGGAATATTTGAACGAGGTTTACAATTCGATCGACCTGCTCGGGCGCGAGCCGCTGCAGCGCGCGGAAACCCGCCGCCTCGTCGCCTGGTTCGACCAGAAGTTCAACGCCGAAGTGACGGAGAACCTGGTCGGCGAAAAAATGATGAAACGCTTCCTGAAAATGGGGGAGCCGCACGGCCCCTCCATCCGCGCGGGTCATGCGAACATCCACTATCACCTCGACTATATCGGCTTCCTGACCGAGCGCCGCCGCTGGCTCGCGGGCGACGACATCTCGCTCGCCGATATCACTGCGGCCGCGCATCTCTCCGCGATCGACTATATCGGTGACGTGCCATGGGAAGAGCATAAGGCCGCGAAGGACTGGTATGTGCGCATCAAGTCGCGCCCCTCCTTCAAGCCTTTGCTGGACGACAGCATTCCGGGCTTCTCCCCGCCCAGCCACTACCAGAATCTCGATTTCTGATCGGGTCAACGGGTGGAAGGCATGGCGAAGAAAAAGCAACCCACCCAGCCGCTCGCGCGCGACAAAAAGCTCTTCTGCTTCGGCTTTGGCTACACAGCCAATTTCCTCGCCGACCGCCTGCGCGATTTCGGCTGGAAAATCGCGGGCACGACGACGGATCCCGAAAAACGCGCCTATATGAAGGGTACCGGCATCGAGGCGATGCTGTATGACCAGACGCACACGATCATGGACCCGTTCGAGACCTTCGCCGATGTCACCCATGTGCTGATTTCAATACCGCCCGGCGCCGACGGCGATCTCGTGGTTGACGGGCATGGCGCGGACCTCGCCGCGATGCCGAATATCGAATGGGTGGGGTACCTGTCGACGACCGGCGTTTACGGCAACCATGACGGCGCCTGGATCGACGAGAAGACGACGCCCGAGCCGACGAGCCGACGCGGCACGCTGCGCCTGCGCGCGGAGCAGCAATGGAATTTCCTTCACCTGAACGAAGGCCTGCCGCTGCATATCTTCCGCCTGTCGGGCATTTACGGTCCTGGCCGCAGCGCAATCGATTCCGTCCGCGCGGGCACGGCTCGCCGGATCGAGAAAGCGGGACATGTGTTCAACCGCATCCATGTTGACGATATCGTGCAGGTGCTGGTCGCGTCGATGAACGCGCCGAACCCGGGAGCGATCTATAACCTCGCCGACGACCTGCCGTCACCCAGCGCCGATGTCGTGACCTTCGCCTGCAACCTGATCGGCATCGACGCGCCGCCCGTCACGCATTTCGAGCAGACTGAAATGGCGCCGATCGTGCGCAGTTTTTACAAGGACAACAAGCGCGTCAAAAACGACCGCGTTAAAAGCGAGCTCGGCGTCGACCTGCTCTACCCCGATTTCCGCGCCGGCCTGCAGGCTTCGCTGGAGATCGAAGAGGACACAGCCGCGTTTCTTCGTTTCGAGGACGATAATGCCGGATCAGGAAAATGAAGGCGACCATCGCTCAAGCTGTTATCCTCGCGACGCTTTTTTGGCACAGGCATCCCGTCGCCTATGCGGCAACCTGTCCGCCGCCGCCTGCCGCGACTGCGGAAATCAACTTCGTTTATAATCCGCCCCGCATGGTCTATTCGAGCGAACACGGACATGTCGATGAAAAATCCGGCTCTGCCCTGGATATCGCAACGGAGCCTCTGGTCAGCCTGTGGAATGAGCCGCTGCCAGGAACAAAACTTCACTGCGTTGGCCTGAAAAAAATTCTTTTCGTCGTCAAAACAACACCGATCGTCGCCGTAGATCCCGCTTTCGCTTCCGGCAGCTGCGATTATAACTTTGTCGTCAGCCGATCCCGGAGTCGGTCTTACGAACTCAGCAAGGCGCTGAGCGCCGCTGCGCCGCAATTCCAGGCCGGCCTTCTGACGGCACTGCGGTCATTGGAAACTCCTGTGCCACTTGGTGAGCCGGAGAAAGCAGCCTACATGGCAACAGCAGCCAATTTAGTTGCACAGGCTCAAAAGCAAGCTGAGGCCCAAATATTTGCGGTAGGAAAAGCGCGGCTCGACGCTCTGAAAGCCGTCGATAGGACACAAAATCCCTGTCATTAGCAGCGACACCCAAGCCCAGCTGAGCAATTAAATATAGCGCGTACTGGAGGCTGGTTACCTGACTGCTGAAAACAGCTCGAACGCCTCGATGATTTTACGGGAGCCTTCCGCGATCAGATAGACGTTCTGGTCGACGCGGACATACCGCGCATAATCGGGCGGGGGCGTGAGCTGCTCGACAATGTAAACCGGCACCGGCTGGTAAGCGCCTTCCGGCAGGCGCTGGCCGACGCCATATTTCTTGGCCTGCCCCGGCGGAATGCAGGGCGGATTTTTCTTTGCAAGGCCGGGCGGGCAATGCTTTTTATACTGGCCGATTACATAGCCGCGCAGCACGTCGCGGTCGTGGCTGCTGGAATGGCCCTTATGTTTTCCTTCGCCGTGGCCGTGATCGTCGTCTTCGGCTTCCCATTCTGTTTCATGATGGCTGTTGCCATGGCTGTTGCCATGGCCCTTGCCATGCTTTCCATTGTTCTTGGCGATGGCAGGCGCTGCCGAAAGAGCGACGGCAACGAGGGCCGCTGTCATGACGGGTAGAATTTTCATGGTTTTATCTCTCCCAAACCGGTTTTCCTGGCGCGTCGTTCAACGCTGGTGAGGTTCAACTGGTTCCGCACCTCGTCCATGCTTTCCGATGCAACTGCGCAGATTTTGTCGGCCCCGCCGTAATAAATATACAGCCGCTCATCGTCGATCACCGCCCCGCAGGGAAAGACGACATTATTGACATCGCCCTTCAACTCGTAATCCATTTCGGGCCGCAGGCAGGGTTTTTCGGATTTCGCGAGGATCTTGGTCGGGTCGGTCTTGTCGAGCAGCAGCAGCGAAATGGTCCAGTTGAAATCCGACGAAATGCTGGAATAGGCGAGCACCAGCCCTTCCTCGATCTCGATCGGCGGCGCGCCGGGCTCGACGCCGAGCCCCTCATGTTTGCCGCCAGCACCCAGCAGCAGGTCTTTTTCAATATCGCGCGTCTGCCAGAATTTTTCCCAGCCCGCGCCGTCCGTGATATCAAAGTTCTTCGGTAGCGGGGTCAGCATCGTGCGCTCGTGCTGTTCCTCGTCCTTCCAGAGGAAAAAAGTATTGCCCGCGCTCTCGAAAATCACGCCGGCCTTGCACCGGCGGTCCGGTCCGATGGGGCCGTGCTTTTCGAAGGTCTTGAAATCCTTCGTGCTCGCCATCGCGATGCGGATGCCGTCACCTGCATCGGGCTGGTCGAGCGGCTTCGCGATGGAGGTATAAAAAATGTAATAGGTGTCGCCAATTTTCGTGATGCGCGGGTCTTCGGCGCCATATTTGTCGAAAGGCTGGTCCGGCGTGATCGCCTTGTCGTTGACAAGGCTAAAGGGGCCTTCCGGCGCGTCCGCCCTGAATAGGCTGATATGGGAGGTATAGTTTCCCGTAAAGGAATTGACCGGGCCAATTTTCTCGTATCCAGCGGGGACCGATCGGACCAGAAGCACATAACTGCCGTTATCCAGCTTCGCGGCAGCCGGGTTGAATGTCGCGCCAAGATCCCCTTGGGGACTGACGATAACGCCGTGACGTTTCATGTGCTATCTCGTGGGTTCGAGTTCCTTGCGCGGCGCTGCGGTTTCAACCGCGGCCTGCTGCACTTTTTTGCCTTCCGGCACTTTTTCCGGCAGCACCACGGTGACGATCGTGCCGACATTCACTTCGCTGTCGATATCGATCGTGCCGCCATGCAGCTCGACCAGGTCCTTCGTGATGGCAAGGCCGAGGCCGGAACCTTCGTGGTTGCGCGTGAATTCGGAGGATACCTGCTCGAACGGCAGGGTCACGACGTCGAGCTTCTCGCGCGGGATGCCGACGCCGGTGTCGGACACGACGATCGCAACGCCGCCCAGCTCGGGGAAGCAGCGCACATCGACGGTGCCGCCCGGCTTGGTAAACTTGATTGCGTTCGACATCAGGTTCAGCAGGATCTGCATGACCGCGCGGCGGTCGGCCATGATCTGGATGTCGTCCGGGATTTCATCGGCGACAAGCTTCACCTGCTGCTCATGCGCGCGGCCCTCGACCATGTGGATCGCGAGGCGGATGATCTTGCCGACGTTCAACTCCTCGACATAGAGCTCGTATTTGCCGACCTCGATTTTCGACATATCGAGGATGTCGTTGATGAGGTCGAGCAGGTGCTCGCCCGACTGGCGGATGCCGCTGATGTAATCGAGATAGCGGGCATTGCCCATTGGCCCCAGCAACTGGCGCTGGATCATTTCGGAGAAGCCGATGATGGCGTTGAGCGGCGTGCGCAACTCGTGGCTCATATTCGCGAGGAAGCGCGTTTTCGACGCATAGGCGCTTTCCGCCGCCTCCTTCGCCTCGCGCAGCTGCTTTTCGTGCTGCGTGCGTTCTGTGATGTCCTGCATGATGCCGAACAGCGCCTCGACCTCGCCGGTCTTCATATTGACCTTGCAGCGGCCTTCGCAGCGGACATAACGGATGCCGCCGGTCGGGCGGCGCACGCTGAATTCCAGCGCGTAGTCGCGCTTGCGTACAAGCGCGCGCTGGAACACGCGCAGGATGCGGCCGAGATCGCGCTTGAGCAGCATGGCGCTGACGTTGTCGATGGTCGGCTTGAATTTGTCGTGATCGACGCCGAAGGTTGCGTAGATCTGCTCCGACCATTCGATGCCGGTCTGGCCCGCTTCCCAGTACCAGTGGCCCATGCGGCCGATCTTCTGCGCTTCCGAGAGCTGCGCCTCGCGGCGGTGCAGCTCGATCTCGTGCTGCTTGATCTCGGTCACGTCGCGGCCGACGATATAGATATGCTCCCCGCCCGCCTTGTGGATCCATTCGATCCAGCGATAATTGCCGTCCTTGCAGCGCGCGCGGCATTCGAAGTCGATGCGCGTTTCCGTATCGAGCGGCGCGTGGATCACCTTCTGCATCAGCTGCAGGATATGATCGCGCTCCTCCGGGTGGATTAAGTCGATAAAGGGAAACAGCTTCAGTTCCGGGTCGCTGTAGCCGAGCACGCGGTTGAAGGCGAAATTGACGCGAACAAAGGACATGTCGCGGCGATAAACGCCAAGCAGGTCGTTCGAGAGGTTGAGGAAATGGCGGAGCTCGCCATCGGCCTTGGAAATATGCGTGAGGTCGGGCTTGCGCTCGGCGACTGCACTTTCCGTTTCCACCTTGTCATGGTTCTCGGCGATGAAGGCGGCGAATTCTTTGGCGACGAGGTTGAAATCGCCCTGCTGCTTTTGCTTTTTCAGCGTGTCGTCGGGATCGAGCCAGATGACAGTGAATTTGCGGCCGCCTGCGGCATCGACGCGGTCGATGCGCGCCTGCACGACGACAGGGTCGCGCTCGCGCCGCAGCAGCGCGATTTCATAGAAGCCGGATTGCAGTTCGGCAAGCGCGAGGCTTTGGTGCTTGCTGTCGAGCGACGCGACGATGCGCATGAGCGAGGACAGCGGCTTGTTAAGAAGAGAGGACGCGTCCTGGCCGAGCGTCCAGCCGAGCGCCGGGCTCGCGAAAACGAGGTCGCCTTTCGAGTCCACGACGCAACGCATCATGTCCTGATCAGTTTTTGGATGTGCGGACTTGCGCCTGTCCGGCATGAATAACCCACTCCCGTAACGAAACACCCACGATTCAACATATCGCACAATTAAGAATCAGTACAGGGATCGCGGGTTGCGTCAGGGACCTTCCAATCCGGTTATCAATTTTAAGACTCGGGCGATGCTGGCAAATTCGCCGTTCAAATAAATTTTCATCGCAATTGTTATGAAAACACTACGTTAACTTCTTACCGTGCGCAATTGACGGTCTAATTTGCTTATGTTAACAACAGTTAGTTTCAAAATTCGCAGAGATTCTTTTGAAAGGGAACCCAGATGTCGTTGATCCCCCCGCAATTCAAGCTCGCCTTTATTTTCGCCAAGATGGCACGCGATCACGGCCCCAAGCTCCTGCACTCGAACAACCCCGATCTGCTGACAAAAGACCTCGGCGATGCGATGCGCCGCCAGAAGGCAGTTCTCTCCGATCCCGGCAAGGGCGCGATCATGACGGCCTATGACGTGCTGCCACTGATCCTCGAAGTGAAAATTCTCTCGCTCGCCGTCGCAAGCAAGCTCGAGATCGACACCAAGGGCAAGCCCATGATCAACGTGCTCGAGGAGATCGTCGCGAAATCGGAAGCGCGTAACGACGGCAAATTCGCGGCCGGTATCAAGGAAACGCTCGGCTGGACGCGCGCGCTGTTCGCCGATCCCGACATCCAAGACGTGCTCGCAATGCCGATGACGGAAATTGAATCGCCAGACCTCACCCTGCGCGGCGTCGGCAAGTTCTTCACCTCCCTCGCCGGCCGCTCGCAGGACGAGCTCGTGCGCGTGCAGGAATTCCTGAAGCATGCGAAAGACGTGCAGGAGCCGCCGGTTGCCCCCGTGGCGCCGACGCCCGCTCCCGCCGCCGAGCAGGACAAGAAACCCGCGAAGCCCAGAAAACCGCGCACGCCGAAATCCCCTGCCGCCTGATAGGGCGCCAGGCATGGCTCTCGACATCGGCTTTTTCGACATGGACAAAGTTGGAAACGAGGCCAAGCGCCTCGCGACCTGCTTTAACCTCTCGGCAGCCATGACGCCTCGGGATGGCAACCCGCTTGGCCATGCCGAGGACCTTTTCACGCAGATGACGGGGCTTGCGGTCATTCCGCAATTCAATGAAGACGAGCAGAATTACCTGAAGCTGAAACTCGTGGAAACGGCGGCAGACATCAACCGTGGCAGCCTGCAAAACATGCGCGACCTGGAAGAAGCGGCAGGCGTGCTGCATGCAACCGCGCGGCAGATGAAGCTGCTGCGCTAGTTGATCGCCGTCTCGCCGGCCGCGCCGGGCGCGCCGAGATAGGTGAGCTCCGCCGCCTCCAGCCGCCGCAATTCGTCCCGCAGCCTTGCCGCTTCTTCGAATTCCAGGTTGGCGGCCGCCTGCTTCATGCGCTTTTCGAGCTGCGACATATAGGATTTCAGGTCTTTGCCGACCAGGTGCGGCGTGTCGTCGTCGCCCGTCTTGACGGTGACATGATCGCCCTTTTCGAACACGCTCGAGAGCACGTCGGAAATCTTGCGCTTGATCGTCGCGGGGGTGATGCCGTTTTCGGCGTTGTATTTCAGCTGCTTCTCGCGGCGGCGGCCGGTTTCCTCGAGCGCTTCCTTCATGCTGCCGGTGATCTTGTCGGCATAAAGGATCGCGCGCGCATCGACGTTGCGCGCCGCGCGGCCGATCGTCTGGATCAGCGAGGTGCGGGAGCGCAGGTAGCCTTCCTTGTCGGCGTCGAGGATGGCGACGAGCGCGCATTCGGGGATGTCGAGACCTTCGCGCAGCAGGTTGATGCCGATCAGGATATCGAACACGCCGAGGCGAAGATCGCGGATAATCTCGATCCGCTCCAGCGTTTCCACATCGGAGTGGAGGTAACGGACCTTCAGCCCCGTTTCAGTCATGTAGGTCGAGAGGTCCTCCGCCATGCGCTTGGTCAGCGTCGTGACGAGGACGCGGTTGCCCTTGGCGACGACTTCGCGGCATTCGGCGAGCAGGTCATCGACCTGCTTGTCCGTCGGGCGGATGATGACGGGTGGGTCCGTCAAACCAGTGGGGCGCACGACCTGTTCGGCGAAGACGCCCCCCGTCTGCTCCAGCTCCCAGTCGCCGGGTGTTGCGGAAACGAAGACGGTCTGGGGGCGCATGGCGTCCCATTCTTCGAACTTCAGCGGGCGGTTATCAAGGCAGGCTGGCAGGCGAAAGCCGTAGTCGGACAGCGTCTGCTTGCGCGCGCGGTCGCCCTTGAACATGCCATGCAGCTGCGGGACCATGACGTGACTTTCGTCCACGACCAGCAGCGCATCGTCAGGCAGGTATTCGAAGAGCGTCGGCGGCGGGGCGCCCGGCGGGCGGCCGGTCAGGTAACGGGAATAGTTCTCGATGCCGGGGCACATGCCGGTCGCTTCGAGCATTTCGAGGTCGAAAGAGGTGCGCTGCGCGAGGCGCTGCTCTTCCAGCAGTTTCCCTTGCGCGCGGAATTCGGCGAGGCGTTCATGCAGGTCGACCTTCATCTGCTTGATCGCCTGCTGCATGGTCGGCTTCGGCGTCACATAGTGGCTGTTTGCATAGACGCGCACGGTTTCGAAATCGTCCATCTTCTCGCCCGTGAGCGAGTCGACTTCCGTGATGGTCTCGATCTCGTCGCCGAACATCGAAATGCGCCAGGCGGCGTCCGACAAGTGGGCGGGGAACAGCTCCAGCACGTCACCCCGCACGCGAAATGTGCCCCGCGAGAAATCGATATCGTTGCGGACATAATGCAGTTCGATCAGCTTGCGCACCAGCGCGTTGCGGTCCATACGGTCGCCGACATTGATGTCGAAGATCATGCCGCGATAGGTTTCAACGTCGCCGATGCCGTAAATGCAGGAGACGGATGCGACGACGATCGTGTCGCGCCGCTCCATCAGCGCGCGCGTGGCGGAGTGGCGCAGCCGGTCGATCTGCTCGTTGATCGAGCTGTCTTTCTCGATGAACGTATCGGTCTTCGGCACATAGGCTTCGGGCTGGTAGTAATCGTAGTAAGAGACGAAATATTCGACCGCATTGTTGGGGAAGAATTCCTTCATCTCCCCATACAGCTGGGCCGCCAGCGTCTTGTTCGGCGCGAGGATGATCGTTGGACGGTTCAGGTGGGCAATGACATGCGCCGCCGTGAAGGTCTTGCCGGAGCCCGTGACGCCGAGCAGCACCTGGTTTTTCTCGTTCCGTTGAATTCCCTCCAGCAGGTCGGCAATCGCGGTCGGCTGGTCGCCGGCGGGCTTGAAGTCGGTCACAAGGTCGAACAGCTTGCCGGGTTTTCTCAAGGCTTTTTTTTCCGCTTCAGCGGTCATGAACGCTTCTTTTTCCGGGTCTTGGCTGCGGGCCTGCAGGGAAAGACCTTGTTAAGGGCCAGGGGGATGGTCGCGGCTGCCGTGAATTCGTCATGCTCGGTTGCGCCACGCAGATACGCCATCACGATCACAGCCGCCTGTTCCTTCGAAATATCCTGCGGCAGGCAAAAGTCAATGGTCGGGGCGGTGCCAAAGGACTGCATGAGCAGGTGATAATCGATGACCCCGGCGACATAGCCGATGCAGGAGGCCATCTCCTCGCGCTTGGCGCTGAGGCATTCTGCGGCCAGGTCCTTGGTGGCATAATACTGCGCCTGCGCGATGCCGGAGGGCACCGCCGACATGGCTAAAAACAATAAAGCGGGGAGTAAGGATTTCATCAGGACCATGCCCAGGCTAAAGCACCGTTTTAAAGGCGTTTTATGTCTAAGGCAATAACGTTTCATTAAGAGATTTCTTGCATAGTTTCAAGGGGCTGTTAACAATTCGGGGACAGGACCGGACCGCCCACTTCACTTTTTTTAAGGATCTGCCATGCGCAAGCTTATTCCCGCCGTTTTTGCCCTTACCCTGATGGCCACAAGCCCCCTCGCCTATGCCGACACCGCGACGCCGGAAGGCGCTGCCAGCATCAAGACCCAAGTCGAGCAGGCGCTGGCCTTCCCGATGGACCTTGCGAAGACGCAAGGCGACGGCCTGACCCTTTCCGGCCCTGTCGAGGTAACGCCGAAGGGTGAATACTATGAAGTCAAAATGCCCGGTGCGACCGTCGTGACGAGCTACGGCTTCAAGTTTGATATGGGCACGCTCATCGCCAACGTTTCCAACGGCCAGAACGGCGCGCTGAATGTCGCGATTGCACTACCCCAGACGATGAAAGCCATCGACGAAACCGCGAAGCCGATCGCCGAGCTGAAAATCGGCAAGCAGCGCTTCTCCGGCGTCTGGCGCCCGGATCTCGCGACCTTCACCGATGTCGCGGCTGAATATAACGATGTCACGATCAATTCGCTGACGCCCGGCGAATTCGCGGGCACCGTGGCTGCGCTCACGACCACGATGCACCTGACGGAAAATGGCGACGGCACCTGGTCCGGCCCTTATGGCATCGGCGGTTCGGGCATCAAGCTGGACTTCAAGAAGGGCACGACCGCGAATATCGCGATCGGCGGCATGAAGGCAGATTCTTCGTATGACAAGATCGACCTGAAGGCGCGCAAGCGCATGCAGGATACGGTCTCCGAAACGCTCAAGAAAGGCCAGCAGGCGCCCACTTCGCCCGACCAGGCCGGCCAGATGATGTCGAATGTCATGTCCAACCTTAGCGGCTATCTGGATGGCATGGGCAGCAATCTCGAGCTCACCGATGTTTCGGTTGTGATGAAATCCGAAACGCCCGCGCAGCCGAATATGCCTGCTCCCGCCGATTTCAAGGCGGCGCTCGCCAAGCTGGGTTTCGTTTTCGATGTGCGCGGCATGCTGCAGGATAAAGGCACGACGACCGTCAAGGTCATGCTCGATGGCCTGAATGTCAGCGATACCGATCCCGGCGTGCAGGGCCTGATCCCGACACAGAGCAATTTTGAGGTCTATGTCGAAAACCTCCCCATGCGCGACCTTGGCAAATCGATCGGCGGCGCGCTTGAAACCTTCGTCGGCTCCCTCACGGGCGTGGGCGCGGGCCAGGTTGACCCGGCGAAGCAGGCTGAAATCCAGCAGCAGGCGCAGATGCAGATGATGATGCTGATGACCACCCTGCCCCAGCAGCTCGTGAATGCCGGCACCACCATCTCGGTCCGCAACACCTATACGCGCGCGGCTGACCTCAGCACCACCCTTGACGGCCAGTTCAAGGCGAATGCCGCATCCTCCATGATGGCGGATGGCAGCATGACCCTTACGCTGACCGGCGTCGATGAAACCATCCTGAAGCTGCAAAGCCAGTCGCAGGCCGCGAATGCAAATCCGCGCCTCGCCGGCTACGCGACCGGCCTGTCGATGATCCAGGGCTATACCAAGCCGGAAAAGGACGCGTCCGGCCGCAGCCTGCGCAAGCTTACCCTCGCGGTTGACGCTACGGGCAATGCCACGCTGAACGGCCAGCCGCTCAATGCCCTCGTGCAGGGCGTGCCCGGCGGCGACATCCCGGGCGGCGTGCCGAACCCCGTTCCCTAATAGCGAAGGTTCTCACCAGATCAAAGGGCGGCCGACGGGCCGCCCTTTTTTTGTAATAAAATTTCCCGAACACCCGTGTTATGTAATATTGTTGAAAAAATTGACTGCATCCGATATGGTAAGAGCAGATGAACGCCTTCGCGCGTTTGCTGGAAAAACCTGGTATCGGGGTCCCATGAGCGACGAAAAACATTCCTCCCAGCGCAGCGAGACTTACGACCGCATGCTGCTCGCGATTGACAGGCATATCGCAGCGCTGCCGGTTTCGATCCTCACCGATTTCCACCACCTTTCACCCACCGCTGCGGCGCAGGACGCGACGCGCGAGGTCTGGCAATTGCTGGCGAAGGGCGTAAGACACCTTAAAAGCGGCTCGCCGGATGGCAGCCCCGGCACGATCGCCGGCGCAATTGAAAAAGCCAGCCTGCGCGCCTCCTCGCTCGCCGTGACGATCGGCGTGAAGCCGCCAAATTACGTGCCGCAGCCCTTTGACCTGCCTTATTTTCAGGACGGCAAGGAGGAGGCGGTGTTTTACGCCGCGCGCCTGCTGGAGGCGCTGGAGGCCGATCTCGGCACGAGCACGCAGAAAATAACCGCCAAGCTGGGCGAAGCCAAACCGGCGCATGCCTTCGGCGATCCCGAAATGGACGCGGCACAGCTCCAGAAAATTTTCGAGGCCGTGAAGGACGGCAGCGCCGCGCCCGCGCTGCCGCAGCGCGATCTCGTCGATATCCGCAAGCAAACGGTGATGTCGTTCAACTTCCTGACGGACGCATATCCCAAGGTGCTGGCGGAATTCGCGGCGGAGCTGGACAGCCTGCCGCAGCTGCCGCCCAAGCAGCGGCCCCACCAAGGTCCCAAATCCTTCGACCTTTAGGGTTTTTTCCCAAGCACATAAAGGCTGGACCGCCCGACGAATTCGTAGCCGATCTTGCGGTAGATGGAATTCGAGACGGGGTTGCGCGCATCCGCATAAAGGCAGCACATTTTCTTGCCGGCATCGAGCTGCTGCTGGCTGATTTCCGCGACCACTGCGCTGGCATAGCCGTGGCCGCGCGCTTCCGGCGGGGTATAAACCATGCTGATCCGGGCGACATTCGCGGTACCAGAAACAGCGGCCTGCGCAACGGGAGTTCCCTTCACGTCCCAGACCATCAGGCGCTGCGCCTCGATCAGCTCGGCCGCTTTCTTTGCGGCTGCTGCCTGCGTCACCTGCTCGGCCTTGGGGAGCGCGTCGCGGGAGAAGCTGAAGATCCAGGCGGCGATCTGCGCTTCCTCGGCTTGCGTAGCGAGGCGCATTTTGCCCTCGGCCATCGGCGGCAGGACGACCTGTTTCAGCGAGTAGATGATCTGGTCCATGTATTCGACCGTCGCCTGCCCCGTCTTCGCGGTCCAGCGGTCGGAAAAGGTCGAGGCCTCGCCTGCCGGGCCGACGATGCCCGGAAACTGGTCGCCATGTTCAGCCAGCGCGTCCGCGAGCGGCTCGATCTCCGGCATGGTGGCGCGGCTGATGACAAGGTTATGCGGCGGCGTCTGCACCGCGGCGCAGACGAGGCCATCGTCGTTCGCAAGCGTTGCAAAGCGGATATCAATCGCCTCGCCGCGCTTTTGTTTTTGCTCGGCCGCGCGGGCAAGCGACAGGATCAGGTTATGCTCGGCTTCGCGCTGCTCGAGATAGCCAGCGTGCTGCTGCAGGAACTGCGCGGGATCGGTCGAGAACGTAACCTTCATTTTTTACTCGGACAGCAAATAGGAGAGAACCGCGTTGAGACGCTGGCGGCCCTTAGGCGTCGCGGCGACCGTGGATGGCGTCAGCGACAGCAGACCTTCATCTAACAGCATTTTGAGCCTTTTTGTGTTAACAAACGCTGAAAAATGCTGCCCCGCCTCTTTCTGGAATTTGCCAAGATCGACGCCTTCCATAAGACGGAGCCCCATCATGAGCATCTCGCGGCCGCGCGCGGGGGCATCCACCGCCTCGAAGTCATGGGCGCCGTGGCCCTGGCGGTTGACGCGCTCCATCCACAGCTCGGGCGCGCGGTGGGCGCGCGTCGCCTGCTTGACGCCGTCCAGCGTCAGGCGGCCATGCGCGCCGGGGCCGATGCCGGCATAATCGCCGTAGCGCCAGTAAACCATGTTATGGCGCGATTCATCGCCGGGCCTTGCGTGGTTTGAGACTTCATAGGCGGGCATGCCCGCCGCCTCCATCATATCCTGCGTCGCCTCATACATCGCGGCACCGGCATCGCCATCCGGCACGACCAGTTCGCCGCGTTCATGCAGCGTGTGGAATTTCGTGCCCTCCTCGATCGTCAGCTGGTAGAGCGACATATGACCCCGCGCATATTGCAGCGCTTCGGCCAGTTCCTCGCGCCAGGCGGCGACTGTCTGGTCAGGGCGGGCATAAATAACGTCGAAGGAATAACGGTCGAAGATCGATGCGGCAGTCTTGACGGCAGCCAGAGCTTCGGCGGCTGAATGCTGCCGGCTCAGTTTTTTCAGGTCTTCGTCGCGCAGGGCCTGCACGCCGAGCGATACCCGGTTGACGCCTGCGGCGCGAAAGCCGCGCAGCTTGTCGGCCTCGGTCGAAGTGGGGTTCGCCTCCAGCGTGATTTCGGTGCCCTGCGGCAATCCCCATAGATCATCGACGGCGTTGATCACCGCTTCTACCGTCGCAGGCTCCATGAGAGACGGCGTGCCGCCGCCGAAAAAAACCGATTCAATCTGGCGCGGGCCGGCGAGGTCGCGGTAATGGCGCAGCTCGCGCAAGTAAGCGGAGGCCCAGTCCTTGTGCTCGACGCGCTCGCGCACATGGCTGTTGAAATCACAGTAGTGGCATTTGAACTTGCAGAACGGCCAGTGGATATAGACGGCCAGCTGCGGCAGCTCTCGTGCCTCGGGTTTTTTACTCAGAAGCATTTCGCCAGCATCTTGCGGAAGGAATCGCCGCGGTGGCTGGATTTTTCCTTCTCCGCCTGGTCCATCTCTCCATAGCTGCGCGTTTCGCCGTCAGGAACGAAGATCGGGTCATAGCCGTGTCCCTTATCGCCCCTGGGTGGGAATTGCAGTGTGCCGTGCACATAGCCCTCGACCGTTTCATAGTGGCCGTCCGGCCAGGCGAGGACAAGACAGGAAACGAAATAGGCGCGGCGGTCGGGATTGTCGCCCAGTTCTTTTTCGACGCGCTGCATGGCGCGGTAAAAATCGCGCTGTTTGCCCGGTTCTTCGGCCCAGTCGGCGGAATAGACGCCAGGCGCCCCGTTCAGTCCCGACACGCAAATGCCGCTGTCATCGGCGAGGGCCGGCTTGCCCGTTGCCTTGGCAACCACCTGTGCCTTGATCAGCGCGTTCTCGATAAAGGTCGTGCCGGTTTCTTCGGGCGATTCCACGCCGTAGTCGGAGGCCGCGGAAAGCTTTTGGATGCGGCCGCCGAACATCGCGGTCAGCTCGCGCAGCTTGCCCTTGTTGTGCGTCGCCACCACCAGCTCGTCGCCGGCGAATTTGCGGGGAGATTGTTTGGGCTGCGCGGTCACAGCGTGAACCCCGGCGCCTTCGGCGGTTTGGGCGCGAGATATTCCTCCAGCGACTTCTTCATCTTGTCGCGGTTGCCGTAACGATACAGCTCCGTGTCGTTGTTCAGCGCGTGGAGAGCGGCCTGCGCATTCGCACCTTTTTCGATCATCAGCGCCGTCATGGCGTCGGAGTTTTTCGACACCAGCGCCAGAAGCAGCGGTTCCTGTTTGGTGGTATTCACATTCAGGCTGCCGCGCTCGATCAGCAGACGCGCGGCGGCCACCTGCCCTGCACCCACGACATGCTCGAGGATGTTCAGGCTCGGCTTCATGCCGATATCGAGCATCTTTTCGAGCAGCTTGAGGTTCCCGGCGGTGCCGGCCGCATACAGCGCTTCGCCCGCGCTTTTGTCGTTCTGGGGCGTCGCGCCTTTTTCAAGCAGGTACAGCGCCAGATCGTCACGGCCGTATTTCACTGCGCTCAGGAACGGCGTCCAGAACCCTTCTGACGCGAAATTGACGCCGGATTTTTTCTCCTCGACGAGATATTTTACGACGGGCATGTAGTTCTCGGACGTGGCGGCGATATTGACGAGGTGATCCTTGTTCGCGCCGCGGCGGATCAGGTAATCAATTTTGCGGAAATCGGCCTCTTCGACCGCCGCGTAAATTGCCGGGGGTGTACCCTCGGCCTCATAATTGGGTCGGGCGCCGCGCTTGGCCATTGCGTCGGCTGTTTTATAATGGCCATGCTTGGAGGCGATGTGAAACGCGGCCTGGACGGGGCGCTGCGCCGCAAATTCACCGTCCCACTTCATGATGTCCGAGATTTTCTCGACAGTCTGCAGGCGGCCGAACATGGCGGCAAGCTTCATGACTTCAGTCGTGTTGATGTAATTCCAGTCGTAGGGTTTTTGCTGGATGCCGTCGAGCGTCGCGTCGATCTTCCATTGCGGGCCGGTGACGATCGCCTTTTTCAGCGCGGCTTCCTTCTCATAGGCGCGCATACTGCCGACGCGCGCGGCGAGGTGCTTGTAACGGAGCGTGTCTTTGGCTGGTTTCTTGGCGGTCATGTCGCATTCCTCGCGGCTGTTTGAAGGCGCGGCGAGGATAGCAGGATGGGGCGTTATGTCAACCGAAAAGCCCGCTACGGACGGGGGGCGGGCGGCACAGGTTTCGGCTGCTCCGAAGCCCAGATTTTCGCGGCGTCGCTTGCGGCTGGGGGCGTGTAATTCGCAACCTTCAGCCCCTGCCGCTTCGCTTCCAGCCACAGCTTCTGGCGTTGCGTCTCGTCGCCATGCACGTTGATTTCCGTCCAGCCGCGGCTTTTGCTGGCGGCGACCATCGCGCGCGCGTCGCTTGTCTCGAGCGCGATACTGCGATTGCCCCGGCCGATGAATTCCGCGCCCTTGAGGTTAACCGTCCATTCCATCTTTCGCCCGCTCTCGAGTGTGAAATCGAGCCCCGTCGCGGTGCGCGCGACACTGCCCTCCGCGCCCAGCGCGTCTTTCAGTTCTTGCGAAACCGTCGGGACTTTCCAGGCATCCAGGATCAGCGGCAGGTAAAGTTTGTCGAAGGAGGTTTCAAACGCCGTGCCCTTCAAGGCTTCGCTGGAAAGCGGTTCCGGCCTGACTGTCAGTTGCGCGTGTTTTGCGCCATGGTCGAGCAGGTATTGCTTCAGCACGGGATTACCCACGCGCTCCGCCATCGCCAGGGGCGTATCGCCCGAATTCGACCTGTAGTTCACATCCGCATGTTTCTTTTCAACGAGATGGCGCAGCGATTTGAGGGAATTCGCGCCGACCGCGAGATAGACAAGAAAGTTTTTATCGGCGCCCTGCTTCAGAAGGTAGTCGATAGACCGTGTCTGGTCCTGCAGCACGGCCTGCAGGAGCGGCGGCAGCGGGTTGCCGTTGCCGACCGGGTGCGCCGATGCTCCGCGCGCGGCCAGCGCATCCGCTGTCTTGAATCGGCCATGCAGCACGGCGGTTTGGAAGGCGGCTTCGACCGGCTGCGGCGCGAAGGGCGTATTTTTGGGATAGCCAAAAAGGTCGCAGAGCGTTTCAACCGTTGCCAGCCGCCCGAACATCGCTGCCTGCTTGAGCAATCCAGAAGTGTCCATTAGCTGCCAGTCATTTGGTTTTGTATTGATGGCTTCAACGACCGCGTCCATGCGCCACTGGCTGCCCTTGGCGATTTCCTGGAGCAGCGCCGCTTCTTTTTGCTGGGGAAGGAGTCCGGAAAGACGCGCCACCATATGCTTGTAGCGCAGGGTTTCCTTCATGTCTTTTTTCGGGGTGTTCGCGGCCATGGCATATCCTCCAAATAACTGGAATATGGCGCTGCCCCGCGGTGTTCCGCCGAAGAGCGCCTTAAATCTCTGCCCTATTACCGATCAATTGTTTAAAGCACTTTTCTGGTGCGAGATCAACTCGCCGATACCCTTGCGGGCAAGGCTCATCAGGCTGAAAAACTGTTCTTCTGAAAATGCGCGGTGCTCCGCCGTGCCCTGCACTTCGACCAGGCCGCCGGAACCCGTCATAACGAAATTCGCGTCCGCTTCGGCGTTCGAATCTTCAACGTAGTCGAGATCCAGCACGGCCTCGCCCTTGTAAAGACCGCATGAAACTGCAGCAACGGTATCGATCAACGGATTTTCCTTCACCGCGCCGATTTTCAGCAGGTGGTTGCAGGCCTGCTGGAGCGCGACATAAGAACCGGTGATCGCTGCGGTGCGCGTTCCGCCATCCGCCTGGATCACATCGCAATCGAGGACGATCTGCATTTCCGCGAGCGCTTCCAGTTTCACAACGGCGCGCAGCGCGCGGCCGATCAGGCGCTGGATTTCCTGCGTGCGGCCGGACTGTTTCCCCCGCGCAGCTTCACGGTCTGTGCGGCTGTTGGTCGCGCGCGGCAGCATGCCGTATTCCGCGGTCACCCAGCCCTTGCCTTTCCCCTTCAGCCAGGGGGCGACGCGCTCCTCGACCGTTGCCGTGCAAAGCACATGCGTATCGCCGAAACGCGCAAGGCAGGAACCTTCTGCATGTTTGGAAAAGCCGGGCTCAAGCACGATATTGCGCAGCTGGTCAGCCGCGCGTCCGGAGGGGCGCATGTGATGATCGTCCTGTTTTTGGATTAGGGGCGGAAGCCCGGGCCTTTTTTCGCTTTTGCAATCTCGCGGTCGATCACTTGCGTGAAGGTCGCGAGGCTGTCGCGGAACCGCTCCAGGTCGGCGAGCGGCACGGTGACATTACCGGAGGAGAGCGTTTCGGCCACGTCGTTCACCTTCTTGGCAACGTCATGGAAAGAGGTGGAGGCAGAACCGTTCGTCACGGGGGGAGTGGTTGTCGTGGAAATTCCCCCGCCGCGCCGTGCCCGGCGTTCTTCGGCTGCCTTGGCGCGGCGTTCTTCGGCGGTGAGGCCGTCGTCGTTCGAACTTCCTTCGCGCTGGCGCTGCTCGGAGCGCTTTTCGAAGAAGCTCAACGTGTCTTCTTCGGAATAGCTGCGGCGCACGACGGGGCCGGCAACCTGCTCGTAGCTCTGGCCCGAAGAAGCATTTTTGCCCGCGTTCATGTTTTCGACGCCCTTGAAGCCGTATTTGTCGTAGGCGGCGCGCTTTGCGGGGTCGGAGAGCACGCTTTCGGCCTCGTTCGCGGCCTTGAACTTCACATCTGCGTCGGCCAGGGCCTTTTGCTTGGTCGCCTCGTCCGGATACTTCTTGTTCTTCAGCATATCCGGGTGGTTCTTGAGCATGATCGATTTATGCGCCGCCTTAATCTGGTCAAGCGTTGCGGTTTTCTCGACGCCAAGGGTTTTGTAATAGTCTTCTTTTTCGGCCATGGGATACGCTGTTCAAAAAGGTTGACGATTGCGACTCTTCTGAATTTTGAGTGACTCAGACTATAGCCATTTTCGTTATTATGTCAATGTTTTCTGAAACCTTGAATTCATTGATTTTTTAGCATTTCACGCCCTATATTACAACCTATGATCCGTGAATTGACCGACCGCAGCAAGCAGATCCTGAAGCTCGTCGTCGACGCCTATGTCGAGACGGGGGAGCCGGTCGGCTCGATGGCGATTTCACAGAAACTGGGGATGAAACTCTCCCCCGCCACGATCCGCTCTGCGATGGCGGAGCTTGAAGACCTGGGCCTCCTTTACGCGCCGCATACCTCTGCCGGTCGGTTGCCGACCGATACCGGACTGACCGTATTCGTGGACGGTTTGCTGGAATTAAATACGCTTTCCGCAGGCGAACGGCAGCAGATCGATCAGAAAATCACGGCGGCGCAGGGCAAGTCGCTGACCGATGTGCTGGAGCAGACGAGCAGTTTCCTCTCCGGACTCTCCTCCTGCGCGGGTCTGGTCTTCGCGCCGAAATCGGAAGACCCCGTCAAGCAGGTCGAATTCGTGCATCTCGCGCCGGGCCGCGCACTCGCCGTGCTGGTGACGAGCTCCGGCATCGTCGAAAACCGGCTTCTGAGCGTGCCGGAAGACGTCAACGCCGCCGCGCTGACGCGCGCCGCCAACTACCTGAACGCGCGCATTGCCGACAAAACGCTGGCGGAGGCGGCGGATTTCGTCACCGCGGAGTTATCGCGTGACCGTACGCAGCTCGATGCCCTGACCGCCAAGGTTGTCGCCTCCGGCATCGCCAGTTTCGCGCCGGATGAGGCGGGCGGGCACCTCTTCATCAAGGGACAGGCGCATCTGCTCGATGATGTCACGGCGGTCGAGGATCTCGAGCGTATCCGACTGCTGTTCGATGCGCTTGAAACCAAGGAGACAATGCTGAAGCTGCTGCAGGCGACCGGCACGGCGGACGGCGTCAAAATCTTTATCGGGGCGGAGAACAAGCTGTTCAGCCATTCAGGCTGCTCGCTGATTATCGCGCCCTATAAAAATCAGGATTCCCGCGTGGTCGGGGCGATCGGGGTTCTCGGCCCGACACGGCTGAATTACAGGCGGCTGATCCCCGTCGTTAATTATACCTCGCAGCTCATCAGCAAAATTATCGGATGATACCGAAAAGCGCAGGATTTCAAGCTCCTTCGTGTCCCCCTTATGAAAACAATATGAAAAAAGCCAGGTTGACTCCGCTCGCTTATTCCTATAGGAATATGACAATCATAAAAACGGAGTCGAAATAATGTCCGAAGAGAACAGTCCCGGCAATCCCGACCAGACGCCCCCCCGCCCCCGCGACGCGGAGGACGATGCGCATGACAAGCGCATGGCGGATCTCTTTGGTGACCTCGATGACGGCGACGATTTTGAAGAGACTATCGACGATATGCGCGAGGAACGCGATGAACTGAAGGCAACTGTCGAGCGCCTGAAAAGCGCGGTCAGCCGCACGCGCGCCGACAACCAGACGCTCGTCAAGCGCACCGAAGATGCGAAGGCTGCGCTGGCCGATATCGACACCCTGATCGCCCAGGACAAAAAAGAAATCGGCGGCGCGCTCCTGCGCGACCTCCTGCCGACGGCAAGCAGCCTGCAGGCCGGCCTCAATGAAATCGACGCGGCCGAGCGCGCGGCGAACCCGAAACTCGACAAGCTGACCAAGGGCGTGGAAAGCACGCTGTCGCAGCTGACAGCCGTATTCAATAAATACGGCGTGAAGGCGGGCGATGACGCGGCTCCCGCTTCCGCTGCCAAAGAACCGGCGGCAAAGAATGAAGCTCCCGCTGTGGCATCCCAAGCGCCGAAGGCAGATGAAAACGCGAGCCCCGTTGTAAAATCCGAAGAAACATTTGAAAGCGTCAAGGCGGAGCGTGACGCGCTGAACGCCGAAGTCGTGACCCTGACCGGCACCGTGCAGCGCGCGCAGAGCGATAACCTCGTCCTGTCTCGCCGTCTCGAGGAAAACAAGTCGCTCCTGACCCGCAACGAACAGAAGCGCGAAGGCGACAAGCTATTCGCGGCCGAGAAGACGCTGAAGGAAATCATGCCGGTCATTGATACGCTCGAGCTCGGACTTCAGATGATCGACAAGAAGACCCGTGATGCCGACCCCAACTTCGACGCGCTCGCGAAAGTCGTCGAAGACACCCTCGGCGGCGTCAAAAAGGTGTTCAATAAATACGGCATCGTCCAGATCGACCCCAAGGGGGAGCCCTTCGACATGGAAAAGCACGAGGCGGTGACGCTTCAGGCAGTCCCGGGCGTCGAAGCCGAAATGGTCGTCCATGTCGCGCAAAAAGGCTACGAGCTGAATGGCCGCATGGTGCGCAACGCGAAAGTGGTCGTTACCCCGCCCGAGATGTAAGCTATTGTTTCGTTTGAGGTTTCAGGGGTTGAATTTCGCGCCGAAAAACCCCATCTTAGTGTCTCCGATATAGACGCGAAGGATAAGCCATGACGAACCTGAACCCCGCCGACGAACCCCTGCCGGAAGAAATCGATCCGACCCCCGCCGAGGATACGGCGGAGGGCGATGCGCTGGCCGCCGCCAACGCCAAGATCGCCGAGCTGGAGAAGAAGGTCGCCGAGATCAAGGACCAGGCCCTGCGCGCGCTGGCGGAGGCGGAAAACACCCGCAAGCGCTCGGAGCGCGACCGTCAGGACACCGCCAAATTTGCGGTTTCCTCTTTCGCCCGCGACCTGCTGACGGTCGCCGACAACCTGCGCCGCGCCCTCTCCGCCATCTCCCCTGAAGCGCGCGAGAATAATGCCGAGCTTAAAAATATCTATACCGGCGTCGAAATGACCGAGCGTGAGCTGCTCAACATGTTCGAGCGCAACAATATCCGCAAGGTCGAGCCGCTTGGCCAGAAGTTCGATCCCAACCTGCATGAAGTCCTGTTCGAAGCCGATGTGCCCAACCAGGCGCCCGGCATCGTCGTGCAGGTGATCGAGCCCGGTTACACCATCCACGAACGCCTGCTCCGCCCCGCGCGCGTCGGCGTCGCCAAGGGCGGCGAGACGGGTTCGGGCGGCAATATCGACCAGGAAGTCTGATAATCCACATGGCGCGCCCGCCGCGGCTTCGCCGCATCTTCAGCACCACCTACGAACTGATGCAGGCCGCCAATGAAGGCGACCCGCAGGCGCAGAACGAGCTTGGCACCGCCTATGCCACGGGCAGCGGCGTGAAACAGAACCGGCTGCAGGCCTTCAAGTTATGGCTGCAGGCGGCGGAGGGCGGCGACCCCGTCGCCATGGAGCGCGTCGCGGAAACCTTCCGCACCGGCGAGGTGCTCCTTGAAAAAGTCACGCCAATCGACCTGCCGCGCGCGATCGCCTGGTACCAGAAATCGGCCAAGGGCGGAAACCATGACGCGCTGTTCGGCCTCGCGCGCGTTTATCAGCAGCAGCAGGAATTCCGCCTCGCGCTCGAAACCTTTAAGGAATCCGCCTATACCTACGGCAAGCGGGAGTCGCTGCGCGAGTACGGGCTCTGTATCTTCCACGGCAACGGCACTCTGGCCGATATGGACGAAGGCCGCCGCCTGATCGCGCAGGCGGCGCAGATGGACCCCGATTACAGCGAGCTTGGCGCAAAATATCTCGGGCAGAATTACGGCGTAAAAATCCCGCTGCCAAAGGACGACGCCGAGCGCGAACAGCGCGCGGAGGCGCTCGCCCGCTTCCAGTTCGACTGCCTGCAAAAACGCGCCGAAAAAGGCGACACGGACGCGCAGGTCGAGCTCGCGCATAAATACATTTTCGGCGGCAAGTCATTCGAGATGAACCGCGAGAAGTCCTATTACTGGTTCGCGCGCGCCGCGGAAGCAGGTGATGCCGAAGCCCAGTTCGAAATGGGCCGCGCGGCGGAATCCGGCGGCGCCGGGCGCCCGAAAGATGCGGCGGAAGCGTTCAAATGGTTTTCAAAATCGGCCGCGCAGAATTACCGCGACGGTTTGCGCGAAGCAGGGCGCTGCCTGTATCTTGGCGAAGGCACGCCCGCCGACCACAAACGCGCGGCAGAATTTTTCGAGCGCGCTGTGAAGCAGCGCGATACGGAATCTATGGTATTTCTCGGCAAGATGCTTCAGGACGGAACCGCCGTCAAAAAGGACCCAGCGCGCGGGCAGGCGCTGATCGACCGCGCGCTCGAAGAAGACCGCAAAGGCATCGGACTTGCGCGCATCCGGCTGATGATGCTGAAAGGCGTTGACGAACCAAAGCCGAAAAAGAAAAAGTAATCAGCCAACCTTCAGCGAAGGCGGCGGCTTCTTCGCCTTGACGTCCTTCAGGGTCTCGATGTTCTTTTCGGAAGTTTCGGCAGCTTCGACAGCTTGGGTGAATTCTTCCTTCACGCGCTTTTCCTCCTGCACCTTGACGGCGGCGGGCTTGCCCTCTTTCCAGGGCTGGCCGTCGCGCCAGTACTCGCCTTCGCCATTCGCGCGTTCCTTGGCAGGGCCGTCGGCGCGGTGCAGCTTGTCGTTCTGGTACCACTCGTTTTCGCCGTTGATGCGGATGATGGCGGGGCCATTGTCACGGTGGCGCAGGCCGTTTTTGTAATACTCGCGGCCGCCATCCGCCCATTCGATCGCCGGCTGGTCGCCCTCGCGGTGCAGTTCGCCGAATTTATAGTATTTCTTTGTGCCGCTGACGCCGACAAAGGCCGGCAGCCCGTCGTCGCGATGCTCTTTCCAGTGGAAGAACCAATGCTGGTTGCCTTCGCGGTCCATGAGCCGCCCCGATTTCCATTGCAGCATGAATTTAAGGCGGGCGACCATATCGGCGGGTTTCACGGGCGTGGCTCCATAATAAATAAAAGAGTGGTCACTATAGGGGCTTATGGCAATGCGTCAAGCCCTCAAACCTGTCGATTATATTGTAACAAGCGTTCCAGATTCTGCGCCTTGACTTGAAGGAGGTTCGGGAAATAGATTATGTCATCTTTTGATTCGTCATATTCACCTGCCCTTCGAGGTCCGACTCCCCATGACCGATACGCCCGCCGCCATCGATACTGCTACTGCTGCCGCCGACGACAATGATAACGAGGTACTAGTCGTCAAAAAATCATGGCTGAAGCGCCGCATGGACAGCGCCGTGCGCGGCGGCTTCCGCGCCATTGCCAAGACGCTCTATGGCGCTAAGATCCGCGGCACGGAAAACTTCAACGGGCTTGAGGGCAAGCCGACGCTGGTCATCGCGAACCATGTGTCGTTTATCGACGGCCTGCTGCTGGGCGCCGCCATGCCGGTCGAGGCGTCCTTCGCCATCGACACGGGCATGTACAACAAGATCATGAAAAGCCCCTGGGTGCGCTTCAACCCGATCGCGAAATTCCTCATCAACCGCATCGATTTCCATCCGCTCGACACGACCAAGCCGCAGGCGATCCGCGCGCTGACGAAACTGGCGAAGGCCGGCCGCCCCGTGATGATTTTCCCGGAAGGCCGCCTGACGACGACCGGCACGATCATGCAGGTTTTCGGCGGCTCCTCCACCGTCGCCCTCAATGCCGATGCCAATATCGTCCCTATATATATGGATGGCCTCAACTTCCTCCCCAAAGGCGCGACGCGCCTGAAGGATTACCCGCGCCGCCTGTTCCCGAAACTGGCCGTCACCGTACTGCCGCCCACCAAACTCGAGATTCCGGAAGGCATTTCAGGCAAGGAGCGCCGCCGCATCGCCGACGAGCAGCTCGAAAAAATCATGCAGGAAATGCCCGTTAAAGCGGTTGACGCCAACCGCACCCTGATCGACGCGCTGCATGACGCCGCCCGCAATTACGGCCGCAAGCGCGAGATGCTCGACGACCACAACCAGGAGGAAGCGCCGCTCACTTACGGCAAGATCCTGACGGGCGTCTATGCCCTCGGCGCGAAGCTCGCCAAACTCACCTCCAAGGGCGAGAATGTCGGCTTCCTGCTGCCGAACTCCAAGAAATCTCCCGTCGCCTTCTTCGCGCTGCATGCCTATGGCCGCGTGCCGACCATGCTGAACGCGAAGGCGGAAAAGGCGGACATGCTGTCCTATGTCACGACCGCGTCGCTGAAAACCATCGTCACCAGCCGCGAGTTCGTGAAGCTCGCGAAGCTGGAAGAGAAGATCGAGGAGCTGAGCAAACAAACGAAGATCGTCTATACCGAAGACATCAAGGCGAAGATCGGATTCTTCGATAAAATCGCAGGACTTCTCCGCGGTAAGGGCCTGCTGCCGCGGCCGAAAGACGCACCGAAGGGCAGCGACCCTGCCGCGATCATCTTCACTTCCGGCTCGGAAGGCCCGCCCAAAGGCGTGGTTCTGTCTTCGACGAACTTCATTTCCAATGTCGCGCAGGTGAATGCCGTCACGCCGATCCGCCCGACCGACAAGATCTTCAACTCGATGCCGATTTTCCACAGCTTCGGGCTTGCAGGCGGCATGCTGATGCCGCTCCTGACCGGCGTGCGCAGCTTCCAGTTCCCGAACCCGCTCGCGGGCAAGGAAATTCCGAAGCTTGCCTACTTCTATGACGCGACGATCATGTTCGGCACCGACACGTTCCTCAACCTCTATGCCCGCAGCGCGACCGACCGCGATTTCTCCGGCCTGCGCATGGTCTTCGCAGGCGCCGAGCGTCTGCAGGATGAAACCTATGACACTTACGTCAACCGCTTCAACGTGCGCGTGAACAACGCCTATGGTTTGTCGGAAGCGGCGCCCGCTGTCGCCATGAACGTGCCGGGCGCGCATCGCCGCGGCACGGTCGGCAGATTCCTGCCGGGCATCGAAACCCGCATGGATGCCGTGCCCGACATGGAAGACAGCTACCGCCTGTTTATCAAGGGCCCGAACGTCATGCTCGGCTATCTAAAGCATGACAACCCCGGCGTCATCCAGCCACCGCCCGGTGGCTGGCACGACACGGGTGATATCGTGAACGTCTCGAAAGAAGGCTATGTGAAGCTCACCGGCCGCGCAAAACGCTTCGCCAAGATCGGCGGGGAGATGGTCTCGCTCGATATGGTCGAGAATATCGCGGTCGCGGCCTCGCTGAAAAAAGACGCGGCCCATGCCGTCGTCCTGAAGCAGGACCCGGTGAACGGGGATTCAATCGCGCTGTTCACGACCGACGCCGCGCTGAAGCGCGAGCAGTTGACCAAGGCGGCCAACGAGACCGGCCGCTCCGTCCTTGGCCTGCCGAAGAACAATGAAATCTATGTCATCCCCGAAATGCCGCGCCTGCCGACGGGGAAAACCGATTACGTGACCCTGCAAAAGCGCCTGAAGGGCGACTTCAACGCAGCCGCAACGGTCGCAACCAACGACAACCAGCAGATACCGGATGTGAAGGCCGATGCGCCTAAGCAAGTGACCGGTCCTGCGTTGTAAAAATTGCCAACCCCATAAAAACAACCAGCAAGGAAGCGCACAAGATGACCGACCTCTCCTCGAAATATCCGCAGCTCGCGAAAATCTTCGCCGACCAGGACAAGATGTTCCAGTACTTCACCGGCGACAACGCCCCCGTCGAGCTGAAGGACGTGCAGAACCGCGCGATCGACGTGCTGGACCGCACGATTGACCGCACGGACTCGGAAAAAGAAGCGCTTGCTGTCGGCGTCGTGCTGATGACCGCAGGCCCCGATATCGTCGGCGACCCCGCAGACTTCGCCAAAGAGTACGGCGCTAACGTCAACGCCTTCGTCGATGAACTGACGACCGCTGACCCCGCTGACGCGCCCTCCACCAACATCAGCCAGGTCTCGACCGCGCTTGCCGTTATCCAGCTCGAAGGCATCAAGTCGGCCTTCCAGGCGAATGTCGTTCCGGAAGAAGCCAAGGCGCAGCTCGCTGCCGCTTTCGCCCAGTCGGCATCACAGGAAGCCTTCGTATTCAAGAACCTCGATGCGCCGAAACTGCAGGCCGCTTATCTCGCCGCGAAAAACGATGTCGCGGTTGAACTCGGCCTCGCCCCTGCGAACAACAACGCCCCCGTTCCGCCGAAAAAGAAAAACGGCGGCGGCAGCTTCGACCTCTAATCGACGCTGACAGCTGAAGAGACAACCGCCCCGCGCAGAAATGCCGGGGCGGTTTTTCTTTATCGAACAGGACTGATCCGCCTGCGTTAGCACGGCGTATAAAGCCTGAAAAACCCTGTTAAAACAGGGCCAGAAAAGCCTTCACTTCGCTCCTAAAGGATAGTAATTTCATCTCGCTGCGCTATCTTTAGGGCGTAAGTATGGGAATGGGGATCGGTGCTTCTTTAGCAAGGCCGTCCCTGTCATTTGCCGCAAGAAAGGAAATAAAAATGAGCAAGATCATCGGTATAGACTTGGGCACCACGAACTCCTGCGTTGCCATCATGGAGGGTGACAAGTCCAAAGTTATCGAAAATGCGGAGGGCGCGCGCACAACCCCCTCCATGATAGCCTTCACCAAGGATGGCGAGCGCCTTGTCGGTCAGCCGGCGAAGCGCCAGGCGGTCACCAACCCCGATAAAACCCTTTATGCCATCAAGCGCCTGATCGGCCGCCGCTTCAACGAGCCCGAGGTCAAGAAGATGCGCGAAAAAGCGCCCTTTAAGATCATCGAAGGCGACGGCGGCGCTGCCTGGGTCGAGATCGACGGCGAGAAATTCGCCCCGTCCCAGATCTCGGCAATGGTGCTGCAGAAAATGAAGGAAACGGCCGAAAACTACCTTGGCGAAAAAGTCACCAAGGCGGTCATTACCGTTCCCGCTTACTTCAACGACAGCCAGCGCCAGGCGACCAAGGATGCCGGTCGCATCGCGGGCCTTGAAGTCCTGCGCATCATCAACGAGCCGACGGCGGCAGCGCTGGCCTATGGCCTCGACAAAAAGAACACCGGCACCATTGCGGTCTATGACCTCGGCGGCGGCACGTTCGACGTCTCCGTCCTCGAAATCGGCGACGGCGTGTTTGAAGTCAAATCGACCAACGGGGACACCTTCCTCGGCGGTGAAGACTTCGACCTACGCATCATCGACTTCCTCGCGGACGAATTCAAAAAAGAGCACAATATCGACCTGCGCAAAGACAAGCTTGCCCTGCAGCGCCTGAAAGAGGCGGCTGAAAAGGCGAAGATCGAGCTTTCGTCCTCCGTCCAGACCGAAGTCAACCTGCCCTTCATCACGGCGGATGCGAACGGCCCAAAACACCTTGTCCTGACGATGAAGCGCGCGAAGCTCGAAGAGCTGGTCGGCGACCTTATCCAGAAAACGCTCGAGCCTTGCAAGGCCGCCATCCGCGATGCGGGCCTCAAGGCCTCCGACATCGACGAAGTGGTCCTCGTGGGCGGCATGACCCGCATGCCCAAGGTCATCGAGATCGTGAAGGAATTCTTCGGCAAGGAGCCGCATCGCGGCGTCAACCCCGATGAAGTCGTAGCCGATGGCGCGGCGATTCAGGGCGGTGTCCTCGCCGGCGACGTGAAAGACGTCCTGCTGCTCGATGTCACCCCGCTTTCGCTGGGGATCGAGACGCTGGGCGGCGTATTCACACGCCTGATCGAGCGCAATACGACCATCCCGACGAAAAAATCGCAGACCTTCTCGACCGCGGAAGACGGCCAGAGCGCCGTGACCATCCGCGTGTTCCAGGGCGAGCGCGAAATGGCGGCCGATAACAAGATCCTCGGCCAGTTTGATCTGGTCGGCATCCCGGCGGCGCCGCGCGGCATTCCGCAGATCGAAGTCACCTTTGACATCGACGCGAACGGCATCGTGCAGGTTTCGGCGAAGGACAAGGCGACCGGCAAGGAGCAGCAGATCCGCATCCAGGCCTCGGGCGGCCTTTCCGACGCCGATATCAAGCGCATGGTCAAGGAAGCCGAAGAAAATGCGAGCCTCGACAAGGAGCGCAAGGAAGCGGCGGAAACCAAGAACCGTGCGGAATCGCTGCTGCACACGGCCGAGAAAACGCTCAAGGATGTCGGCGCGAAGGCGCCAGACCCCGACCGCATCGCCGTTGAAAACGCAATCGCTTCCCTCAAGGAAGTGGTCGGCGGCGACGATCTCGTGACGATCCGCAAGAAGACCGAGTCCCTGCAGGAAGCCGCCATGAAACTCGGCGAGCTGCTCTACAAGGACGGCGACGGCTCCTCCGCGCAGCCCGACATGGATATGGGCATGGGCGGCGGATCGGGCCCCACCGAATTCGGCGGCGGCACGGATCCGGGCGCGCGCAAGGGCGATGACTCCGAGGTCGTTGACGCGGAATTTACCGAGGTCGACGAGAACGGCAAGCGCAAATCGGCCCATTAAGCGGGTAACGACCGAATTGGATAAGGGAGGCGGGGATTTTCTCCGCCTCCCCTTTTCGGAACAGGGCATGACATGTCGAAGAAAGACTTTTACCAGCTTCTGAATGTTGACAAGAAGGCGAGTGCGGACGAGCTGAAAAAGGCTTACCGCAAGCTGGCCATGCAATATCACCCCGACAAAAACCCGGGCAACAAGGAAGCCGAGCACAAGTTCAAGGAAATCAGCGAGGCCTATGGCGTGCTCAGCGACGAGCAGAAGCGCGCGGCCTATGACCGCTTTGGCCACGGCGCCTTCGAGGCCGGCATGGGCGGCGGACGCGGCGCGGGTGCGGGCGCCGGCGGCTTCCAGGGCTTCGGCGGCGCGGGCTTTTCCGACATCTTTGAAGAGATGTTCGGCGACTTCATGGGCGGCCAGCAGCAGGGCGCGCGGCGCGGCGGTGGCGGCGGTGAAGGCGCGCGGCGCGGCTCGGACCTCAGCCACGAATTCGAGATTACGCTCGAGGAAGCCTTCGCGGGCAAGGAAGCCAAGATCAAGACCGCGACCTGGTCTTCCTGTGCGGGCTGCAGCGGCAGCGGTGCGGAAAAAGGCACGAAGCCCGATACCTGCGACACCTGCCGCGGCACGGGCCGCATCCGGGCGCAGCAGGGCTTTTTCACGGTCGAGCGCACCTGCCCCACCTGCGGCGGCGCAGGCCAGACGATCAAGACTCCGTGCCATGTCTGCGGCGGCTCCGGCCGTAACCGGCAGGAAAAACAGCTGCAGGTGACCATTCCCGCCGGCATCGAGGACGGCACGCGCATCCGCCTCGCGGGAGAAGGCGAAGCGGGCCTGCGCGGCGGCCCGCCCGGCGACCTTTATGTCTTCCTCTCTATCCGCCCGCATCGCTTCTTCCAGCGCGAGGCATCGAACCTGTTCTGCCGCGTGCCGGTGCCGATGACGACGGTCGCGCTCGGCGGCACGATCGAGGTGCCGACGATCGACGGCAAGCGTATGAAGGTGACCATCCCGGCAGGCACCCAGACCGGCCAGCAGTTCCGCCTGAAGAGCAAGGGCATGACCATCCTGCGCTCCCCCAACCGCGGAGACATGTTCGTCGAGGTATTGGTGGAAACCCCCGTCAACCTGACCAAGAAGCAGAAAGAATTGCTTCAGCAGTTCGCCGGCGACGCGCCCGACGACAAGACCAACCCCCAATCCTCCAGCTTCTTTGCCAAGGTGAAGGATTTGTGGGAAGACCTGAAGGACTAAGCCCGCATTCAGGAAACAGCCCAAAACCCCCGGCCGCGTGCCGGGGGTTTTTCTTTATGCCTACCGGCAGGCCTGCTCAGCCCCTATTGTCAAACCGCGCCGTTTTGCCGATAGTCGGGAGGAAGGGAATTTTCACATGTACCCAATTCACGCGGCCCTCTTCAGTGCCGCCCTGCTCGTCCTCTCAACCCCGGCGCCGGCGCTTGTCGCCGCCACGCCCGCGGAACCGGAGGCGCCAAAACCCGTGCCCGTTGCGCCCGCCGCCGGCACTTGCACCCCTGCCGGTTTCACGATCGTAAAAACCGCTGAGGGCTATCTCCTCTCCGGCGCGATCGAAACGCCGACGCCCGGCTATAGCTACACATACGAAAACGGCACGCTGACCCTCGCCGGTCCGCCCGAAGGCACCGCGCAGATCCAAGTGATCAGCAGCCTCGCCATCGAAGTCTCGCTGCCCGCTTCCGCGGGAGACGGCGTTTCCGTGCCGGTCGCGAAGAAATTCAACTGGGGCCCCGATAATATTTCGTGCGAGCTCAATCAGGACAAGGAAACTCAGCCATGATCAAGATCGGTGTACTCGGCGGCGCGGGGCGGATGGGGCAGATGATCGCGCGGGAGATACTGGCGAAGCAGCATGCGCATGCCAATCTCCACGCCGCGGTCGAGCACAACAAGAGCTGGGCGATCGGCAAGGATGTCGGCGGCATTCTCGGCATAGACCCCTGCGGCACCTGCGTCACGACCAGCAAACATGACGCCTTCAAGTCCTGCGACGTCCTGATCGACTTCACCACAGCGGATGCGCTGATCGAGCATGCGCAACTCGCGCATGAGCACGGTCGCGCGCTTGTCGTCGGGACCACGGGTCTGGGCGAGCCGGAAATGGCGGCACTTAAGGTCGCGAGCCAGAAGGCCCCTGTGCTGCAGGCGGCCAACATGAGCCTTGGCGTCAATATCCTGCTGTCGATGGTGGAAAAAGCGGCCGCGATGCTCGACCAGGAATACGATATCGAGATTTTCGAGGCGCATCACCGCCACAAGATCGACGCGCCGTCCGGCACCGCGCTGGCGCTCGCGGAATCGGCCGCGAAGGGCCGCGGCGTGAGCCTCGACGCCGCGCTGGTCCCCGCCCGCTACGGCCAGATCGGCGCGCGGCCGCCGGGCGCAATCGGCGTCTCGGTATTCCGCGGCGGCGATGTGGTGGGCGATCATACCGTCACCTTTGCCGGCACGGGGGAGCGCATCGAATTCTTGCACAAGGCATCCGACCGCTCGCTCTTCGCCAAGGGCGCAGTGCGCGCGGCGATGTGGCTGGGCGGCAAACCGCCCGGTTTCTATTCGATGCGCGACGTTCTGGGTATCTGATTACCGCTTCGCAGGGGTTTTTTAACCCCGGGCGTATAACCTTTATGCTGTGCCACTGGCGAAGGGTTATACCGCATGTCCATCGAAGCCTTCATCGCGACAACACGCTTCGGCTTGGGGGCGAAAAAGGGCGAATTATCAGCAGTTTCCGCCGACCCGCAGGGCTGGCTGCATGCGCAGCTCAACCCGCGTTACGCGAAGACCTCCGCTTATGACGGGCTGCCGACGACAGCGCAGGCGCTCGCCCAGCTGAAAGAATACCGCCTCGACCGCAAAGCCATGAAAAAAGCCCAGGCGGGCGGCGACGAGGCGACGGCCGCCGCCGTCAAATCCATGCTGAAGGAACAGGGCAAGGATTATATCCACGATATCGCGCGCCGCACGCGCGTCCTTGCCGCAAGCGACGCGCCGTTTTTCGAGCGCCTCGTCCAGTTCTGGAGCAACCACTTCACCGTCTCCTCCTCCAAGCGCTTCCAGATGGGCCTTGTCGCCGATTTCGAGCGCGAGGCGATCCGCCCGAATATCATGGGCGATTTCCTCACGCTGCTGCGCGCCTCGACGCGCCACCCCGCCATGCTGATGTATCTCGACAACCAGCGCTCGGTCGGGCCGAATTCGATGGGCGGCAAGTTCGGCGGGAAAGGCCTGAATGAAAACCTCGCGCGCGAGATCATGGAGCTGCACACGCTCGGCGTTGGCGGCGGCTATACGCAGGGCGACGTCACGGAATTCGCGCGCATCCTGACCGGGTGGTCGGTCGATGTCGACGGGCGGGGCGATGGCAACGGATTTTTCTTTCGCCCGATGATCCACGAGCAGGGCGAAAAGACGCTGCTCGGTGAAATCTATCCGCAGGATGGCGTGAACGAGGGGGAAAAGGCACTGGCGACCTTCGCCGCGCATCCCTCGACGGCGCGGTTCATCGCGACCAAGCTTGCCCGCCATTTCATCGCGGACGATCCGCCAGCCGGCGCCGTGCGTCAGCTGGAGGCAGCCTTTACGCGCAGTAACGGCAAGCTGATCCCGGTTTACAAAACACTGCTGTCGCTGCCGGAAACCTGGGCCGAGCCGCTGGCAAAGGTAAAAACGCCCAATGACTACGTGGTTTCGATGCTACGCGCGACGGGCGTCGATGATGTGGTGGATGATATCAAGCTGGTCGGCGCCTATAAAATGCTCGGGCAGGTGCCCTTCTCCGCGCCCTCCCCGGCGGGCTGGAGCGATCGCGCCAAGGACTGGGTCGGGGCGGAGGCGCTGCTGCAGCGCATCGAGCTGGCGCGGAAAATTGCCCGTGGCGTCCATACCAAATTCGCCCCGGTTGATTTGCTGGAAGCGACGATCGGTCCCGTCGCCTCCGCCGAAACGAAATTCGCCGTCGCGCGCGCCGGCAGCAAGGAAGAAGCGATCACGCTGCTCTTCGCCAGCCCCGAATTCCAGAGGAGATGAGCATGGAAGGTCTTACACGCCGCCAGTTGCTGCAAGGCGCAGGGATGCTGATCGCGGCGTCATCGCTGCCGGGCATGAAGCTCGCCTTCGCCGATGCGCCGGTCGAGGAGCGGTTTATCTTCATCATCCTGCGCGGCGCGATGGATGGACTTGCCGCCATGCCGCCCTATGGCGATAAAAATTACGCCTCCGCGCGCGGCGGGCTTGCGCTGCCGGCAAGCGCCTATACCCCCCTGGATAACCTTGTCGCCGCGCATAACAGCTTTTCGGGGTTCACGAAGCTGTTTACAGATGGGGAGGCCGCCGTCGTTCACGCCGTTTCCACCCCCTATCGGGAGCGCAGCCATTTCGATGCGCAGAATGTCCTGGAATGCGGTGCGGCCGCGCCGAACGGCCAGCGCGACGGCTGGATAAACCGCGCGCTGTCGCTCTACGGCCCGCGGCCCAATACGCTCGGGCTCTCCATCGGCCAGACGATCCCCCTCATGATGCAGGGCGACGTCGCGGTCGGCACTTGGGCGCCGGCGGCGGACGGGCTGCCCGCCGACACGGTGCTGATCGCGCTCGAAAAGCTCTATCGGAAAGATGCCCTGTTCCATACCGCGCTGGCGCAGGCGGTCGATGTCCACAATATCGCGGATAACGCGGTCGAAGGCGACGGCTTTGGGGGCAAAATGGGCGGGCGGCGCGGGCTGCAGAACAAGGACGCGATGGCGAAGACGGTCAAAGCAGTCGCCCAGATCCTGTCCGATCCGGCCGGCCCGCGCATTGCGACCATCGAGGTTGGAGGCTGGGACACGCATGCGCAGCAGGGGCTGGAACAGGGGCCGCTGGCGAATCTTTTTACGGCGCTCGACGCGGGCCTCGCGACGTTCAAGACCGCGATGGGCGACAAATGGCAGAAGACCGTCATCATGGTCGCGACCGAGTTTGGCCGCACGGTCGCGCAGAACGGCACGAATGGCAGCGACCATGGCACGGCATCCTGCGCGCTGCTGGTGGGCGGCGCGGTGAATGGCGGCAAGGTCCACACCCGCTGGCCGGGGCTCGATAAAACCCAGCTTCATGAAAACCGGGACCTTCGTCCCACGACCGATATGCGCGAGGTCGCGAAGGCGGTGCTGATCGACCACCTGAAGCTTGCTGAAAGCGATGTCGCAGCCCGCGTCTTTCCCGGCAGCGACCGCGTCCGTCCGCTGGAAGGTCTCATTCGCGCCTAGCTTTTCAATGGCTTGCATTCGTTTAATTGACAGAATACCTGCATCCTCTATGCTTGCCCCTGAAAAGGACATAGCCAGGCAAGACGACTTCAACCGCATAGCCGGCGACAGCCTGCGCCGCGACACTTTCGACGTTGTGACGCCGGTGCATCTCGCGCTGTTTGAAACGCTGTTCGACCTCGCCAACGCGCGCGGCGGCGCGAAACTGGTGGAGGATGTGCGCTTTGAGCTGCTGCAACGCATGCTGCGCCAGCATCAGGCGCTCGAGCTGGTGCAGAAACAGGCGGCTGGCGCCTATATCGATCGCCTTGGCCTGCTCGACCGCCGTATCATGGCGACGACGCTCGCGCTCGCCCGCGATCACCTGCCAAAAGACCAATTCGAGCACCTGAGCTACACGCGCGACGTGACGCGGGATATCTGTGACGACCTGCGCCGCTTTCCGGAGATGGCGGAATATGCCGTGCTGTTCGAGCCGCATCTGGATGGCCCGCGCCGCGGCCCGCGCGGCCCGCAACCTTGACGCCCCGCGATCGCCCGCTAATATCGGCGGCATGAAGCGCGAGAAGATCGAAGCCCTGTTCGCCAAGCTGAAGGCCCAGAACCCGGAGCCGAAAGGCGAGCTGGAATACGTGAACCATTTTACGCTGCTGGTCGCGGTCGTCCTTTCGGCGCAGGCAACGGATGCGGGCGTCAATAAGGCGACGAAGTCCCTTTTCAACCATGTGAAGACGCCGCAACAGATGCTCGATCTCGGCATTGAAAAGCTGACCGATTACATCAAGACCATCGGGCTTTACAAAGGCAAAGCGAAGAATGTCATCGCGCTCTCGCAGATGCTCGTCGAAAAGCATGGCGGGCGGGTGCCGCGCACGATGGAGCAGTTGATTGAGCTGCCGGGCGTCGGCCGCAAGACCGGGAACGTGGTACTGAACATCGCCTATGGCGAGCCGACGATGGCGGTCGATACCCATGTCTTCCGCGTCAGCAACCGCACGAAGCTCGCGCCCGGCAGGACGCCGGAAGAAGTCGAGGAGAAGCTGCTGAAGGTCGTGCCGCAGGAATACCGCCAGCATGCCCATCACTGGCTGATCCTGCATGGCCGCTATATCTGTAAGGCGCGCTTTCCGGAATGCGCGCGCTGCCCGATCTATAATGAATGCGAGTTCAGGGAAAAAACGGCCTAGCCGCTGTAGCTTTCAAATTCGCCGCCGACGATCTTGCGCAGGCATTTTGACTGGCTGCGCTGCGGCAGCGGCTCGCTGCGGGCGGTCGCTCCTTGCTCGAGATCCGACTTGATGCGGTAGTCGACGTAGGACACGGCGTTTTCCGTCCGGTCGTCACCATAGAAGAAGAAGTCGACGACGCAGGACGCGGTCTTGTACTGCCAGATGCGGGCATCCGCGTCACGGCGCTCCATCGACGGCTTGCCGAAGAGGAAGCCGATTTCCTGCTCGGTCAGCTTGGTCAGGGCGGCGGGGTTGCTCTCGACGAAATCCTGGGCGCGGGCGACATAGCCGCCGGCGGGACGGTAACCGGGCCCTTGCGCTTCAGCGCGGTCGGGAAACAGCGCGGCACGCAACTGGGTCACCTGGTCGCGCGTGTTCCGGGTCTCAGCCGTTTCGGAGGTTTTGCAGGACCCGACCAGCAGCACCATCAGCGGCAGCAGGGTCAGGGTCAGGCGCGCCACGCGGCGCGCATTGCGGCGGAGGTGCCAGTAGAAGCCCATAAAGGCCTCGTCCAGCGCCGCCACCAGGAAGCCGGCAACGCCCCGCTTGGGCGCGGCCACGAATGGCCGGCCCAGGGGGTTATGTCCGGTTGCGCGGATCAATTAGAAACCGCTCGTCCGGCGGAAGATGCGCGGACGGTCTTCGGATTGTTCGTCTTCGCCACCTTCGGCTTTCGTCTCGGTCGCGTTGTCGTTGGTGTTCATGTCGACGACGGCAGGGGAGACGGTTTCAGCGACGGCCGCGACCGCGATCGAGGCCAGCTTGCCCTCGATTTTCGCGCCGGCTTCGACTTCGAGCGAGCCGTAGGAGATTTCGCCGATGATGCGGCCGGTCGATTTGACGGTCAGGCGGCCGGAAACGTTGAGTTTGCCTTCGAAACGGCCGGCGATGACGGCGTCGGTCAGCTCGGTGTTGCCGACGAAGCAGCCGACTTCGAGGATGTCGATGCGGCGCGCATTGAAGCTGTCGGCATGCACGGTGCCTTCGATGACGAGATGGTCGCAGGACGCGATCGCGCCGTTCAGCGTGATGTCGCGGCCGACAACGAGGCGGCGGCCTTCATCATTCGGCACGTTGCCGACATTGAAACCCATGGTGCTGCTCAGCATGGTGTGGTGACCGGGAATATCACTGCGGATGGTCTTCTTTTCGATGCTCATGTTTGTGCTCACATTCTAAAGCGGCTACCCCTTTTGCCAATACTGAATCGCCGCAAAGGGGATTATGTATTTGTCCGGGGAACGGGTGAATTGATACCATACTTTGGTTTTGGGGACGCCTTTTTTTATCAACAATTAGCCATAACCATGGCTTTTAGTTGCCGTAATTATCTCCTCCCCTGCAAACTCAGTAGCTTACGAAACCACTTTTTTTAATTCCATAACTTCAAATTTCGGGCTTTATTAACGGGTTCGCCCAGACGACTCGGGTGCTGTGTTTTACGCGATATAGGGATTCGCGGCGGCGATTACTTCGCGACGTGGCGCAGCGTCGGGAAGGCAATGACATCGCGGATGCTCGCGGAGTTGGTGAGCAGCATCACGAGGCGGTCGATACCAATGCCAAGTCCGCCGGTCGGCGGCATGCCGTATTCCAGCGCCTCGACGAAATCCTCGTCTAGCATCTGCGCTTCGTCGTTGCCGCGTTCGCGGGCATTCACCTGCTCCTTGAAGCGGGCGAGCTGGTCGAAGGGGTCGGTCAATTCCGAAAACGCATTGGCGATTTCCCAGCCATTCGCATAGCTCTCGAACCGCTCGGTCAGGTGTTCCGCGCCGCGATGGACCTTGGCGAGCGGGGAGATGTCTTTCGGCAGGTCGACGATATGGATCGGCTGGATCAGCTCCGCCTCGACCTTTTCGGCGAAGATCGCTTCCACGACCTCGCCCCAGTTCGAGCCCGGCTTGGTCGGGATGCCGAGCGATTTGGCTTTTTCCGCCGCGGCGGCCGCGTCTGGAATGGCCGTGAAATCGACGCCGGTCTTTTCCTGCACGAGTTCGACCATCGTCTTGCGCGGCCAGGGCGCCTTGAAATCGATCTCGCGGTCGCCGAAGGGCAGCTTGGTCTGGCCGTGATTGACGGCCTTGGCGGCGCCCTCCACGATGCGCTCGGTCAGCGCCATCATGTCGTTGTAATCGGCATAGGCTTGATAGATTTCGACCGAGGTGAATTCCGGGTTGTGCTTGACCGAGATGCCCTCGTTGCGGAAGCAGCGGTTGATCTCGAACACGCGGTCGAAGCCGCCGATGACGAGGCGCTTCAGGTACAGTTCCGGCGCGATGCGCAGGTAGAGCTTCATGTCGAGCGCGTTGTGGTGCGTCGTGAACGGCTTCGCGTTCGCGCCCCCCGCGATTGGGTGCAGCATGGGGGTTTCAACCTCCATGAATTGCTCGCTCGTCAGCGTCTGGCGGATATGCGCGATGATCGCCGAGCGCTTGCGGAAGGTTTCGCGGCTGCCCTCGTTCATAATGAGGTCAAGATAGCGCTGGCGGTACTTGATCTCCGTGTCGTGGATGCCGTGATATTTTTCCGGCAGCGGGCGCACAGATTTCGACAGCAGTTCCAGCTTGTCTGCGTTGACCGTCAGCTCGCCGGGCGGCGTGCGGCGCACGATGCCGGAGACGCCGATGATATCGCCGATGTCGTAGAATTTCAGCTGCTCCAGCGCTTCGGGGGAGAGGCTTTGCTTGTGCGAGAAGATCTGGATCTTGCCGGTTGAATCGCGCAGGTCGATGAACATGCCGGAATTGCGATAGGCCATAATGCGGCCCGCGACTTCGACGCGCTCTTCCGTCATTGCGCCGTTTTCCAGCTTCTCATGCTTTTTCTGCAGGTCGCCCGCGAAGGCCGAGACTTCAAAGCGGTAGGGGAACGGGTTGACGCCGCGCAGCTGCAGGTTCTTGAGGTTCTCGATCTTCGCGTCGATCAGCGCGTTGCTGTCGGTTGCCACTTGCGGCGCGGCGGGTTTCTGCGTGGACATGATCTTTACCTCAAATAATTACTTTTCAAGCACCATATCGTAGTGCGGAATGCCGGCCTCCAGATATTCATGGCCGCGCGTCTTGAATCCAAGTTTCTCGTAGAATGGCACGGCATAGGCCTGCGAGCTCAGCTTGAACAGGTGAATATCGCCGTTTTTACGGAGTTCGTTCAAGATGTATTTCATGAGCACGCGCCCGACACCCTTGCCGCGGTAGTCCTTCATGACCGCCACGCGTTCGATCTTCGCGGCGGAGCCGATCAGGCGCACGCGGCAGGTGCCGACCAGCTGGCCGTCGGCGCGGACGCCGAACTGCCGCGCGGAGGGGTCGAGCCCGTCCGCCTCGATCGCCGCGGGGACGTTCTGCTCGTCCACGAAGGCGACATTCCGGATCGCCATGCAGGCGGCCAGGTCATCCTCGGTCGTGACGGGAAAGCATTTCAGCTGCATTTTTGAACGCCCTGCTTTGTTCAGGGCAAAGTACAAAAAACAGGGGGTTAAGGCAAGCGAATGCCGATTTACCGGGATTTAAGCGCGGCGGCTAGATGCGGCGCGGTGCGGCTGGCCGCATTCCGGGCAACCTCGGCTGGGCGGCCGGCGACGACGATATTCCCGCCCCTGTCGCCCGCCCCCGGCCCCATATCGATGACCCAGTCGCATTGGGCGACGGTCCGCATGTCGTGCTCGACGACGACAACGGTATTTCCCGCGTCGACAAGGCGGTTGAGCTGGACCAGCAAGCGGTCGATATCGCGCGGGTGCAGGCCCGTCGTCGGTTCATCCAGCACATAAAGGGTCGCGCCCCGCTGCGCCCGCTGCAGTTCGGTTGCGAGCTTGATGCGCTGCGCCTCCCCGCCCGACAGCTCCGTCGCCGGCTGGCCGAGGCGCAGGTAGCCAAGGCCGATATCGCGCAGGAAATCGAGGGAGCGCAAGACCGGCGCTTCATCCGCAAACAATTCGGCTGCGGCATCGACGGTCAGGTCCAGCACCTCCGCAATCGATTTGCCGCGCCATTTTACCTCCAGCGTCTTTTCGTTATAGCGCGCGCCGTGGCAGACCGGGCAAGGCGCATAGACGCTCGGCATGAACAGCAACTCGACGCTGACCGAGCCCTCCCCTTCGCAGGTCGCGCAGCGACCCTTGGCGACGTTGAAGGAAAACCGGCCAGCATCGAATTTCCGCCTGCGGGCATCCGGCGTCGCGGCGAATAGCTTGCGCACATGGTCGAACAGCCCGGTATAGGTCGCGAGGTTGGAGCGGGGCGTGCGGCCGATCGGCTTCTGGTCCACCTGCACCACGCGACGGATGGATTTGTAATCGCCGCCGAGCCGCCCGGATGTCGTTTGCGCGGGCGCATCCTCCAGTGACGCTTCGTCCTCGACCGCATCGAGTGGCATATCAAGATGGTCATGCATCAGCTCCAGCAATGCCTGGCTGACAAGGCTCGATTTCCCCGAGCCCGAAACGCCCGTGACGGCGGTGAAGCATTGCAGCGGGAACGCAGCATCGACGGCGGCAAGGTTATTCCGCGTCACCTGTTCGAGCTTCAGCCAACCGGCCGGTTCGCGGGTGGGCGCCGGCGGCGGCTTGATTTCGTTGAACAGGTATTGCCGCGTGCGCGACTCCGACACCTGCGCCAGACCTTCTGGCGCGCCGCTATAGAGGACCTGCCCGCCCTGGCTGCCCGCCTCCGGCCCCACATCGACGAGCCAATCGGCGCGGCGCATCATTTCGACGTCATGCTCGACCACGAACAGCGAATTGCCCGATTTTTTCAGGCGGTGCAGCGCATCGAACAGCGCCTGCCCGTCGGCGGGGTGCAGCCCGGCGGTCGGTTCATCCAGCACATAGATCACGCCGAACAGTTGGGAGGCGAGCTGCGTCGCCAGCCGCAGCCGCTGCAGCTCGCCGGGGGACAGCGTCGGCGTGCTCCGGTCGAGCGACAGGTAGCCCAGCCCGAGCTGCTCGAGTGTCGCGATGCGCGCGACCAGGTCGCGGCCGATGCGATCGGCCACGAGCCGCTTGTCGTCCGGCAGGTCGACCTTTCGGCGCAGGACGTCGGCGACCTGCGACAGCGGCAGCTGCGACATCTGGCCGATGTCCAGCCCCGCGAACTTGACAGAAAGCGCTTCCTTCTTGAGCCGCT
>DASPMW010000026.1:0-3490 GCA_035626855.1 Patescibacteria group bacterium
AGGAATGGTACGGCCTGCGCAACGTCCTCTACGGCGAAGGCGCGATGAATTTTATCGGCAGCATCAAGAATATCCCGGGCGCGCATCCGCGGGAATCAAGCGCCGAATTCCGCGCATTCGGCTGGATGCCCGGGTCTTCGATCGATGTCACCAGGCCAGAGGAGCTGCACCGCCTCGGCAAGAGCTTCACCGGGAAAAACTATCTCGATCACGCGCCGCGCGAGGCGTTCGACCGCCAGTTCCTGAGCCAGGGGCTGGCGCGCCAGTTCTTCGACGCCGCGCGCAAGCCGGATGCGATTGCCGTTGCCTTGCGCAAGAAGGAACTGCAGGACCGTCGGCAGGAGCGGAACAACACAAAGGCAAAGCCGCCAAGATCCATTTCCTCATCCCTCCCCGTGCGAAAGCCCGGATAAGAGGATTAAGCGCATCTTGCTGAATCCGTGGCGTTAAATGCCGATCGGCCATCAAACCTTTGCTTTTTCCAACCGCAGCGCTATATTACCGCTGTCAGCCGCAAGGCTGACTATGACGATAAACGCGCTGTGAAATAGGCGATACGGACCCGGGGGCGGTACCCGGCGGCTCCACCATCTAAAAAGGTTTTGCGGACCAAGAGTTCTTCCGCATCCGGTATGGGGCCGAAATAGGATCGACGTGCGTAATAAAGATGGTTGCTTTCGTCCGGTATTGTACCACCGTTATCGGGCTACTTTGATAAATGCTAATGACAATCAGCCGGCAACGGCAGAACTCCGCCTCGTCGCCTAACGGCACGTAAGCGTAGTTAGCATTCAATCCCTAGGGTAGTAATACCTTAGGTGGGGCGCGGGGCGGGCCTAGCAACAGAACCGCCCCATTTTCATGCCTGTTTTCCGCCAGATTCCCCGTTACATAACACGTGATAAAGGGGGTGACACCGTTAACGACTCCCTTTAGACTGGCACGGATATTACGGATTTCAAGAACACCGGAGCAAGAACCGAAGATGCCTCCCCGCAACCGAGAAGACGCCTTCCGCTACGACAAGATGGTCGAACGCGCCCTGCGCGGCGTCGTGAAGCAGGCGCTGGATGAAGTCGTCAAGGACGGGCTGGTCGAAGACCACCACTTCTATATCACCTTTTTCACGGAACATGGCGGCGTCAAGCTGCCCAATTACCTGAAAGAGCGCTATCCCGGCGAAATGACCATCGTACTGCAGCACCAGTTCTACGACCTCGAGGTCGATACCGAGAAATTCTCGGTCATGCTGAGCTTCAACAACGTGCCGGAACGCCTGACCATTCCGCTGTCCGCGATCACCATCTTCGCCGACCCGTCCGTCAACTTCGCGCTGCAGTTCCAGCCGCTGACGGAGGAAGACGAGGACGACGTGCATTTCGAGGCCGAAGAGCTCGACCTCGACAAGGAAGACAAGCAGAAGAAAAAGGGCGAGGTCGTTTCCCTCGACAGCTTCCGCAAGAAGGACAAGGACAAGACCTAACCGTCTGTCGTCCGGGCCGTCCGAATGCCTTACACCATTTCCGTCCAGAACCTGACCAAGCAGTACAAGGACGTGCTGGCGGTTGCCGGCATTTCCTTCACCGTGAAGAAGGGCAGCATCACCGCGCTGCTTGGCGGCAACGGCGCCGGGAAAACCACCACGATCGCGATGCTGCTCGGCGCGCTATCGCCGTCCTCGGGCAGCATCCATATCCTCGGCCACGACATGCTCGGCAACCGCTACCCGGCGCTGCAGCGCATGAATTTTTCATCGCCCTATGTCGACCTGCCGTGGAAGCTGACCGTGCGCCAGAATCTGCGCGTTTACGGCAAGCTTTATAACGTGCCCGATCTTGAAAACCATATCGTTCGCCTCGCAGGCGAGCTCGACATGCTGGAATTCATCGACCGGCCCGTTGGCAAGCTCTCCGCCGGCCAGAAGACGCGCGTCTCGCTCTCCAAGGCGCTGGTGAATATCCCGGACGTGCTGCTGCTGGACGAACCGACGGCATCGTTGGACCCCGATACGGCCGACCGCATCCGCACGCATCTCGATGACTTCCGCAAAAAGCACGGCACGACGGTGTTGCTCGCCTCGCATAACATGCGCGAGGTCGAGCGGCTCTGCGACAATGTGCTCATGATGAAAAAGGGCAAGATCGTCGATACCGGCACGCCGCAGGAACTGGTGAAGCGGTACGGCCGCAAGGATATGGAGGAAGTGTTCCTCGACGTCGCGCGCGGCACGGGCAAGGGGGGCGAAGCATGATCCGGTCCTGGCAGCGCGTTTATGCCGTGCTCATTCGTCATCTTTATATCCTGCGCGGGTCGAAGGCGCGGCTGATCGAGATTATCTACTGGCCGTCCGTGCAGATGATTTTGTGGGGCTTCATCAGCCGCTTCTTCGCGACCTCCGGCGCCGCTGGCATGGGCTCGAAGGCCTTTGGCGTGCTGCTCGGCGCGGTCTTGTTGTGGGACATGCTGTTCCGCACGCAGTTGGGCGTGACCCTCTCCTACCTCGAAGAAGTCTGGGCGCGAAACCTTGGCCATTTGTTCGTCAGCCCCTTGCGGCCCTATGAATGGTGGTTCGCGATGATGATTTTCTCCATCCTGCGCGCGCTCGCCGGAATGCTGCCGGCGGCGCTGCTGGCGATACCCTTCTACGGCTATTCGATTTTCGACCTCGGCCTGCCGCTGTTGTTCCTGTTCTTCAACCTCATGTTCATGGGCTGGTGGCTCGGCTTCCTCATCATGGCGCTGCTTTTAAAGGCAGGGCAGGGGGCGGAGACGATGGCCTGGGCGCTGACCTTCTTCCTGGCGCCCTTCTGCGCGGTTTATTACCCGATCTCCGCGCTGCCCGGCTGGCTGCAGCCCGTCGCCAACGCCATGCCGGCCGCCCATGTGTTCGAAGGCCTGCGCGGCATCGTCAACGACGGCGTGTTCCAGATCAACCACATGTGGGCGGCGCTCGCGCTGAACATCGTCTATATGGCGGTCTCCATGTTCGTCCTCCAGCTCTCCTTCAACAGCGCCCGCAAGGCAGGGACTTTGCTGCAGAGCGGCGAATAACTTTCCTTAATCGACTAATATAATGTCTTCGCGCCGCGCATTGCCTTTTGCGTAAAAGCTGTTACGAATCTTTACACACGTTCTTTATGGAGACAAACGGTGGGCGTTACGTGACCTGCCGGTTCACGCATCACAGGAGCACGGGATGGATTTCACCGCATCGGGACTGCCCAAGAGCAAGCTGGTCGAAGAGGCCTTCAATTTCAGCCGCGCGAATTCGCAAGGCCAGTCGAAGGAGGCGCTGAAAAGCTTCCGCCAGCAGATCGAGATTATCCATACCCAGCAGCTGATGATGCTCGACATGGATAAAGAACAAAGCAACATGCCCGATGCTGAATACAAGCAGCAGAAGAAAGAGCTGGAGCAGCTGCGCGACGAGCAACTGAAAATGGGTCCCGGCCTGATCGCGCGCGAGCTGGAACATATGTTCGAGCAGCGC
>DASPMW010000027.1:0-8376 GCA_035626855.1 Patescibacteria group bacterium
CCGGATGACTTCGGAGGTGCCGGCCTCGGTCGTGATCGGCGTTACCATCGATTGCGGCGTATCCTTCTCGCCGATGCGGCGAAGCGCGAGCGATATCTCGCCCATCTGAGCGGCAAGGCCGAGCGTCTCGGCCCCTTCGCGGGTGACTTCGAGCGTCACGACCTTGGCGATCTTGGCTTCGCGGCTTTCTTCCTTGAAGCTCTGGTCGACCGCCAGCACCTTGACGTTGGACAGGATTGTCTGGCTCGCATACCGGCCCACCAGCAGCTCGCCGACAGCCTGGGCCGCGCCAGGCAGGTTTGCCTGATATGACAAAATAACGTCGACATTGTCGCCCGGCGAAACGAAGCCGCCGACGGATGTAATGTCGCTCACGCGCACGCCGACAGCCCGCATCCCGGGGCTGATTGTTGCCGCAAGGAAGTTGTTACCGTTCTTGATATCGGGGATCAGCGCCTGGCGCGTGATCGGCTCGCCGGCCTCGACCGTGCGGCGGAGCGGCGTGTTATAAACGTCGGGTGTTTGTCCTTCGGGGTAATCGGCATGCTTATAGACGCCGCTATACATGCCGCCGGAGGGCCATGGCTCCCAGTGCACGCTTTCGGGTGTCAGCTTCTCGCCGAGCAGGATCTGCTTGTTCGCGACGAGAACTTCGTTCGATGTATCCGCCTCCCGCGGCGTATTCGGCGAGACTTTTGACTGCACGAGCATGGCGACAACAATCGCCACCAGCAGCGCGCCGCCCATCACCAATAATACGCTTCGATTCATGATATCCCCCAAATCGGATAGTTCCCCGATTTCATTCTTGCACAGAAGCCCAAGGTCGTGTCTAGAAAAAAGTGTGGATTCCTAATGAATTATTTTACGAACTTCATCTAATTCATGAGTTATGAGTCCGCTATGCCACAGCGCGATCCAGAAGCCGAAACTGATGGCAATTCCATAAGGAATCTTGCTGAGACCCGCCTGCGCCGCCGCTGCCCAGCTGCCTTCCGGCGGGTTCGTGAACGGTTTTTTCTTTTTCATCAAAAGGGATAGGATGCCGATCACGCCGCCGCCAACCGCCATCCAGAAGACGAAGGGCGCGACGCCCTGAACCCCGAGCCATAGCGCGAGCGAAGCGCCGAATTTGGAATCCCCGCCCCCCATCATGCCCGCTGCAAACATGAGATAGGTCACGACCAGCACAATAAAAAGCGCAAGCGCGTGATTCCATAACGGGTAAAAATCATTCGGTGAGAAGGCATAGCCGATGCAAAACAACGCCAGAACGATGACCGAGTAACTGTTCGGGATGCGCAGCGTTGCGGCGTCTGAACGGCAGGCAGCAAGCGTGACCAGCAATACCAGGGCAATGCAAAACAGGGTAACCATGGATTCGATCAGAGCGCGTCTGACAGCGCGCTGAAAAAACTGTTCAGCTTCGAGCCCAGAACGAACACCGTGGCCGCAACCGCAAGCGCGACGCCCCCGGCAATGAGCGCGTACTCGATGGCCGTGGCGCCTTCCTCATTACGCAAAAAACTGCGTTTCATGATAAAACTCCCGTTGCAGCCTCAATGCCGGCTCTTCTTCAATTTTAAGTTCTGGTGGTTAACAGCGACTTAATATCGCGCGAAAAGCGTTAATCGGGCTTCTACAAAAAACAAAAGCCCGCCGTGTACGGGCGGGCTTCTGTTTTACTTCGAAAGCGGCGATTAGCCGAGTTTCGTCGAAACGTTGTTGAACATCTCGTTCAGTTTCGAACCGAGCACGAAGACGATCGCAGCGATCGCGACGGCGATGCCGGCGGCAATCAGGCCGTACTCGATTGCGGTTGCGCCTTCTTCGTTACGGATGAACTTCTTAAGCATATTACCCTCCATAGGTATGTTAGACGTTTGGTTGTTTTGTTTAAGGTGTGAACCCTGTCCCTTATATCTTTATCATAGCGCGGATTCGCTTAACATTCAGTAAATAGGGGGTGCATATTAGGTTAATTTTCAAGTATTCGCAGAGTTTCTGGAGTGAATAGCGGTTTTATTTGGCTAAAATTGTATCAATTAAAAAGTATCTAAAATTGTTCGAAGTTACTGCACTGTAATCGCAAGAAAAAAGCCGGATTCTTCATCCGGCGTTTTCCTTGGACGCTGTGATTCCAGCGCAACAGTTAATAGACGATATGCAAAGAGTTAAGCTGGTTCGCGATCGTGGTGAAGACGTTATCGAGATCTGCCGTCGACGGCGACACGAAGGCATAGGCCGGACTCGTCGCACAGTTTGCGAGCATGGTTTTCGAGGCCGTCGTTAGGTCTGTCCCGAGTGCGATGGTGTAGATAAGTATGTTTTTGTTCTTGATCGTCGTGCAGAGGTTTTTTGTGCGGTTGTCGAGCGTTGTCTCTGCCGTTGACTGGCTGGTCGAAATGCGCCCGCTCGGCAGCGTGCCATAAGCCGTGTAGTTGTTCGTGCCAAAGGTGTTATCGCCATCGGTCATGAGGATGATGACCTTGTTCATGCCGGGATAATCGTAAGGCAGCGGCAAAGCAGGCTCGGTTGAGTCCATGACGCCGCCCCACATGCCCGCCCAGCGCGGACTGAGCATACGCCAGCCCCAGGCGAGGCCGAGGTTGATCATCGTTGCCCCGGAGGCCTGCATCGCCGCGATCTTGGCTTCGACATCCGCTTTGACGTTCGTCATGGGCAGCAGGGGCTCGACGCAGTACATGTTTGGTCCAAGGGATTTGCCAAGGCCGCTCTTGTAAACAAAGGTTGGCCCGCTTCCGCAGTCCGTAAGCGGCTCGACAATCAGGTTGTCGACGACACCCTCAAAACCGTCCGCGGTGGAAAGACCGATGGTGCCGCCGCTGCTCGTGGGCGACAAGGTGGTCGTGAATGTGCCCGGCGTGGAGACAGCGGAAGTGGACTTGTTCCCCACATTCGCGCGCACCGAACCCGCAGTACGGCTGACGAGGGTAAAGGTAACCCTGTAGTCGTTGGCCGTCGAAATAGACGACGACGGGGAGCGTGTAACCGCGCTGGTACTGGCGGGAAGACGCTGCACCGTAAAATTATCGATTGTGCCTTTGAAACCGTTTGCCGTGGACAGGCCGACCGTCGTGCCGGAACCCGCGGTGATGGTCTGGGTGTAAGTACCGGCTGCCGAGCGCGAAGTCCCGGCGGTGCCGCCAATCGTCGCGTTGACCGAGCCGGCAGAACGGGAGACGACCGTAAACTTCACCGAATACTGAACCCCCTCCTCAAGCGCGATGGAAGGCGTCCGCGAAAGGGCGCTGTTGGCGGTTGAGGATTTTGTCAGCTGTCCTCCGGTGACTGACCAGCCGGAGCCGAGCGTCCAGCCCGTTGAAGCGGCGAAGTCACCGTTTGTGACAACGTTGGCACCGTTGACTGCCTTGCTTAGCAACCCGCCTGAAATCGCCCAGTCCTCCCCGAGCGTCCAGCCGCTTGAGGAAGAAAAGTTACCGTTGGTGGCAATGTCAGGATTGAGCGTCTGATACCAGACGTTGCCTGTATAGGAGGTGCAGGCGGAATAAAAGCGGGGAAACTTGGCTGTCGTCGTTTCGGTCACGTCGATTGCATAGGGCGGATCGTCGGTAACGTCGCGGTTGTTCGTTTCGCGCGCCTCGACGCAGCCGGCCCAGGATTCCGGACTGTAACTATGGCTGTCAGCGCTCACCCAGTTGCTCCGCGTCGGGCCGACGTTCACGTCCTGCGAGAAAGGCACCACGCCAACGAACAGCGTTTCGACGTTGGAGCCCGGCCCGAACAGAATATTCAGGAGCTTGTTCGCCGCGATCTTGGATGCGTCGATCTTGGACGTGGAACCGCCTGCAGAGGACAGCATCGAGCCTGTGTTGTCCATGACCAGGACAAGCTCAAGGCCGGTCACTTCGCGCCGGACGATCGTCTCCGCAAAAACGTCGATATATTCATGCCCGAAAATATTCATGAAAACGGTGCGGGTCTTCGAGCGTGCATGGATATCGACCATGCCGGGCGGTGTCAGCACGGTGATGTCATACGCCTCGCCAAGCTCACCTTCGGGGTAGTTGGCGTGGAAGAAATTCATGATGCGTTCCTCGATCTCCGCGGCCGACCCTTGGGTGTTGCCGCCGGCGAGCGCGGCTTTATCAAGCGCGCCAGCGAGGCGCGTTTTCAGATTGTAGCCTTGCGCAAGGTCGACCGCCACGCCGGCCGCCGCGAAAAAAACGGGCATCGAAAACGCGATCACCAGTGCGACCACGCCGCTCGTGTCCCGTGCCCAGCGGGCGAGCCCACGCGTCATGATCCGGATCGCGGGCGCGCAAAGGGGTTGCGCAGCGCACAACATGGTTTTCAGCATACGGAGCCTCCTGTCGAGCAGGGAATATAGCCAGTGGCGGCCTTGCGGCCGCGGGCGAAGGATTCAAGATTCATAACGATCGGATTGGTGAAGTACGAGGTAAACAAAGGCGTAAAGACATACCGCACGGTGACCGCGAGCACGCCCTCGTTCTGATCGCCAAGCCCGGCCGTGCGCGTCGTGACATCAAGGTTAGGCGACATGTTTTCGGTGCGACGCCATTGAACGGTCGGCACCTTGGTCGTGCCGATGAACTTGATGCTGGCGATATCCACTCCATAGGGAGCGTTCGGATAGGGCATGAGCGCCATCCGCCCGCCGATGATCGCATCGCTCACGTCCGAGGGCGTGACCTGGATTTCCCGAGTCAACAAATCACTCACCGTCTGGGTCGCGTTGCTTACCTTCTGGTTGATCACGAGCGCCACGCCGATATCGATCGTCCCGCAGAGCACCAGCATAAGCAGGGGGAACATGAACCCGGCCTCGACTGCTGCGGTCGCCTCGTCATTGATCAGCCATTTCCTGAAGGAGCGGAACATGTTCAGCTCCCGCCGCAGCCGTTAACGGTCAGCGAAGTGCAATAGGGCTCGGTCCGGATCACGACCGTCGACATATGTCCGATCCAGTCCTGCCCCGATCCTGCCGTCAGCATCGACCCAATGAAGGGCGTGTAGAACGTCCATTTATAAAAGGTGCGTACCATGACGACTTCGCTCTCGCTGCCTGCGTCGAAAGGATGCGGGATCAGATTCCCCTCGTCGTCGAATTCCGGCTCCATCGTATCCGCGATCGAAAAGCTGTTCCCGCCGACATGGATGACTTCATACTGGATCTTGTCGCAGTCGAGCATGCTGCCGCCCTGGTCGCAGAGAAGCTTCTTGAATTCTTCTTCGGGCTCCTCGGACTGCTGCACCTGGCCCGTGCGGATGCGGCGGGCGGCTTCAGCCGATGCTCCTTCCAGCACCGTGCCGCTGGCGAAGAACATCGAAAGCTCGATGATTCCGAAGATAAGGGTAAACATGGGCATCGCCACCAGCGAAAACTCGACCGCCGTGACGCCCTCCTCATTCTTCAGCCATCGCCTGAATAACCTGATCATTCCCCGTGCCCTTCACGCGCCATTCGCGCGGCGCAAACCCGCGCCGAATGTCTCATCCAAACCTTATCTTAGTACAAGCGCCTTAAACCCCTGTTAATTTTTCGCGCAAAGCATAACAAATTCAAGCCTTTAAAATTTGAGCTAAATGCGCGCAGGGTTACGGGCCCGAAACCTCGCGTCCCCACTTCTGGACAAGCGCGGCCTGCCGTTTCTCTATATCTTTCAGTCGCTTCTCGGTCCTCATCACCATGATGCCGGCGACAAACGGAGTCACGTTGTAATAAATAATCCAGCCGATGCCCGCCGCGCCATAGGCGAGAATGAGCGTCGACGACTGCATTAAAATTTCGAGCGCCCCATTCAGCCGCTGTCCGCCCTCCCACAGCGTCATCCAGGCGGGCACCGTCCCGGCGAAGTTCATGCAACCGACCGTTAGCCACGCCGTGCGCTGCTGGCTGTTGTCGATGAGCGCGGCGACGAAGGTCGGAATCATGCAGCCAAGGAAAAGGACCGTCGTCGGCAGAAAGACAAGCCCCGCGAGCAAAAGCGTGAGGAACGCGAATTTAACGCGCCAGGACATGCCGTTTTTCTTGACCGCCTCGCCCGCCGCCATGCTACGCGCCCCCCGTCAGCCGGAGGAACAGGTATCCCATGATACACAGGGTCGCGAGGGAAACAGACATCATCATGGCGACCTGACGCCCCGAGCCCCGCCCGAAGGTGCTGCGCCGCTGCAGCAGCTGTTCGAGCCGCGTCCGCTCCCGCACCAGCCCGCCGAACTCGCGCCGCGCAAGGGCAAAGCGCTGAAGGTCGTCCTGCACCAGCGCATGGTTGTCGATCAGGTCGAGGATCGCCGCAATATTGCCGTCATTCGTGAGCTTGCCAAGGCGGCGATGCATCTCCACGCGCAATTCGCGGTCGTTATACCGCTCGACTGCGGGGGTGATCATCGAGACAAGCCACCCTCCCAGGGCCGGGAGTGGGCCCGTATTGAACCGCCGTTGTATGGCGGCCAGGGTACGCGCGACACCGATCAGGTGATACCCGCGGTCGCGGGATATGACATGCCCCAGATGCGGATCGATCATCTTGGGTTCCCGTACCGAAATGAAGGCCATCATATGGCGGTCGAGGATGTTTTCCGGGCGATCCGGCTGGCGCGCGATATCCTCGAGCGCGAGCAGCAGGCTGCCCGGCCCCAGCACGACATAATTGAGCAGCAGCGGGCTCATGCAGACGACTTCCTTGTCGAGCATGTAAAGCACGCGCTCGATGCCATAGACCGGCATCTTCTGGACGAGAAAGCTGCGGCATTTTTCAAAGAGCGTGATCAGGCTGCTGGCGTCGGCAATTTCGTCGAACCGCAACTGGATCCATGTTGTGAACATCTGCGTCGCGATCGCCTCGCCGTGGCTCTGCACCTCGTCCTGGCGCGACATTGCCTCGGCCAGGGCGACGCCGAGGCCGGTCGGGAAAATTGAAAAATCCTTGTAGCGCAGCGGCGCTGCCGGATCGAGCGCCATGCAAATTGCCGCCACGATACGCTCGCGGCTCGCGCCTTTTTCCTTGTCCCAGGCACGTGCTAGCCGCGCTTCCAGCTCCTTATCCTCGAAATTGCGCTTGATCCATTGGGCAAACTGGTCTTTTTCCAGCACCTGCGAAGCCTCGTGAGGATGGTGCGCAAAAGCCGCGGCGATGGAGCGCAGGTCCCAATAGCGTTCATCGCGGAAGACAAAGGGCCGGGCGGCGCGCGCGGGCACGAATTGGGGCTTCGCATTGCTGCGGCGCCCCTCCGCCCACCGCACGGCTTCATCAAGGTCCCAGCGCTCGGTCTCGTCGTCGTTCAGGACCCCGCGCAGGAAATCGCCAAGCAGGGTCGGGATGCGCTCGCCGCCCGTCGCAAAGGCGAGAGAGCCGAGGGATGATTTCTGCGCGACTACCTGCTCCGGCGTTTTTCCGGCGGCAAGGTTGACGCCTCGCACAACCTGCGCAACGCATATGCCAAGCGCGTAAAGATCGTCCTTCGCGCTGCCCTGCCCGCGCCCCGAGGGCTGCGCCATACCGCGCTCGATGGTCGTGTAAAGCGGATGCAAGCGGAAAAAGGCGGCCGTCGACAGGCATTCGCCGACGACCACGGATTCAGACCCCGCAGATCCGGTCATGAACAGGTTGTCGAGGCTGATCGCGCCATGGATCATGTCTAGGCGGCGGAACTCCTGCAGCACCGTCAGCACCGGCATGATCAGCGCCGGTATCAGCCTGTCTTCGTGAATGCGCAAGGGGCGCGCCTGCATATTCTCGATCATGCGGCGGCCGCCCGGTGCCTCGAATACCAGGGCCAGGCGCTGGCGGCCTTCGGGGCGCCAATCGATGACGCCCGCCTCCACGAGTTTCAACAGGTAAGGGCTGCGGATTGCCTTGTAAGACCCGATGCTGGTTACGCGCGGCACGCGGCTGTTGCGGCAGATCAGCGCAAACTGCGCGGAACCTGATCGGCGGTCCTTCGCGTCGAAGGCCTGCGTCTCCGTCGATTCAAGGTCGTTGCGCGGCTTATCGGCAAAGATCTCGATATCCTGCCCGACGGTCACGCGGCCATCGGTGCTGGTGGAAGACGGTATAGAAAAATATCCGATCTGCGACTGCGGCTGGCTGCGTTTCTCCGCGACCAAAGCGCCGGAATCGTTCTCGGTGCCGGCTGGCGAATCCATGGCGTTCCCCATTATCCCCGCCCCCATTTTACGAGCATATGGTTAGGAAATTCTTAAATAATTTCGCCGGACGCGTTTCGCCAAATATCTGTTTTTTCGAGGGATTGGATTGCGAGTGAGAACGCTTCTTATTTATGAAAAAATTGTTAATTGACCAGCGATATACTGAATAGATAAAATAAACATAACGACAGCGCACAACGAGTTTCGGTTCTCCGCACTTA
>DASPMW010000028.1:0-21085 GCA_035626855.1 Patescibacteria group bacterium
GACGCTTCCGGCGTCAGGAAAAACTTGCGACCGTCGAGATACGAGCGAAACTCCGCCCCCTCCTCCGTGATCTTGAGGATCGATTTTTCGCGGACGCGCCCCGCCTTGCCCTTGATCTCGTCTGCGACCGAGCCGTGGCCGAGCGAGAAGATCTGGAACCCGCCGGAATCCGTGAACATCGGCCCGTCCCAGTTCATGAATTTATGCAACCCACCCATCTCCGCCACCAGGTCCGGCCCGGGGGAGAGCATTAAATGGTAGGTGTTGGAGAGGATAATATCCACCTGCTCCGCGCGCAGCTGCTTCGGCGACAGGCCTTTCACGCTCGCCTTGGTGCCGCAGAAAATGAAGTTCGGCGTCTCGATCGTGCCATGCGGCGTCGTCAGTCGGCCCGTGCGCGCGTAGGAGTTTTTGTCTTTATGTGTGATCTGGAAGGCGAAGGTCATGACGGACTTTTTAAAGAAATTTTCCTCGTTTGTCATCCTGAGCGAAGCGAAGGATCTCCCTTTGCGGGCGAAGAGAGATTCTTCGCTTCGCTCAGAATGACAGCAATAAAAAAGGCGGGACAAAAGCCCCGCCTCTTTTAAATCTTTGTCACGCGCGAATTAAGCGGCTTTTTTGGCAGCGGCTTTTTTTGTGGTGGTGCGGCGCGGCTTGGGAGCCGGCTTCGGCTGCTCACCCAGTTTCGCCACCAGCAGTTTGCGATAGCGGCGCAGCTCGGGGTTCAGCTTGGACGGCGCGGTGTCCAGCAGGAAGGCGTCGATGCCGCCCTTGTGCTCGACGGTGCGGATGCCGTGGGTGGTCGCGCAGATCTTGATGTTTTTCTTCAGGCCGGTGCTGAAGAACGAAGCAGCCTGCAGGTTGGGCAGGAAGCGGCGCTTGGTCTTGTTGTTGGCGTGGGAAACGTTATTGCCGACCATGGGGCCTTTCCCGGTGATTTCGCAGCGACGAGTCATTGTATTAATCCTTGCTTTCCCGGCGCCTTGCGCGCCAAACTTAAAATCGGTATTCCAGACGCAGCACCATATGTTAAGCGACCGGCATTTTCAACACATTTGTACCGGTGACGGACACAAAGGCGGGGAATCCCTGTTATATAATGTCGAACGGGCGCTAAAATAACCCCCACCCCGCAAAAACTGCCCCGTCACCTACTGTTATGTAAATAGAAAGCCGCCATGCCGTCCCTCACCCCGACCCAGAAAGCCGCCTTCACCGCTGTCGAGCACTGGCTGAATCACAAGATCCGCTTTGCAGGCTTGCCGGGCATTCAGCTGGCGGTGCGGCAGGAGGGGGAGCTGCTTTACAGCCGCGCCTTTGGTTTCGCGAACGAGGAAGCGGGGGAGAAATATACGACGAGCCATGCCGGCCACCTCGCCTCGCAAAGCAAGATGTTCGCGGGCTGCCTGACCCTGCAGCTGATGCAGGCGGGCGCGCTGTCGCTCCATGACCTCGCCGCTACCCACCTGCCCTGGCTGAAAAAGCACAAGGACAAGAGGTTTCAGGAGATCGCCCTGCGCGACCTGCTGACCCACCGCGCGGGGCTGTTCCGCGACGGGCTCGACGGCAGTTTCTGGGAGCTGGAGAAGCCGTTCCTGTCGCGCGAGCAGCTGAAGGCGGAAATCCTGGCCGCGCGGCTTGTCTTCGACCCCAATACCGAAACCAAATATTCAAATGTCGGCCTTGCGCTGCTCGGCCTTGCGCTGGAGGCAGCGACAGGGGAGAGCTATGCGGATCTTGTGCAGAAACATATCCTCGCAAAGCTGAAGGGCGCGCTGCTGATGCCCGATCGCGGACTGCGTGCGAATACGAAATACGCCAGCGGCTATTCGGGCCGCATTTATGACGGCAAGCACCTTCCGCTGCGGATGGAGCCCGCCAATGCCCTCGCCCCCGCCGCCGGCGTCTGCGGAACGGCGGAAGGCGCGTCGCAATTCCTGCATGCCTACCTGTTTACCGATGCTTTCCTGCCTGTCGCGCTGCGGCGCGAGGTCGCGCATCTCAACTGGAAAGTGAAGAACGTGCCGACTGAATCCTACGGCCTCGGCATGCTGTTTTCCGGCATCAAGGAGGATGTTTATATCGGCCACGGCGGCGGCTATCCCGGATTTACCTCGCAGACCCGCGTGCTGAAGGATAGCCGGCTCGTGCTCTCCGCTGTGATCAACACGAACGAGTTCAACCCGTTCAATGCCGTGCGTACCACCGCCGACCTTCTGCGCAAGGTCGAGACGACCTTCCCCGGCGAGAAAAAGCTCGAGGTGACGGAGCCGATGATGAATAAATGGGGCGCGACGCTCTACGTCATCGGCGCGAAGCAGGCGCTGGTCCTCCCGCTCGACGGCTGGACGCCGGCGGAGGAAGCCTATCTCCTCGACCGTCAGAAAGATGGCAGCTGGAACACCGATAAAACCGGCGGCTTCACCAATGTCGGCGAGCCGACCGAATTCATCCGCAAAGCGGGCAAAGTGATGATGGTAAAATCCAGCGCGCAGACAACCTACCCGCCCGACGAATTCCTGCGCCGCTCGCGCAAGACGATTGTCTGATCACGGCGCACCGTCGTCCATTTCAACGCGCGACTTGCTGACATAGGGGGTTTTGCAGACATTGCCTTTCACCGCATGGCCCTGGGGCGTGACCGCCGTGAATTTGGTCGCATAGACATCGAAGCCGCAGCCGAAACTGTCGTAGCCGCCGACCCGGATGTTGCGGTAGCCCTGCGCCGCCAGCACGCGCATCGCCCCTGCCTCGTCGGTCGCCCAGTATGGAGCGGAAACAAGAAACGCGGCAAAGCCCGCAACGCCAATGCAGGCGGGAATAAACAGCGGACCGCGTCTCTTTTCCGGTTTCTTTTCCATGAGGCGATTTTACGCGAACTCCGCTGGGCGCACCACCCGCCATGGAAAGCCGACGACCGTAAAGCCCGCCAAATCCCCTTGCCCGTGATGGGCCGCTGATTTAACGTGGGTAAACACCAATCGAAAGCCCGCCAGATGACCTTCCTCGCCAAAAAATCCCCCTCCACCATCGCCATTGTGCCGGTTAGCGCGGACGGCTTCGACGCCTGGCTGAAGAAGCAGGATGCCCGCACGAAAGAATGGGTAAAGGCCGCAGGGTTCACCGGCGCAGATGGCGCGCTCCTCAGCCTCCCCGACGATAAGGGCCGACCTTCGCGCGTGCTGTTCGGCGCGGCGAAATTCACGCTCTGGACTTTCGGCGACCTGCCCGGCCGCCTGCCGAAGAACGAGGGCGGATATTTCATCGATGCGAAACTGGACGGCGTTGCCGCGACGCAGGCCGCGCTCGGCTGGGCGCTCGGCTCCTACCAGTTCGCGAAGTACAAATCGGGCAAGAAAAAGGAATTCGCCGCGCTTGTCTGGCCCGACAACGCCGACCGCGCGCAGGTGGAGCGCACCGTTGCCGGCATTTACCTCGTCCGCGATCTCGTCAACACGCCCGCCAACGATCTCGGCCCCGCCGAAATCGCGGCGGCAGCGGCGAAGGTTGCGAAGGCCGGCAACGCGAAAATCACCGTCATCACCGGCGAGGAATTGCTCAAGAAAAACTATCCCGCGATCTACGAAGTCGGCAAGGGCAGTCCCCGCCGCCCGCGCTTGATCGATATCCGCTGGGGGAACGAAAAGCACAGGAAAGTCACGCTGGTCGGCAAGGGGGTCGCGTTTGATACCGGCGGGCTGAATCTCAAGCCCGGCAATTCAATGTACCTGATGAAGAAGGATATGGGCGGCGCTGCCCATGTGCTGGGCCTCGCGCAGATGATCATGGCAGAGAAACTGCCGGTGCGCCTGCGCGTGCTGATCCCGGCTGTTGAAAATTCCGTCGACGGCGATAGCTTCCGCCCGAGCGACGTCATCCGGACGCGCAAGGGGTTGAGCGTCGAGGTCGGCGACACGGATGCGGAGGGCCGCATCATCCTCTGCGATGCGCTTGCCGAAGCCTGCACCGAGAAACCGGATATCCTCATCAATTTCGCGACACTGACGGGCGCCGCCCGCGTCGCGCTCGGGCCCGACCTGCCCGCGCTGTTTAGCAATAGCGAGGATCTGGCAGCCGGCCTGCTGGCGGCAGCGAAGCAGGAACAGGACCCGCTCTGGCAGCTGCCGCTCTGGCAGCCATACAAGGGCTGGCTCGACAGCAAGATCGCCGATACCAATACGATCGGCGGCAGCTTCGGCGGCGCGATCGTTGCGGCGCTCTACCTCGAAAAATTCGTCGACAAGGATGTCAGCTGGGCGCATATCGACACCTTCTCGTGGAACGCCGCGACTCGCCCCGGCCGGCCGGAAGGCGGCGAAGCGCTCGGCATCCGCGCCGCGCTCGCGCATATCAAATCCACGCTTGGAAAGTCGCGCAAATGACCACGCTCAGCGTCATCGCGCCCAATGCCGATGTGCGGGAAACGCCCGACCTGAAAGCGCCCAAGGGCAAGCTGGAAACGCAGCTTGTGTTCGGCGAAAGCTTTATCGTCGAAAAGGAAGACGGCAACTGGGTGCAGGGCCGCTGCGCGCATGACGATTATCCCGGCTGGATGGAGAAAAGGTTTCTCGGCCCCGCGACAGCGCCGACGCATGTCGTGACCGCGGCGCGCAGCTATCTTTACACGGAAGACACGATGAAATCGGCGGCGCAGGGTTCGCTCAGCTTCGGCAGCCGCGTTGCGGTGCGGGTGGCCGGTGAAACCTGGTCGCAACTGTCATCGGGCGCCTGGATCTACAGCAAGCACCTCTCCCCCGTCGCGCAGAAGCACGAAGACTTCGCCGAGACAGCGAAAAAATTCCTGGAAACGCCCTATTACTGGGGCGGGCGATCGGGCTTTGGCATCGACTGCTCGGGGCTGGTGCAGGTCAGCCTCGCGCTGGTGGGCATCAAGGCCCCGCGCGATACCGAGCAGCAGATCACGCTCGGCGACGAAACGCCGCGCCACGGCACCGGCGATCTCGTTTTTTTCCCCGGTCATGTCGGGATCATGATGGATGCCGACAACATCCTCCACGCCAACGCCTTCCACATGAAGGTCACGATCGAGCCGCTCTGGCAGGTCGAAGCGCGCAGCAAGGGCATCACCGCCACCCGGCGGATCGGCTGACGGTTTTTTTAGTCCTATTCACAATGTTCAATAACCAGTCTCGCTTTTACATTACCACATTCATGCGTTAAACGCAATGTAAATTGCGCAACCGGTTGACTTTGCTGCGTTCTGGGCGAAAAGAATCATTATCCCCGCGCAAAAGCTCTTGGGTTCCTGCTTGGGGGAAAGGACTTAAAGGCCGGGCTTAAGCCGCCGCGCCGTTCGACTTCGCGCGTTTTTCCGCTTTCGATTTCGACGTGATGACGAGCCCTGCCTTGTTCGCGGAGACCGCAATCACGCTGTCATCCGACACCTTGCCCTCAATGATGAGGTTGGCGAGCGGGTTTTGCAGCTCCTTCTGGATCACGCGCTTCAGCGGCCGCGCGCCGTAGGACGGATCGTAGCCGACATCGGCCAGATGCTTTTTCGCCGCGTCGTCAAGCTCGAGCACCATATGCCGGTCAGCGAGCATCTTCTGCAACCCGCGCAGCTGAATATCGACGATGCTCGTCATGATATCGCGGCTGAGGCGGCGGAACAGCAGGATGTCGTCGATGCGGTTCAGGAATTCCGGACGGAACGCGCCGCGTACGACATTCATCACGTCGTTGCGCGCATCTTCCACATCCTCGCCGTCCTTCAGGTTGACGAGGTATTCCGAGCCAAGGTTGGACGTCATGATCAAGACCGTGTTGGAAAAATCCACCACGCGCCCCTGCCCGTCCGTCAGCCGGCCGTCGTCGAATACCTGCAGCAGGATGTTGAACACGTCCGGATGCGCTTTTTCGACCTCATCGAACAGCACCACCTGGTAAGGCCGGCGGCGGACGGCTTCGGTCAGCGCACCGCCTTCGTCGTAGCCGACATAGCCCGGAGGGGCGCCGATCATGCGGGCGACCGAATGTTTTTCCATGTATTCCGACATGTCGATCCGCAGCATCGCCGCTTCATCGTCGAACAGGAATTCGGCGAGCGCCTTGGCAAGCTCCGTCTTCCCGACGCCCGTGGGGCCGAGGAACAGGAAGGTGCCGATCGGCTGGTTCTGCCGCTGCAATCCCGCGCGCGCACGGCGCACGGCGGCGGAAACGGATGCGACCGCTTCCTCCTGCCCGATCACGCGCTGGCGCAGGTGATCCTCCATCTTCAGCAGGCGGTCGCGCTCGCCCTGCATCATCTTGTCGACCGGAATGCCGGTCCAGCGGCTCACCACTTCGGCGATGTCGCTGTCGCGCACTTCCTCGTTGATCATCGCGGCGCCGGCAGCCTTGGTCACTTCCTCCAGCCGCGCCTCCAGTTGCGGGATGACGGCATAGGTGAGTTCCCCTGCGCGCGTCCAGTTACCGCTCCGGTGCATCTGGTCGAGCTCGATGCGCGCCTTTTCAAGGTCCTCCTGGATTTTCTGGCCGCTCGAAAGCTTTTCCTTCTCCGCCTTCCAGCGCGAAGTGATTTCGGCAGACTGGCTTTCCAGCTTGGTCAGCTCGGCATCGAGCGCGGCGAGCCGGTCATTTGTTGCCTTGTCCGCCGTTTCCTTTTTCAGCGCCTCGCGCTCGATCTTCAGCTGGATCACGCGGCGGTCGATTTCGTCGAGTTCTTCGGGCTTCGAATCCACCTCCATGCGCAGGCGCGACGAGGCTTCGTCGATAAGGTCGATCGCCTTGTCGGGCAGGAAGCGGTCCGAGATATAGCGGTTGGACAGCGTCGCTGCAGCGACAATCGCGCTGTCGGTGATGCGCACGCCGTGATGCATTTCGTATTTTTCTTTCAAGCCGCGCAGGATCGAAATCGTGTCCTCGACCGTCGGCTCCTTGACGAAGACGGGCTGGAAGCGCCGCTCGAGCGCAGCGTCCTTTTCGATATGCTTGCGATATTCGTCGAGCGTTGTCGCGCCGACAAGATGCAACTCGCCCCGCGCCAGCGCCGGCTTCAGCATATTGCCGGCATCCATTGACCCTTCGGTTTTCCCGGCGCCGACCAGCGTATGCAGCTCGTCGAGGAAGACGATGACCTCGCCCGACGCCGCGCGGATTTCGTCGAGCACCGATTTCAGGCGCTCCTCGAATTCACCGCGGTATTTCGCGCCCGCGATCATCGCCGACAGGTCGAGGGAAAGAAGTCGCTTGTCCTTCAGCCCCTCCGGCACGTCGCCCTTGATGATACGCATGGCGAGACCTTCTGCAATCGCGGTCTTGCCGACGCCCGGCTCGCCGATGACGACGGGGTTGTTTTTCGTGCGGCGCGCCAGCACCTGAATCACGCGGCGGATTTCCTCGTCGCGGCCGATCACTGGATCGAGCTTGCCGTTGCGCGCCGCCTCGGTCAGGTCACGGGTATATTTCTTGAGCGCCTCGAAACGGTCTTCCGAGGACGCGCTGTCGGCCGTGCGGCCCTTGCGCAGGTCGTTGATGGCCTTGTTGAGGCTTTGCGCGGCGACGCCGTTTTTCTGGAGCATCTTGGCTGCGTCCGATTGCGGGACAAGCGTGATCCCTTGCAGCATCCGCTCCAGCGTCACGAATTTATCGCCGGATTTCTTGGTCACCTGGCTTGCCTGGTCGAGCGCTTTGGCAAGGTTCGGCGACATATGCAGCGACTGCGCGCCGCTGCCCTGCACGGCGGGCATGCCGGCTAGGCCTTCGTCGAGTTCTTTCGCGATCGCCTCGGGCTTGCCGCCCGCTGCGCGAATGAGGTTCTTGACGACGTTGCTGTCGTCATCGAGCAGGCATTTCAAAAGATGTTCCGGCTGCAGGAACTGGTGGTCGTGGCGCAGGGCCAGCGTTTGCGCGGCCTGGATAACGGATTTGCCGCGTTCCGTGAAGTTTTCGAAGTCCATAAGTGGCACTCCCTTTCTAATCAGGGCCCGCTTGAAGTGCAGCACCCCGTCTAATGCTTATACGAGTATAGCATTCCGCCGGATCAATAATAATTAAGGATTTCGCGGAAAAAATGCGGGGGATTTAAAGGGTTTAGCGGGGGCGCGGGGCCGATATGTATTTCGGGTTTTCCTTGAAATTTTTCAAGGTGCCGTCATACAGCGCTTTCAGCTGCGCGCCTTTTTCAGTGTTGGCGGAATATTCAGGCGGCTCGCCCTTTTGCACATGCAGGAAGTAATCGGTCACGATCACCGCCTGCTGTTCGATATTGTAATCGAGCAGGTCCTTGCCCGGCGCGAGGGTGTAGCTGTAAAAACCCTCCAGCCCGCCCTGCCGCGAGACGCTGAGCTTCATGAAATCGCAGGCGGTATCGAACGGTTTGTGCTGGTGCTGCCAGACATGCACGGATTCATGCAAGAACGCCTCGCGAGCGAAATCGTTGAAGGCTTTCGAATAGTCGGCCTCCTTTATTTCGCCGTTCATGATGATGACATTGCCGCGCGTATGGCCGTAAATAACATTACCAGTAATCGGCGCGAAAGGATTGACCAGCAGGTCCATCCCTTTTGAGGTATGCACACGGATTTTGTCGGCGTTGACCGCGTCGTTGAAAACCGCCTTGATCGTCGTGCGCTCGCCCGGGGTGAGCTCGCGGCCGGGCAGGTTCGGCATAAGGCCGAATTCGACGGCCGGAAAAAATGTCAGCACGAGCGCCGTCGAGCGCAGCACCTTGACCCACCACGGCGCATGCTTGCCGAAAGCGGCCTTCAGGGCGCCCTTCAGCTTCGAGGGCTTTTTCGTCTCCGGCTGCGCGTCGGACATCCCGATCCCGATCCAAATTGAATGAGATGATTGTCGCTGGCTTTACGGAAAAATGCAAGCGGCGGGCGAATTTTGAAATAAAGTTTCTAGATAAGCGGCACCTGGGCGAAGGCCGGGGTCCAAAAGGCAGTCCTGTTGGGCTCAGGACTCATGCGACGCGCCGACGCTTTTTTGGATGCCGGAACACGTCCGGCATGGCGAATTGTGGGCATAAAAAAACAGCCCCGTTTCCGCGGGGCTGTTTTTTTAATCCTGTCCGAAAGAAATCAGACCGCCTCGGTTTCCTTGACGCGCGGGCGCAGGAAGCTCTGGTCGAGATCGGGCATTGCGTCGTCCGGCACGCGCGGCTGCGGCGCGCCGGCGGCGGCCACGTTATGCGGCTGCTCGACCGACATTTCGGGCGGCTGTTCGTCGCCCGCTTGCGGCTGTTGCTGGAACTGCGGCTGCGGGTTGTACTTGTTATACTCTTCGGTCATTTCGTTGATCATGCGCTGATAGTGCTCGGCATGCTGCAGATAGCTTTCGGCGAGGACGCGGTCGCCCGACGACATCGCATCGCGCGCGAGCGTCGTGTATTTTTCGTTGATCTGGTAGGCATTGCCCCGGATGCGCACTTCGGGGCCGTTGCTGTCGAAGGTCTGCATGCGCGGATTGACGCGGCGGTTGTTGTTGCCGCCGCCATTGTGATGATGGTGGTTTCCGCCACCGGCATTATGCGTGGTATGCCCGCCCCCGCCGCCGCCATTATTCGGGCGCCCGCGGAATCGTCTTCCGTTGTTGTTGTTATTGTGTCTCATGCTTTTTTCACTTCGCTTAAAATTGGTCCCAAGTTCCCCGGCTCAAAAGGCCGATCCCCTATGCTGCCTGCCCTTTTATCTGGGACACCACTTTTATGCAGGAGCAATACGCTATGTTAGCTTATGTGCGATTCTCTTGGGAAGCAGTATTTATAAAAGCCGTTCAAATTCAGGGCATTTTCGCCACGACGGCACGGTCGCTTCCGCTCAAATCGGTAAGGGTTTGTATCACGGCCGCGCCGGAAAGATCAAGGATCGATTTCACCGCTTCCGCCTGTGCATGGCCGATTTCCAGCACGACGAGCGCACCCGTTTTCGCGATGCGCGGCAGCAGCGCGGCGATGGCCCGGTAGCATTCAAGACCGTCCGCGCCGCCGACCAGTGCGGTCACCGGATCGTATTGCGTGACCTCGGGCTCCAGCGCCGGCATTTCATCGGGCGCGATATAGGGCGGGTTGGAAATGAAGAGATCGAACTGCTCCGTGCCCTGCCAGTCGTTCCAGTCTGCGGTTTTAAATTCCGCGCGCGCATCGAGCTTCAGGGCTTGCGCGTTTTCACGCGCTGTCGCGACCGCACCCGCCGCGATATCAACGCCGAGGCCGGTCGCGTTCGGAAATTCCTGCAGCAGCGACAGCAGCAGGCAGCCCGTGCCGGTGCCGAGGTCGAGGATACGCGCAGGCTTCGGCTCGGCAAACTTGATCGCTGCCTCAATCAGCGTTTCGGAATCCGGCCTTGGATCAAGCGTTTGCGGCGAGAGCCTGAAGTCCGACTTCCAGAACCCGCGGCTGCCGATGATGCGCGACACAGGTTCCCGCTTCGCGCGGCGCGCGATCATGTCATTTAAAGATTTCAGTTGAGCATCGCTCAGCAATTGATTCAAATTGCTCGCCAATTTCGCATGACTCATGCCGGTCGCATGCTGGACGAGCAGGCGAATGTCGGTTTCGGGGTTTTCGATGTTAGATGCAGTGAGCTCCAACCGCGCGGCCGAAATAAATTCCGAGATCGTGGTCACGTCGCCTCCATCGCCATCCCGGCGAAGGCCGGGATCCAGGCCCGGCGTTTTACTGCCGCATTTATAAATGCGCTGCGCGTGACTGGACCCCGGCCTTCGCCGGGGTGGCGCAGAGGACGGATATGAATAATCACCAGCTCATCTCCGCGAGCTTGCTTGCCTGATCTTCGGAGATCAACGGATCGATGATTTCATCAAGGCACTCGCCGGAGACGACGCGGTCGATCTTGTAGAGCGTCAGGTTGATGCGATGGTCGGTCACGCGGCCCTGCGGGAAGTTGTAGGTGCGGATGCGCTCCGACCGGTCGCCGGAGCCGACCTGTTCCTTGCGGTTCGCGGCGCGGGCGTTGTCGAGTTTCTGGCGCTCCATGTCATAAAGCCGGGCGCGGAGGATCTTGAGGGCTCGGGCCTTGTTCTTGTGCTGCGATTTTTCGTCCTGCTGCACGACGACGAGGCCGGTGGGCAGGTGCGTGATGCGCACGGCGGATTCCGTCTTGTTGACGTGCTGGCCGCCCGCGCCGCCGGCGCGCATGACGTCGATGCGCAGTTCTTCGTCCTTCAGCACGACATCCACCTCTTCCGCCTCGGGCAGCACGGCGACGGTCGCGGCGGAGGTATGGACGCGCCCTTGCGCCTCGGTCGCAGGCACGCGCTGCACGCGGTGGACGCCGCTTTCGAATTTAAGTCGCGCGAAGACCTCGCGGCCCGACACCTCGATCACCGCCTGTCGGATGCCGCCTAGATCGCTCTCAGAATATTCCATGACCTCGAACTGCCAGCCCTTGAGCGCGGCATAGCGCTTGTACATGTCGAGCAGGTCGGCCGCGAACAGAGCCGCCTCGTCCCCGCCGGTGCCGGCGCGGATTTCGAGGATCGCGTTCTTGGCGTCCGCCGCGTCTTTCGGCAGCAGCGCGACGTGGATTTTCTTCTCGAGCTCGGGCAGCTGGTCCTTCAGCTTGTAATAGTCTTCCTCGGCCATCGCGCGCATTTCGCGGTCGCCGGCGGCGTCGTTCATGAGCTGCTCGAGATCGGCATATTCCTTTTGCGCGGCCTTGTATTCGCGAATGGTCGCGGCGAGCGGCGTCAGCTCGGAATATTCCTTGGAGAGCTTCGTGAAATCGTCGGAGGCGAGCTTGCCGGACGACATCAGGGATTCAATCTCCTGAAAGCGCGACAGCACCTGCCCCAGTTTGCGGTCGAGCGACATTTAAACGGCCGCCCCTTTTTCCGCGCGCATCTTCTCGATCTCCGCCGCCTTCGCTTCGACGAGGGAGACGAGGTGCTGCACGATATCCTCGTTCTGGAGCCGGTGCGCGGGCTGGCCGCCGAGATAGACCTGGTGCGTGCCCCGTCCCCCGCCGGTGAAACCGATATCAGTCATCAGCGCCTCGCCGGGGCCGTTCACCACGCAGCCGATCACGGAAACGGTGAGCGGCGTCGTGATATGCGCGAGGCGGTCTTCCAGCACGCGTACCGTTTCGATAACGTCGAACTGCTGGCGCGCGCAGGACGGGCAGGCGATGACATTGACGCCGCGGTGCCGCAGGCCCAGCGATTTCAGGATATCGAAGCCGACCTTGATTTCTTCCACCGGGTCAGCCGAAAGGGAAACGCGGATCGTATCGCCGATGCCGGCCCAGAGCAGGCTGCCGATGCCGATTGAGGACTTGATGGTCCCGGTGCGAAGCCCGCCGGCTTCGGTCACGCCCACATGCAACGGATAATCGCAGGCTTCGGAGAGCTGCTGATAGGCGGCGACGGCAAGGAACACGTCGGAGGCCTTGCAGGAAATCTTGAAGTTGAAGAAATCGTGGTCTTCGAGGATCTGGATGTGGCGCTGCGCGGAGGCCACCATCGCCTCGGGGCAGGGTTCGCCATACTGTTCCAGCAAATCCTTTTCGAGCGAGCCCGCGTTCACGCCGATGCGGATCGAGCAGTTATTGTCCTTCGCCGCCTTGATGACTTCCCTGACACGGTCGGCAGAGCCGATATTGCCGGGGTTGATGCGCAGGCAAGCCGCGCCGTTCATCGCCGCCTCGACCCCCCGCTTGTAGTGGAAATGGATATCGGCCACGATCGGCACGGTCACTTCCTTGACGATTTCCTTGAGCGCCGCGCTTGAGGCTTCATCCGGGCAGGACACGCGCACGATATCGGCCCCCGCAATTTCGAGCGCGCGGATCTGCGCGACCGTCGCCGCGACGTCGGAGGTCAGCGTGTTGGTCATCGACTGCACGGTGATCGGATGGTCGCCGCCGACAGGCACCTTGCCGACATAGACCGTGCGGGTCTTGCGCCGGTGGACCTGACGGTAGGGACGCGCGACGTAGCTCATGTTACTCCCGGAAGCTGTTACGACGCGCGTTGCCGGTGTTCTTCAGCGCTTCGGGCGTCAGCGGCACGCCGCGCAGCACGTCGCCGCGCTTGCCGAGCGATTTGGGCTGGCCGTCGACGACCGCCTCGATCCCGCCGGCATTCCCGGTCACGAGCGAATAGCCGGCGCCGTCGGGCACCGCAAAGACGTCGCCTGCGCGCAGCACTTTTTTTAGCACGACCTTGCCGGACGCGTCGGTGACCTGAACCCAAGTCGTCTGCGTCGCGCGCAACACGACCCGGCTGCGGCCGCGCGAGACGTTGATGACATCTGCGTCTGCGGGCGGTGCGGGCTGCGGGCTGCCGGCGGCAGGCTCGGCCGCTGTTTCGGTTTCGGAGGCGGCGGCCGGCTTGCGCCCCGGTACCGGCGAGGCGGCAGTCGCCGTATCGGTCGCAGCGTCCGCGGCGACGACGCCGGTTGACGGGGCGGAAGCGATATTTTCGACCGGCGTGACGGGCGTCGTCAGCGGGCCGGTCGCGATGGGGGCAGAGGTATCATTCGCGCCGCTGTCGGTTGCGGGGGTGGCGGCCACCTGCGGCGGCTGCGCCGGGATGGGCGCGGTTTCAATGATGGCAGGCGCGGGCGGAATGTCGCTTGCGATCTTGCGCGCCTCGTCGTCGCCGCCCGAGAAGACTGCCCAGAGGATCGCGACGATGAGCACGCCGACGCCGGCGACGCCCAGCAGGAAGGGATCCGGCATCTTGCTCTCGGGCAGGGGCTCGGTCGAATGCATGACGGGCTTGGGCACCGCGCCGTTTTCGATCTTGAACTTCGTCGCAAGCTCGTTCGCGTCGAGCTTGAGGTACTGCGCGTAGCTTTTCAGGAAGCCGAGCGCATAGGTCATGCCGGGCAGCGCGTCGAGGTGGTTCTCCTCGATCGCCTTCAGCTGGCCGACGCGGACATGGATCGCCGCCGAAATTTCCTCCAGCTCGAGACCCTTGGCGAGGCGCGTTTCGCGCAGGATCTCGCCCGCCTTCAGGGTGGAGCTGGGGGCATGGACCGCATGGGTCGGTTCGCCGGTAGCGCGCTTGCGCCGCTTTTTTTCTTCAGGAGCCATATTACCTACTCGGACGGTGACAGGTTGACGTGATGGTCGCGCGCGAAGGACAAAAGCCGCTCGCGCAATGAATGCTCGCGGGACTGCATGAGCTGGTCAAGATAGGGCTTGAGGCGGCTGGTATCAAGCGTCGGCACCATGCCCTTGACCGCTTCGACCGACTGGGTGGAAACGGAAAGCTGGCGGTAGCCGAGCGCGATAAGCACCATGGCCTCAAGCGGGTTGCCCGCCATTTCGCCGCAGACGCTGACCGGCACATTCGCGGCCGCGCATTTATCGGTAATTTCCTTCATGACGCGCAGCATGGCGGGAGACAGCGTGTCGTAGCGGCTGCGCAGCGCGAAATTGTTGCGGTCGGCGGCGAACAGGTACTGCATCAGGTCGTTCGTGCCGACCGCGACGAAATCGGCGGTTTTCAGCAGCGTGTCGAGCTGCCACAAAATCGACGGCACCTCGATCATCGCGCCGAGCTCGATCTTTTCGGGCACGGTGATGCCGTTGCCCAGCGCGCGGATCTTTTCCATCTCCAGGAATTCCCGGGCGCGGTCGAATTCCGCCACCTCGGTAATGAAGGGCAGCAGGATTTTCAGGTCACGGCCGCGGCTGCCGCGGATAAAGGCACGGAACTGCGTGCGCAGCACGGCCGGGCGGTCCATGCCGATGCGCACCGCGCGCCAGCCGAGCGCGGGGTTTTCCTCCTCCGGCGCCTTGAAATAGGGCAGCGGCTTGTCGCCGCCGATATCGAGCGTGCGGAACACGACGGGCTTGCCCGCCATCTTGTCCATGATGTTGCCGTAGAATTCCGCCTGCGTCACGACCAGCGGGTATTTCTGCCAGCCCATGAAGGAAAGCTCGGTGCGGTAGAGCCCGATGCCGTCCGCGCCAAGTGAATTCACGGCATCCACCTCGTTCATGAGGCCGGCATTGATATGCACCGCGATCTTGAGACCGTCCTGCGTGACCGATTGCGTCTGCGCCTTCTGGCGGTAGAGCGTCGCGCGTTTTTCGCGCGCCTCCATCGTCTTGCTGTAGAGATCGACGATGTAATCGCCGGGGCCGATATAGACCATGCCATGATCGCCATCGACGATCACCTGGTCGCCGCCGACGACGAAATTGTGAATATCGCCCGCCTGCCCGACCACAGGTATTCCGAGTGCGCGCGCGACGATCGCGACGTGGTTGGAGGCGCTGCCCTTTTCAAGGATCACGCCCTTCAGCTTGGTATGGTCGAAATCGAGGAGCGCGGCAGGGCCGAGGTTGCGGGCGACAAGGATGATGTTGTCGGGCAGGTCCTCATGCGCACGGGCGCGCGTATCCTTCATCAGGTGCGACAGCAGGCGGTTGCTGAGGTCTTCGAGGTCCTGCAGCCGCTCGCGGATATAGGCATCGTTGATTTGCATCATGCGCGCGCGGGTTTCGTTCTGCACGCGCTGCACCGCCGCCTCCGCGCTCAAGCCCTTGTCGATGGTCGCGTCGATGCGGGCGAGCCAGCCGCGGTCCTTGGCGAACATCTGGTACGCCTCCAGGATGTCGCGGCTTTCGGTGCCGGAAAGCGCGTTGTTGCGGTTCAGCATGCGGTCGATGGCGTTATGCATGCTGGCAATCGCTTCCTGCAGCCGCGCCTTTTCAACCTTCGTGTCTTCCGCGATGATTTCCTGCAGCGCGGCGCCCTGCTCGTACACGACGGCGGTGCCGATCGCGAGGCCGCGCGCGAGGCTGGCGCCCGAGATATGCGTCGGCTTGCCGCCGGAAGAGAAACTGGAATTGATTTCAAGCCGCGTCAGCAACCCGCCTGCGATGACGATCTCGGCCACCACCATTGCAATGGTCTGCAGGATATCGACGGTTTCCTCGCCGTAATTGCGGGGCGATTTGCTGCGCACGGCGAGCACGCCGCGCACGCGCCCGCCGCGCAGGACCGGCACGCCGCAGAAGGAGCGGTAAAAGGCGCCGTCTTTTTTGTCCGCGATCACGATGGGGGATGCGGCGGCCGCGACATCACCGATATCGCCCTCCCCGACCCGGCCCATTTCGGTGCAGGCTTCGGGCTTGAGGTTTGAGGATGAATAAAGCTCCAGCACCTCGCCCGCGCGCTGGATAAAACAGGTGCAGTCATCCGCGCGCAGCTCGCGCGCGACGAGGCGCACGATTTCGTCGAGCTTGGTATCCGCGCCCTGGTCGGATTTCATGAGCTCGCGCAACGTCGCCATGATGCGGCGCGGCGCGGCGAAGGAAATCTGCGCCTCGACAAATTCGGAGGACTTCAACTCGCGCGCTTCCGCGTTCGCCGCCGTCAGTTCCGGCCATGTCTTGCGCGACTGTTCCATTATGCCTGGTCGAGCCCATAGGCCGTGTGCAGCGAGCGCACGGCGAGTTCGGTGTATTCTTCGGAAATGAGGACGCTCACCTTGATCTCGGAGGTTGTGATCACCTGGATATTGATGCCCTTGTCCGCGAGCGTCTGGAACATTTTGGAGGCGACGCCGACATAGGATTTCATGCCGATGCCGATGATCGAGACCTTCGCGACATCCGCGCTTGATTCAACCTGGATGCCCTTCAGCCCGTCATTCTCGGCCTTTTTCAGGATATCGAGCGCCTTCGGCAGGTCGGCGCGGCCGACGGTGAAGGTAAGGTCGGTCTTCGCCTTGTCGGGCGAAACGTTCTGCACGATCATATCGACGTTGACGGCCGCTTCCGCCATGCCGCCGAAAATTTTCGCCGCGACGCCCGGCACGTCGGGCAGATTGCGCAAGGTGACTTTTGCTTCGTCGCGGCTATGCGTGACGCCGCTGACAACTTCCTGTTCCACGATATTATCCTCGTCTATAACCATTGTTCCCGGGATGTCGGAGCCGAGTGCGCCCTCGAAGCTCGAGAGCACCTGCACTGGCACTTTTTCTTTCATCGCCAATTCGACCGAGCGGGTCTGCAGCACTTTCGCGCCGACGGACGCCATCTCGAGCATCTCTTCATACGAAATCTTCGGAATCTTTTTCGCCTTCGTCACGATGCGCGGATCGGCGGTATAGACGCCGTCGACATCGGTATAGATGTCGCAGCGATCCGCCTTGAGAGCCGCCGCAACAGCGACCGCCGACGTGTCCGAGCCGCCGCGCCCGAGCGTCGCGATGCGGTTGTCGCCCGCCATGCCCTGGAAGCCTGCGATCACGGCGACTTCGCCCCGCTCGAGGGAGGCGCGCAGATTGTCGGTTTCGATGCCGCGGATGCGCGCCTTGCCATGCACATCGTTGGTCAGGATCGGCACCTGCCATCCCTGCCATGACCTTGCCGCCAGGCCGCGCTTATGTAGCGCGAGCGCGAGCAGGCCGGATGTCACCTGTTCGCCGGACGCGACGATCGCGTCGTATTCGCGCGGGTCGTAAAGCGTGTTGATCGCGGTGCAATAGCTGACGAGCTGGTTGGTGACGCCCGCCATGGCGGAAACGACGACGGCGACCTTATGGCCGAGCTTGATCTCGGCCGCCACCTTGTTCGCCACGTTTTCAATAGCAGGAACCGTCGCGACCGACGTGCCGCCGAATTTCAGAACCAGTAATCCCATAGCCTCGCCTCGCGGGCCGTTTTTGCACGGCCGATTTTTCAGCTTTTCAAAAAGCTTCTTATTTCTACCAAACTATCAATTTTGGCAACGGAATCCGACTCATCTTTTTGACCTTTCAGGAAATTTTGCGGCTGCATCGATGTTGCGGCGCATGGTATCCAATGATGTAACAGCAAAGAGAGGCGCTTATGGGAAATATCACGGTCATCGGCTCGCAATGGGGCGACGAGGGCAAGGGCAAGATCGTCGACTGGCTGGCGGCGGAAGCCGATGTCGTCGTGCGTTTCCAGGGCGGCCATAACGCGGGCCATACCCTCGTGGTGGGCGAGACGACCTACAAGCTGCACCTCCTCCCCTCCGGCGTCGTGCGCGGCAAATTGTCGGTGATCGGCAACGGCGTCGTGGTCGACCCCTGGGCGCTGCTCAAGGAGATCGAGCGCCTGACCGGACAGGGACTGACCATCACGCCTGAGAATTTAATCGTTTCCGAAAGCGCGACGTTGATCCTGCCGGTCAATGCCTCATTGGACAAAGCGCTGGAAGAAGCCCGCGGCAATGCCAAGATCGGCACGACGGGCCGCGGCATCGGCCCGGCCTATGAAGACACTGTCGGGCGGCGCGCGATCCGCATGTGCGACCTCGCGCATCCGGAAACGCTGAAAGCCAAAGTCGAGAAACTCGCCTTTTATTACAACGCGCTCTACAAAGGTCTTGGCGCTGCGCCGTTCAATGTGGATGAACTCGTCGGCCAGTTGCAGGAAGTCGCGCCGAAGATCCTGCCGCATGTGGCACCTGCCTGGCGCGTGCTGGACGACGCGAAAACCGCCAAGAAAACCGTGCTGTTCGAAGGCGCGCAGGGCGTAATGCTCGACGTCAACCACGGCACCTATCCTTACGTCACTTCCTCCAACACCATCGCGGCGCAGGCGGCGATCGGCGCGGGCGTGGGCGCGGACCAGATGGGCTATGTGCTCGGCATCACCAAGGCGTATTCGACGCGCGTCGGCTCGGGCCCCTTCCCGACCGAACTATTTGATACCGTCGGCGACACGCTGACCGAACGCGGCCATGAATTCGGCACCACCACCGGCCGCCGCCGGCGCTGCGGCTGGTTCGATGCGGTGCAGGTGAAACAGGCTGTGAAGATCTGCGGCATCAAGGGCATCGCACTCATGAAGCTCGACGTGATGGACACGCTGGAAGAAGTGAAAATCTGCACCGGCTACACCGCTGACGGCAAGCACTACGACTACATCCCGGCATCCGAAGACCTGCAGGCGAAACTGCAGCCCGTCTATGAAACCATGCCCGGCTGGCAGACCCCGTTGCGCGGCGTCCGCAAACTTTCTGACCTGCCTTCGAAAGCTCTGAAATACATCCACCGCCTCGAAGAACTGACCGGCGTCGAAGCCGTCATCATCTCGACGAGCCCGCAGCGGGAAGATACGATACGCGTAAAGGAAATCATTTGATGAGCTGGAAACCCTGTCCCTCCCCGAAAACCGGTGATGTGATCCGCTGGAAGGAACCGCTGCTCGCGGAGCCGACGCAGAAGCGTGGCAAGCGCGATGTGATCGGCGAGCAGGCGGTCGTCGCTTCCGTGTCGGAGGTTGGTGAATTTGTGGTGATGCTGGTCGAGGACGTGAAGCTGCTGTCCTTCACGACCGAGACTGAGCCGAAGCTGAACCTGCGCGCAGGTGATGCCATCCGCCGCCGCAAGGCATCGCTGCAAAGCGGAAAATGCGAGAAGCGCGACATCTGACCACCTCGCTGTTAATCCATTGAATTTTAATCAAATTCTCCTGTAACACCCTGCAACAAACAGTGACTGCCGAAAACTGGCTTTTTCGGCCCTGATATTGCATATTGCTATTCAGCAAGACGGGCACGGCGCCGCTTTAACTTTCTGTTTTTATTCGCTAAAAGTTTTTTAGACGCTTTGGAAAAGACCGTGCCCCTGTCACCGCATGAAAATACTGCCGGCTTCGTATCAAGATTTGCCGGCCGAAAGGGATGATGATGAAAAACGGAATGTATAAGACGAGCTTCGCTGTCGCGCTCGTCGCACTCGTCGGCCTTGCCGCACCCGCCTCGGCGCAGGAAGGCTACAAGCCCTACTTCCAGAACGCATCGCTCCGCTATGACGTGGTCGAGCCCAAAAAACTCGGCCTGCGCTATGACGTTTATGCCGGCGGCCTCAAGGCGCTGAACGCGGATCTTGAACTCGACCTGACCAAAGAAGCCTACGACATCGGCCTGAAGGCGGAAACCGACGGCTTCATCGGCAGCATGTTCCCCTGGGAGGCGCAGTACAAAACCTCCGGCCACAGCGAAGACGGCGTGCTTATCCCTTCCGTCTCGACCTCGAGCTCGAGTTGGCGTAAATCGGTGAAGATCACCGAAATGCAGTACGACCCGAAGGGAAACCTGCTGAAAACCGTCACGCAGCAGGGCGAAAAAACCACGGTCAACACCGAGCCGAAGAAAGACCTGGCGAAGGACGCGGTCGATATGCTGACCGGCGCGCTCCTGATGATGCAGAACGCCAAGAACACCGAGAAATGCGAAGGCTCCTTCCCCGTGTTCGACGGCAAGCGCCGCTTCAACATCAACCTGACCGATGACGGCCGCGAAAACCTGCCGAAATCGGAATATTCGAAATTTTCAGGCGACGCGCTGCGCTGCACGCTGAAGGTCGAACCGGTCGCGGGCTTCAAGCCCAAGGACAAGGAACGGGGCTGGATGGCGGTGCAGAGCCACACCGAGGCGCGCAAGAAACTGCCGACCATCTGGTTCGCGCGGCTCGAGGAAAACGGCCCCGTCGTCCCGGTCCGCATGGAAATCTCCTCTGAATACGGCGCGGTCGTCGCGCATCTTTCGGGCACGGCGAAGAAGTCTTAACAGTCACGCATCCACGAAAAGCGCCGCACCCTGCGGCGCTTTTTTTTGTGCGGCTTTCTGCACGAAATTTGCACAATCCACAGGCATTTTTCGTGTAATCTCCTGTAACAAACAGTGACTTGAGGCGTTCAAGGGGAACTGCTCTTTTGAGGGCGGGGGAAACACGGATATCATGACGATCAGCAACAAACTCGCCTGCATCATTCTCGCCGCCGGAAAAGGCACGCGCATGAAATCGGCGCTGCCAAAACCGCTGCATGAGATCGCGGGACGCAGTATGGTCGGCCATGTCATCGCCACCTGCGAAGCGCTGAACCCCGAAAAGATTGTCGTCGTCATCGGCGCGGACATGTTGCAGATGGCGGATGCGGTAAAGCCCCATGCGACCGCGATACAGGCGGTCGCCAACGGCACGGGCGGCGCGGCGCGCGCGGCGCGCGATCATTTCAAAAATTTTGACGGCGATATCCTCGTCGTGTTTTCCGATACGCCGCTGGTCACCGCCGAAACGATGCAGCGCCTGGTGGAGGCGCGCCGCCAGCTGCCCGCGATCGGCCTCACCTATTCCGCCTTCCGCCCCGCCGACCCAGCG